>JASHPN010000142.1 GCA_030038175.1 Verrucomicrobiia bacterium
TGTTTACGTTTGAAGCGGCGCAAAAGACACAATGAAAATTCAACTTAGGCCGGAAGAGAGAGGAGAGCGGATTCGAAGGAATGAAGCCGGGTTAACGACATTCATGTTCATCATATTGTTGGCGATTATGGTGCTGCTTGCCGGGGCCGAAAGCATGGCGCTGGGCCATCTGCACCGCGAAGTCAAACTTTTGGAAAAACAACAGATTAAACGGCTCGCCATGCCGCAGACGAATTCTATCCCGGCCCGGGCGGCTGAACCACATTCAATCCAATGAATAACGACCCGATCGTCAAAATCAAAATGATCCAGCGCTCAATGCGTTGTTTCATCTTTGGGTTGCTGGGTTTTTTGCCGATGATTGGGGTGCCGTTTGCGCTGGTGGCGTTGATGATGGCCGGGCAGGCCCGAGTAAGTGAAAAATTGGAATGGAATCCCGCCAAGCCTTACCGGATTTGGGGCGCGGTGTTCGCTTCGCTCGCCATCATTCTTTGGCTTTTGGTGGCGGCGGGCATTGCCCTGCATTCGGCTGAAAACGGCGGGGGCGGTTTTGGTTCGGACGATGGGGATTAAGGCGTTTCCAGTTGATGTCGCGCCGACGGCGCATGCGCTTCCCATTGACCGTCCTACTGCACGCGTACAAGCCCCGTTTAGGGGCGACATATTTGTAGAAAACGGTCAAAAATGCGGAGTCCCGTTAGGGACGACATATTCTGACGCTAACTAACAAAATCTGAGATCCGGCCCGGATGAAATACGACGAATTTGCCCTTTTTAATGAGCAATTGGCCGCGATGTTGCGTAGCGGCATTCCGCTGGAAGGCGCGCTGAGACGGCTCTGTGAGGACATGCGGCGCGGCAAAGTGCGGAATGAATTGGAGGCGCTGGAAGCGGACTTGGTGCACGGCACGCCGATCGCCAATGCCTTGATACCTCGCCAGTTCCCGGAACTTTATAAACGGATGATGGTTGTGGGAGTCAAGAGCGGCGACTTGCCCGGCGCGCTGACCATGCTGGCGGATTATTTTCAGAGGCAGAACGATATTTGGAGACGGCTCAGGAGTATGTTGACGTATCCACTGATTGTCCTGTTTGGCACATTTGTCATTTCGATTCTGGTCGCCGTTTTTTGGAATTGCTTCGCTGGTCCGGCTTTCATTGATCTCTTTGAGGGAATGGACATGAAGGTGCCGTGGGCAACAATGTTCGCTCTTTCGACCCTTCACGAGATTTGGGTTTTTCCGACAGTTTTGGGCGCTCTATTTGTCAGCGCGCTGTTCATCGTGTTTCAGTCGGGGATGCGGGGAAAATTCTTACGGCGACTTCCCGCGTTTAAAGAAGCCAGCGTGGCGCGAGTGGCGTCGGCATTGGCATTGTTGCTTAAGAATGGAGTCACTTTGCCGGAAGCGATTCAGGATGTGCAGGAACTTGAAGGAAACAATGCCACGACGAAGGATTTGGCCCGATGGAAAGCGAAATTGACCGCTGGCATGGCAAAATTCTCCGAATTTGCCACGGGCAATCGGGTGTTTCCGGGAATGTTTGTCTGGATTGTGGCGGGAGCTGGGGAGGACCTGATTGGCGGCCTCTGCCGGGCGGCCGAAGTATATCATTCACGAGCCATTTGCAGAACTGAGGTTGCTCTATTCTCCGTTTTGCCTTTAGCATCCTTATTTCTCGGCGCAATTGTTCTTTCTCAGGCGTTTTTGTTGTTCTGTATGTTTCTGCCGATTATGTTTCCGATGTTCAGCCTTTCCAGTTGATTCATTATGGACGACTTCCTCGATTTTTTGGTTGGTTGCCTTTGGTATTTGGCCCTGATCCTGTTGCCGGGTGGAGGGTTCGCGCTGCTGCTGCATTTTCTAATTTCGTTGCCGATGCGGCGGCGTGATCGGGTAATGTTTTTTCTTGATTTAATTGAAACGGCGCTGGATCGAGGCGAGGCCATTGATTGGGCGATCGTTTCCGTGGCGAAAATGAATGATCGCGCGCCGGGCGTGGGATTCTATCTGCTTGCCGCGCAGATTGAGAACGGGGCGCGGTTTGGCGAAGCATTGGGCATGGCCCCGGGTTTTTTGCCGCCGCAGATCAATGCCATGCTTCGCGCCGCTGAGAAACTGGGTGATTTGAAAAAGATCCTGCCGGCGTGCCGCGAAGTGGTCCGTCTGCCGCCGGACGCCGCCCGCACCACAATGCATTATATGGTCACGATTTTATTAATGTTCGCTCCGATAGCGACATTCATGCTTTGGCTTGTGGCAACGTTTATTGTTCCAGGTTTTCAGGAGCTTGCCACAGACGATGGAGTCCAGATTGCACCGATGACCCAATTCGTTTTTAATCACATTTCCTGGCTTTTTAGTATTGAGGCGGTCATTTTTGCAGCATTGCTCACGGTGACCCTTATTTACATTGGCGGTCCCGGCCTCACTCGCTTTCTTAAATTCCGGGGTTTTCCAGTTGTGGATTGGATTTCCTGGCATCTGCCATGGAAACAAAAGCAATTGCAGCGCACTTTTTCCGCTATGCTGGCGGTCCTGCTGGACGGAGGCGTGCCTGAGGCGGAGGCCGTGCGGCTAGCCGGTGATTGTACTGCGAACGAGATATGCCGGCGGCGAACGGCGCGCATTATTAAGATGCTTCAGCAAGGAGCGAAACTTGAGGATGCCGTTCGCGCGTTCGACCCAAGTGGCGAGTTTCATTGGCGATTGACCAACGCAGCGCATGCGCGCGGCGGATTTGTCAGCGCTCTGCGAGGTTGGCACGAGGCGCTGGAAGCCAAAGCATTTCAGCTTGAGGAAACCGCTGCGAACGCCATGACCAGCGGCATTGTGATATTGAACGGCGTGCTGGTGGCGCTTTTTGCTATGGCAATCTTCGGCCTTTTGATCGCGATGATAAAGGGACAAATACCATCATGAAGAGCCAATGAATAATGACGCCGTCGCCAAGATTACGATGATCCGGCATTCGATGCGTTCTTTTACGTATGGTTTAATCGGTCTTTTGCCAGCCATCGGTTTGCCATTTGCAATTCTGGCTCTTTGGAACGCCAGACGAGCGCGGGTTCTGGAGCGCCAGTATTGGAATGTGGCGAAACCTCACCGACGCTGGGGTGCGGCTATCGCGGGCCTGGGAGCGATTTTTTGCAGTGGTCCGATAGTCATTTGGCTCGGCTACAATTTTGTAGTGGTTTTGAAGTATGCGTATTACGGATCGGATTGAGAGTGGAATAAAGATTTGCGAACTATTCTCTCCGACATGCCGCTCTGAAGCTTAGGTTGATGGGCTTTGGCGTGGATCGCGTTGGTTTTGGAAATGGCCGGAGATAAGATTCGCGCTATCGCGCGTCCCGCGGAGCGGGAAATCAGCGGCAGATTTTTAAGGTTTTTACCCGGGGCGTCGCGCTCGCAGACTCGCGCTTTGCCCCGGGCTACTATCGGTTGCCCCTTCAGGGCTTCAATCAGAGCCTCGCGGACTCGGCTATTGAGGAATCTGCACTCGCCCTTGGAAACGGAGAATCCCTTGGCTAAAACCGCGTGATTTATTGCTTCGGCAGTTTTTCTTCGACCATTTCGCAGAGGGCGTGCATGAGGAGTTTGTGGGCTTCCTGAATTCGCGCGGTGACGCTACCCGTGACAAGGATATCAATGGCGGCCATGCCTTTGGTGAACCCGCCGTCGCGGCCGAGGAAACAGATGGTTTCGAGGCCGCGGCGTTTGGCTTCTTTCAATGCGCGCAGGACATTTTTTGATTTGCCGCTGGTGGTGAAGGCGATGAGCACGTCGCCTTTAATGCCCAGGCCCCAGATTTGGCGGGCGAAAATGTCGTCAGCGTGATAGTCGTTGCAGACGGCGGTCATGTATTCGCCATTGGCCGTGAGGGAGATGGCGGGATAGGGGCGGCGGTCTTCGCGAAAACGGCATAAATATTCGGTGGCGAGGTGCGTGGCGTCCGAGGCGCTGCCGCCATTGCCGCAAATCAGGAGTTTATGGCCGGAAGTCAGGGATTTTAGGACGAGGTTCGCCGCGCGAGTGAGGGGTTCTTCCAAAGGAGCAAGGCCGCGAAAGGTTTCGATGGATTGTTCGATTGCTTTTTGCAATTGTGACATGAGAGGAGATTAAGCAAAATGAGGGCAATTGGGAAGGAGTCAGTAGTGACCTTGCGCACACATTTCTTGTGCGTGGGTTTGGCAACGGGGAAACGAAGACACGAATTGCACGAATTGGCAGGAGCCCGATGGCCGCGAAAAGGCGCGACGGGTATGCACATTTTTTGTGTAAGGGTTGGAAACGGTGGAAACGAACCGGAATGGGTTAAATCGTTTAAAGGTTAAAAGGGTTAAATAGGGGGGACGCGCGAAAACCTCGAACATCGAACGCTGAACGTCGAGTGACTGGACGGAGAGCTCGCGGTTTCCGTACTGAAAGAGAAAACCGTAAAACGTCGGGCCGCAAAGGGGACGCGCGCTTCGCGCGGCTTCGAAGTCAGCGGTTGGAATTTGGGGATCGCGACCAGGGGTGGCGCTTCCGCCTCCGCTCGGCTATGGCGCGACGGGCGAAGACTCGCTTACCCCTGGCTAATTTCCAGTGCCCTTCCAGGGCGCTCAGTTAGCGGCTACGCCGGGTGTATTGGGAGGTTCATGGTCCTGATGCGCGTCCAATTTTGGCGGTCGAGGATCACCACGAAATGGTGAAGGATTATCGGTTGAGACATCGGGCTATTTGCACTTTGAAAGAAAAGGCGAAAGTCGTTATAAATGAAGTGTGAAGACGGAAAAAATAATTTTGTTGATCTACATTGTTTTTTCTCTTGCATCGGTGTGTGAATATTTATCAAGACGGTTCCATTCGGATCCCTTCCTTTTCGTTTATCTTGGGCTGCAACTTTTGACCGCCTTGCTGTTAGTTTATGCTTTCTTCCGCGAACAGAACCTGGGTGATAAGTCCGAAACTGTCTCCAAAAGCGCCGCCCTGGTCACTTTCGCGGGAATTGGAATTTTGCTTATTATCGTTGTAATAAATGTAATGCGCCAATAGATTTTTCCCATGCCAATATACGAATTTCATTGCGAAAAATGCGGAAAGGACAGCGAACTCCTGGTCCGCTCCGCCGATTGGAAGAACTCAGAATGCCCGCATTGCGGATCGAAGAAACTGGCGAAAAAATTTTCCACGTTTGCTTCAGCCGGGGCCGCGCCGGCGGGCAAAGCGTCCGGGGGAGGGGGCGGACATTGTTGCGGCGGACATTGCGGCGGGCATTAGTCCGTAACCATGCGGTTGGATAGGGCGTTTTTCCCAAAACTTTTTGCGTAGAAACGTGGCCGATTTTCGCCTGATCAGGGACGCTCCCTCACCTGCCGTCGCTCGGAAGCTACGGCGAGGCAGGCGGTCGCGGCTCTGTTGGCGGCTGCATGGTCGGGCATTGATTTTCGGGTGCCGTTTGGGTTAAAAGGTTTGAGTGCAAGTTCGTTTTCTTTGCGGTCCGGCCGGCAGCGGCAAGACGTTTCGTTGTTTGGCGGAAGTTCGCGAAGTTTTGCGGGCCGCTCCTGAAGGGCCGCCGCTGATCTTCATCGCTCCCAAACAATCCACATTTCAACTCGAAAGGCAATTGCTGGCCGACGGTTCGATCCAGGGTTACACGCGATTGCAGATTTTATCTTTCGAACGGCTCGCCCGGCTTATTTTTGAAGGGCTGAATATCGCGCCGCCGGAACTTTTGAGCGAGGAAGGCCGGATCATGGTTTTGCGGGCGCTGCTATTGAAGCGTGAGAGCGACCTGAAATTGTTCCGGGGCAGTGCGAGGCGTCCGGGATTTGCCCTGGAAATCAGCCGGTTGCTGGCCGAGTTCCAACAATATCAGTTATCGCCATCCAAAGTGAAGGCGCTGGCGGAAAGCCCTCATTTGCGCGCCGAGCTGCGTGATAAGCTGCGCGACCTGGCACTGCTGGACGCTGGTTATGCCGAATGGCTGGCGGAACATAAATTGCAGGATGGAAACCGGTTGCTGGATGCAGCGACGGATTTACTTCGCGCCAATTCAGGAAATCCGGCCTTTCATTTTTCGGGTTTATGGCTTGATGGATTCGCGGAAATGACGCCGCAGGAATTGGATTTGCTGGCCGCGGTTGTGCCTTTTTGCGATCAAGCGACATTGGCGTTTTGTTTGGATGAACCGGCGACGGATTCCCGATTGTCCATCTGGAATGCCGTGGGCAAAACCTTTCAGCAATGCCGGCAGCGGATCGAGCATTTGGCGGGTTGTCAGAGCGAAGTCGTGAGGCTGCCACGTGATGCGAAGGCGGGGCGGTTTGCGCGAAGCTCGGTTTTGCGCGAGTTGGAGGAGGGATGGGAGGCCGACCGACAGATCGGCCCCATAATGGGCCGTGAGAAGTCCCGACCTCCAAAATTGGACGCGCGTCCGGGCAGTGAGCCGGAGCGCGGCCTTCAGGCCGCATCAACTTCCGACGCTAAAGGGACGCTGAAGCGGCATGAATGCCGCGCTCCGATGGCGTTTCATGGCGAGACGGGTACGGGTGGGAACGATGTCGCTTCCTTGCGAGTGGTTGTTTGCGAAAATGCGGAGGGGGAGGCGGTATTTGCGGCGCGCGAAATATTGAAATTTGTCAGGCAGGGCAATCGTTTTCGGGATTGTGCGGTGCTGGTCCGCAACCTGGAGGCTTTTCACAAGCCGCTGGGGCGAACGTTCCGGCGTTATGGGATTCCTTTTTTTCTCGATCGGCGGGAAGGCGTGGCGCATCACCCGCTGGCGGAGCTAACACGAAATGCGTTGCGGACGGCGGCGTTTGATTGGCGGCACGAGGACTGGTTTGCGGCGTTGAAGGCCGGTTTTTGTTCCGCGGACGATTCGGAAATAGACCGGTTGGAAAATGAATCGCTGGCTCGCGGCTGGCAGGGCGGAAGGTGGCGCGTGCCGATCCGGATTCCTGAAGATGAAGAATTGGGAAAGCGCTTTGAACAGTTGCGCCAAAAAATCATACCGCCCTTTGAAGTTCTCGGTAATCGTCTTGCGGAATGGAGGTTCGAGCCGGACGGCACGCAGTTGGCGGAAACGCTGCGCGAGTTCTGGGATCTCATGCGCATTGGCGAGACGTTGGAACGGCGGAGTGCGGAGGAAGGGACCGGGGCGGGGTCGCTTCAGCGTCCATCTGTTGATTTGACCGTCTGGGAGCAGATGAATTTGTGGCTCGATAACGTGGCGCTGGCATTTTCAAAAGCGCCGATGACTTTGCGCGACTGGTTGCCGGTCCTGGAGTCGGGGCTCGCCAGCCTGACGGTTGGAATTATTCCTCCCGCGCTGGATGAAGTGCTCATCGGCGCCGTGGACCGCGCCCGAAATCCTGAATTGAAATTCTGCCTGGTTCTGGGCGCAAATGAATCAGTTTTTCCCGCCGCCCCGGCGTCGCCGGCGATTCTAACCGACGCCGATCGGCATGAATTGAATCAGGTTGTGTCCTTCGGCAATCTATTGTGGGATCGGCTGGCGCGGGAACGATATTATGGATACATCGCGTTCACGCGGGCCGGTGAACGATTGGCCGTCGCATTCTCGCGCAGTGACGCTGACGGGAAGCCATTAAATCCTTCGGCATTTGTGGGGCGATTGACGGACCTGTTTCCCGATCTGGCGGTAGAAAATATGGGGAGCGGCGTTGGTTTGAATGAAATTGTGAGCGTGAACGAGTTGATCCCGACTCTTGTCCACGCCGCGCCCGGGGAATTTGAGGACTTCCGGTGGTCTCCAATGATTGCTGGTTTGATGAAAGATTTGGGAGCGCTGTGTGAACCGGATCCTGAGGCAAACCTGTCCGCGGCTATGGCCGAAAAACTGTATGGCGCGGTTTTAAAAACGTCGGTCAGCCGATTGGAGGAATTTGCGCAATGTCCGTTCAAATTCTTTATCCGGTCCGGACTCCGGGCAGGGGAACGAAAACTTTTTGAACTGGACGCCCGCGAGCGGGGCACATTTCAACACGACGTCCTGAAGATTTTTCATGAACAAGTGGTTGCGGAAAAGAAACGCTGGCGGGATTTAACGCCGTCGCAGGCGCGCGAGCGCATCGGGCAAATCGCGGCGGTATTGGCGGCGGATTTTCGCGAGGGCCTTTTGCGCGAAACGCCGCAAAGCCGGTTTGCCGCGCGGCTGATGACGGAATCGCTCCAGGATTTTGTCGAAGTGATCATCTCGTGGATGCGCAGCCAGTATCAATTCGACCCGGCGGCGGTCGAATTGGATTTTGGCGGGGAGGGTTCGGCCGTGCCGGCGTGGGAAATGGACCTGGGCAACGGGCACAGTTTGGCTTTGCGCGGCCGGATTGACCGGATTGATGTGTGCCGTGATCCGCAGGGTGATGAGGCATTGGCGGTGGTATTGGATTACAAATCCGGGGGCAAAAAACTGGAAGCGATTCTGATGGAACATGGCGTTCAATTGCAGTTGGCTGCGTACCTGAATACCTTGCGACATTTTAAAGATGGCCGTGAGTTGTTTGGCGCCGGGAAGTTGCTTCCCGCGGGCATCTTTTACGTCAATCTGCGCGGCCAATTCGAAAACGGCCGGACCCGATCAGAGGTCCTGGGCACGGCGGAGGGGTCGCGCCGGGCTGCTTATCGGCACACCGGACGATTCGATGCCGGGGCGCTTGCGAAACTGGATTCCGCGGGCGCGGCGGATCAGTTTAATTATGTCCGCAACAAGGATGGTGAATTGCGGAAAGGATCGGCCGAGGCGATGCCGGCGGGAGAATTGGAACGGCTCCTGGATGAGGCGGAAGAGCAACTGCGCCGAATTGGGCGCGAAATTTTTTCCGGCAGGACGTCCGTTGACCCTTATCGAAAGGGAAGGGAAACGCCCTGCGATTTTTGCGATTACCAGTCCGCGTGCCGGATTGATCCGTGGACGCACCAGTTTCGAGTGCTGGCCGCACGTGAGGCGAAGGAGTGAGCACTGCGTGAACCGGGCAGGTTTCTCGTTCGGACAACTCTTCCTCACCCCGGCCCTCTCCCGCTGGGAGAGGGCGAATAATTCGCCGATGCTTGAAACGTCGGGCGATGAGTGGGTTCGGGAGTTCGGTGACTTTTTTAAGCGCTCTATGTGAATAAATCGAGTTGGGGGGCGGGGGCGAGGGTTCTGA
>JASHPN010000143.1 GCA_030038175.1 Verrucomicrobiia bacterium
TGAAAATCCGGCAGGCATTTAAACGGCTGCTTTTTGAGAATCGCAATCTGCGCTTCGAGCAATTCGGGGAAATTATGGGGCAAAATCCGGGCGCTCAAACCGACGGCGATGCCCTCGGTGCCGAGCATCAGGGTGAGCGGCAGTTTGCACGGCAAAAGGACGGGCTCTTCTTTGCGGCCGTCGTAGGTCGAAATAAAATCAGTAATCGAATCGTTGAACAATTGCTCGCGCGCCAAGGGCGTGAGGCGGCATTCGATATAGCGCGGGGCGGCGGCAGGATCGCCGGTAAAAATATTGCCGAAATTTCCCTGGCCTTCGATGAGGTACCGTTTATTGGCCAACACCACGATGGCATCGTCAATGGAAGCATTGCCGTGAGGGTGATATTTCATCGTTTCGCCGGTGACGCTGGCGACTTTGATGAAACGTCCGTCGTCCAGCGTATGCAGCACATAAAGAATACGCCGCTGGACCGGTTTTAAGCCGTCGGCCAGGTTGGGGATGGCGCGGTCGCGAATGACGTAACTGGCGTATTCGAGAAACCCGCGGTCCACGCGCGTGTGCAGGCCGGCGTTGCGTTTGCGGGGATCGAACGGTTTGACGACGATGTTTTCGACGGCCTCGGCGACGACGTGTTGGGCGCCGTTTCCGTTGGTTTCGGCGGCTTTCTTCTTTTTTGGTTCCACGGGAACCACGCCTTCGATGGGCAGTTCACCCTGGTTTGAATCTTTTTTACGTTTTGCTGGCATGAATTAAATTTGTTCACTCCTCCACCGGCACCACGAGACTGTCCATGATGAAGTCTTTGCGTTCGGGGGTGTTTTTGCCCATGTAAAAGTCCAGGATGGGCGCGGACTCGGCGCGCGGCGCGTATTCGACTTTGCTCAAGCGCATTTCTTTGCCGATGAATTGCGAAAACTCTTTGGGACTGATTTCGCCCAAACCTTTGAAACGGGTAATTTCCGGTTTGCCGCCCAGTTCCTTGATGGCGTTATCGCGCTCGGTTTCGCTGTAGCAATAAATGGTCTTTTCCTTGTTCCGCACGCGGAACAGGGGTGTTTCCAGCACATAGACGTGTCCATCGTGGACGAGTTGCTCGAAGAACTTGAAGAAATAGGTGATCATCAGGTTCCGGATGTGCATGCCGTCCACGTCCGCGTCCGTGGCCAGGATCACTTTTGCGTAGCGCAGGTTTTCGATGCTGTCTTCCACGCTCAATGCCTGCATGAGGTTATACATTTCGTCGTTTTTATACATCACGTCCCGTTTGAGGTCCCAAACGTTAAGCGGCTTGCCTTTGAGCACAAAGACGGCCTGATTATTCACCTCGCGGCAGCTGGTAATCGAGCCGGCGGCGGACTGGCCTTCGCAAATAAACACCATCGTGTCGCGGCCTTTGTCCTTCTTTTTGTCGTAATGATATTTGCAGTCCTTCAGTTGGGGGATGCGCAGGGCGATGGCCTTGGCGCGGTCCCGCGCGAGCTTTTTGACCGCCTGCAATTCTTTCCGCAACTGCTGCGTGTCCGCGGCCTTCGCCAGGATTTTTTCGGCGATGTCCTTGTTGCGATGAAAAAACTGGAGCAATTCCTCGCGCACATTATTGACCAGTTCGGTCCGGATTTCCGTGTTGCCCAGTTTATTTTTCGTCTGGGATTCGAACACCGGGTCCTTCAAACGAATCGCCACGGCGCCGACCATGCATTCGCGCACGTCGTCGCCTTCAAATTTGGCATTGGCGTATTCGTTGACCGCTTTGAGGAGGCCCTCGCGGAACGCGCTCAGATGCGTCCCGCCGTCACTGGTGTATTGGCCGTTGACGAAGGAATAGAAGGTTTCGCCGTAACGCGAGTTGCTGTGAGTAAAACAAAATTCGAGGGTTTTGCCCGCGTAATGCAGGGGCGGATAAATCGGCCCGCTGCCGTCGGAGGCGAGGTCCTCCATCACCAGGTCCATCAGGCCGTGGCGTGACTGGAAAATTTTGGGTTCGGCGCCGGCGACATTCAGCACGAGCTTGAGCCCGGTATTCAAATAACTGTAATGGCGCAGCCGCCGCTCGACATGCTCCATTTTGAACTCGCTCTCTTTGAAAATTTCCGAGTCGGGCTCAAACTCGATATACGTGCCGTCAGGTTCTTTGGTTTTGCCCGAATCTTCTTTTTTGAGTTTGCCGACCTTGAACGATGCTTCGGCAAATTCCCCTTCGCGATGGCTGCGCACGAGGAAGGTTTTTGAAAGGGCGTTGACCGCTTTGGTGCCGACGCCGTTGAGGCCGACGCTGAATTGGAACACGTCGTCGTTGTATTTGGCGCCGGTGTTGATTTTGGAGACGCAATCCACCACTTTGCCCAGCGGAATGCCGCGCCCAAAATCCCGCACGGAAACCCGGTTGCCCTCGATCGCGATTTGCACCTCCCGCCCGTGGCCCATGATGTACTCGTCAATGGCGTTATCCACCACTTCTTTGAGCAGAATATAGCAGCCGTCGTCGGGATTGCTGCCATTGCCGATGCGCCCGATATACATGCCGGTCCGCAACCGGATGTGTTCGAGCGACGACAAGGTCTTGATTTTGCTCTCGTCGTAAACGGATTTTGGTTTTTCAGCCATAAAAATTTGACGAAAAGGATAAACGAAATTGCCGGGTTGCAAACAGCAAACTGAATTACGCTCGAATTTTTTTCACGGGGAAGAACAGTGTCCGTCACCGCCCATTCCGATTGCTCCTGATTTCCCTAAACAGCCAGGCTTTGGCGTGCGCCCAATAATTGTCCGCCGTCCGGGCGGAGATGTTCATTGAAGTGGCGGCTTCATCGAGGGTCATGCCGACAAAATAGCGGAGTTTCACCAGTTCGGCTTCCGCCCGGTTTTGCAGGGCCAGTTTGTCCAACGCTTCGTTGACCTCGAGGATTTCATCGCCTGTGCCGGGGGCCGCGATTTCGATTTCGTCAATGTCCATCGGCGTCCTGCCGGCGCCATGGCGGAGAGCGAGCTTGCGCCGCGCCTTGTCAATCAGGATGCGGCGAATGGCTTCAGCCGCGGCGGCAAAAAAATGCGCGCGATTGGCAAACCGGGGATTGTCCGCGCCGACCAGGCGCAGCCAGGCTTCATGCACCAGGGCGGTGGGCTGGAGTGTCTGATTCGACGGCTCGTGGGCCATCCGGGCGGCGGCCAGCCTGCGCAATTCGTCATAGACCAAAGGCAAGAGGGCATCGGCGGCGGTGGGATCGCCTTGCTCGATGGACTCAAGAATGCATGTAACGTCGCTCAATCAATCGGCTCGCCTCATTATAGCCGCAAGGGGTACTTTTGTCGAAACTCATAACTGCGACGGCAGTTGACGGAGCAAAATTTCCGGTTCCAGGAAATCATTCGTGCTCCGCAGAACAGGCATTCGCTTTCCACCCATTTTTGCGGTTTGCGCAGCAAATGGCCTCGCTTCGGTTCGTCTGCCAGCGATTGAAGGAGCGCCGGATTTTGACGATACCCTTGAGGCAGGCCAAGCGAGGTAAGACCCGCCGCACGCCTTCGGGCGCGGATTTGTTTGATCACCTCGAAATTTTTCGCAGTCATGGATTATTCGTTTCGCCCGGCCTCCGGCGTATTGTGCTGTATGCAAGACAGGCCCGGATTTGCAATAGGGACAAAAACACCCTTGCGAATGGCGGCATTGTCGAGATCCGCCACATAGAGATTCCCCGTCCGGTCCAGGGCGATGGCCACGGGATGCCAGAAACGCGCCACCGCCCCGCAGCCATCGGTGTCACCGCAGTGGCGGATTTCGCCGGCCAATGTGGTTACTTTCCCTGTCGTCGTAATGAGTCGAATCGCATTGTTGTCCGTATCGGCCACATAAACGTTTTCCTCGCCGTCCACGGCGAGCGCCCTGGGATGGGAGAATTGGGCCTGGGCACCCGTTCCATCGGCATGGCCGGCGACATAGGATGCGCGCCCGGCCAGCGTTGTAACCGTGCCATCCGGTGTTGCCTTGCGAATGGCGTTATTAAACATATCGGTTATAAAGATGTCCCCTGAATGATCCACCGCGATTCCGCTCGGAAAATTGAACCTCGCGGATTTGCCCCTGCCATCGGTGCTGCCATCCATGCCCGGAAACCCGGCCAACGTCGTCACCTGCCCGGCGGCGGTTATTTTGCGAATCGTATGGTTGAACATATCGGCAACATAGATGTCCCCGGCACTATCCGCGGCCACGCCGGTCGGGTGCTTGAATTGAGCGACACTGCCTTTTCCGTCGCTGCTGCCGGTGATCCTGGCACATCCGGCAAGGGTGGTCACCATGCCGACCGGTGTTATTTTGCGGATCGTGTTATTGCCGGAGTCGGCCACATAAATATTGCCCACGGCGTCCGCCGCCAGACCGTGCGGATAACGAAAACGGGCCTGGTTTCCCTTGCCGTCGGCGCTGCCGGGACAGTCGGGCTGACCTGCGAGTATATTGACGGTCCCTGAGGACGACATCCGGTAAATGACCTGGTGGTGGGAATCTGAGAAATAGATATTTCCCGCGGCATCCGCGACGACACCCTGCGGGTTAAAGATTCGCGGGGCCTTCCCGCCCGCAACGTACGAAACGTGTGTTACTGTGCTGAAAACACAGGACGGTGAATACGTGGTCTGGCAAAAGGCAGGCCCGGACAATTGGCACGAAATGAGCCCAAGCAACGCCATAAACAGCACAGAGCGGAGCGCAGGCGCCTTTGTCATCGGCAGAAATTTTGTTTTCATCGTCGCATTTATAGGAAGGCCCTGGCCTTCTGCTGATCAATGCGAAATCAACCGCCGAAAAGCGCAAAAAATTTATTCAGTTCCGTAAAGGACCGATTTGGCTTCCCGGTATGCGAGCCACGTAATGATGACGTCGTGCGAGGCCGTCGTTCCATCCACGACGGGCTTGTTTGGGTCTTGGGGATAAGGAACCATCTGTGCCCGGGTTTGCTCAAAAAGCTGGCGCGCTTCCGGGATGCGATTTTGCGCGTAGAGGCAAAGCGCGTGATAGAACCGGGCCACGGGAGGGACGTCCGGCAATTGGGAGCCGCCGTATTCGGCCAGTGCAAGATTTCGGGCCGCATCTTCGTACTGATGGTTGCGATATTGAACCATGCCCAGGCTGAGCTGGTACCAGGGCAGACTGGGCGTTTTCTTTCGGCATTCGACCGCTAATTCTGCAAGCTCCATGGCTTTGGCCAAAAGAATCTCATTGGTTGCGGGTTCGAGGCACCATGCTTTGGCGGCGGCTTCCATCGCGCCGGCATCATCGGTTTCGTTGGCGGCCTGGATAATGCGCGTGCGCGTGGCTTCAAAACCGGATTTTTCATTGAACCACGCTTGCCATGCGGCCAGCGTGAGCCAGGCATCGGCATCGTTTGGATAAGAATCTGAAATTTCCTGGAGAGTGGCGATCGCCTCGCGGCTGCGTCCGGCGGCGCAATAACAATTGGCGAGAGTCTTCATCGTGGCAAGCTTCATGGTAACCGACGAGCCTGTAATAGTGGCCTGGTGAAACCATGCGAGCGCGCTTTCTTCGTCCTGCGGCACGCCGATGCCATTGAAATAGAATACGCCCATGCTAATTTGCGCTTCGGTATGACCCAGTTGCGCGGACTTCGACATCCACCGGGCGGCTTCCACCGGGTCCGCTCTTACTCCTTTGCCGTGCAAATACAACAGCGACAGGCAATAATCCGCGGACGCAGCCGAAGCGCCGGGGTTGGCCGAAACGGTGAGATAAAGGTTCGTTGCGTCGTCAATTTTGCCCTCGTCCTCAAGTGTCTGACCCAGGTCAACCATCGCGGTGGCCGTGAGGGCGCTGTTGCCGCCAAATAATTTCGCGCGAACCTGATAGCATTCGCGCAGCAGGGGTTCGGCGTCCGCGAATTTGCCCTCCGCAGCCAGCACGGCGCCGAGATTGCCCAGAGTCTGGGCCACTTCGGCGCTTTGAGACCCCAGAAGCAGTTCCTGAATGGCCAGGGCCTGCCGGCGCATGTCTTCCGATTCCGCAAGCTTGCCTTCATTTTTCAGGACCGAGGCGAGCGTGTTGAGGGATTGGGCAATATTCGGGTGGGGACCGCCGTAGAGCCGGCGCTGCGCGGACACCAATTGATTGAGTGTGGCTTCTTCATCGCTTGAGCGGCCCTCGATGTCTTCCTGGATTTTTTGCACCTGCAATGAATTGATCAGGACCAGGATGTTCGTGGCGCCCAGGATTTTTTCGCGAATGGCCAGCGCCTCGCGGCGCATAGCCTGGGCCTGTGAGAGATTTGAGTGCATGGACCAAAGCATTCCGCTGAGATCATCCAGCGTGTCCGCCACTTCGAGGTTGTCGTGACCCAGCACCGTTTCCTTGACAGCCAGGGATTGGCGCAGCGTGGAGGCGGCCCGTGCGCCAAAACCTTTAGTATTCAGGATCGCCGCGTAATCTTCGAGCGATCGGGCCACTTGCAGGTTGGTTTCGCCATATAATTGTGACTGGATGGCGATGCCGGCTTTGGCCAGTGTGTCGGCTTCATCGAGTTTGCCTTCCCGCCAGAGAACGTGGCTCAGATGCTCCATGGATTCCGCGGCTTCCGGAGCTTGCGGCCCCGACGTTTCAATATTGATGGCCAGTGCACGACGGTACATCGTTTCGGCATTGGTCAGGCCGCCGATCTCCCAATAAACTTCGCCCAGGGTGTTCCGCAAATCGGCCTCCACGCCGGGTTCATTGGTCAGATCGCTGCCAATGCGTTTGGACGTGTTATCCAGAATTTTTTTGAGCAGCGTGGTGTCCGCGCCCATGGCGACGGATGGGCCAACGCCCTGGAGCATGGATTCCAGGAATTGCGCAATCTGGCTGCTCCGGGCGGCTTCGGTCCGGGCCTTTTGTTCTTCGATTTCCGCTTTTTGTTCATTGGCCTGGGCCTGAAGACGCTGCTGGTCGGCTTCCATGAGCGCCTGATGTTCTATGAAGGAAAAACGGACCGAAATGGCCGCGCCCACGGCCAGGGCCAGCACGACCGCGGCAGCCGCGGTGACCACCAGTTTATTGCGCTGCACCAGCTTTTGGAATTGGTACAGTCCGCTGGGCGGCCCGGCGGCAACCGGTTCGTTGTTTAGATGGCGCCGAATGTCCAGGGCCAGATCATGGGTGGTCTGGTAACGGCGGGCCCGGTCCTTTTCCAGCGCCTTCATAATGATGCAGTCCAGGTCGCCGCGCACCAGATGACTGAGCTGGGGCGGCTCGGCCTTCCGAGTTTGCGCAATCGTGAGGAGGTCCGCGCGCGTCATCATGTTTAGTCGCGTCGAAGGCGCGGCCGGCTCCCGCTCGGCGATCGTATGACGGATTTTATCGAGGCCGGAATCGAGCAACTCTTTTGCGTCAAAGGGCGTGCGGCCGGTCAACAATTCGTAAAGCAGCGCGCCCAGGCTGTAAATATCGCTGCGGGTATCAATGTCCATTTCCCGTGCGTCGGCCTGCTCCGGGCTCATATACGCCGGCGTGCCGATGAATTGTTCCCGGGCCGTAAACAGCGTTTCGTCCGTCAATTTGCCGCGCGTCGCCTTGGCGATGCCAAAATCAATCACTCTGGGCAGCGGCACACCGTCGCTCATGGCTGCAAGGATGTTTGACGGTTTGAGGTCGCGGTGAATGATGCCTTTCTGGTGCGCGTGCTGAACGGCATGACAGACCTGAATGAACAGTTCGAGCCGCTCCCGGATGGAAAGATGGTTGTGATCGCAAAAATCCGTGATTTTTACGCCTTCGACAAGTTCCATGACAAAATACGGGCGGCCGGTGTCCGTCGCGCCGGCATCAAGCACTTTGGCGATGTTCGGATGGTCCATCAAGGCGAGAGCCTGCCGTTCCGCTTCAAAGCGCGCGATGACGCTCCGGGTATCCATGCCCAGCTTGATGATTTTGAGCGCCACGTACCGGCGAACCGGTTCCTCCTGGCGCGCCTTGTAAACCACGCCGCAGCCGCCCGTCCCGATTTGCTCGATCAATTCGTAGCGGCCAATCCGGTCCCCGATTTTTTCAGCGGGGGCGGCGGCGTGGCGGACAAATTCGCCGGGATTTAACAATTCGCTTGCCGGTCTTTCCAGAAAGGAGGCGGCTTGCCGGCCGGTTTGGAGCAACTCTTCCACGCGCCGGCGCAAATCCGGGTCGCCCGCGCAAGACGAGTCCAAAAACCCGGCGCGTTCTCCCGGCGGCAATTGCCGCGCGGCGCTAAAGACTTCCAGCTCTTGATTGGAAGAACCAGCCATCGATCCTGATATACCTTGTCTGTAATGCGAAAAACCAGACCAAAAAGCGCAATGCATTTCGTTCGGTTGCTTTCAGGCGCCACAATTTCATTTGCCATTTGAAACGGCACAGCGTAGGAATAAAAAACCATGCCGATGCCGCCAGTGACCGAACCAATGACCGTGCCAGGGCCGGGCGTCCGTCAGGACACCCGTTCCGATGACCGGTTGGCGCCAACTTATTATGTGATTTGTTGGAATGACCCAATCAATTTAATGACCTACGTTACGCATGTTTTCATGAAAATTTTCGGATGGGAGCGCCAAAAGGCGGAAAAACACATGATGGAAGTGCATGAAAAAGGAAAGAGCGTTCTGGCGAGGGAAGGAGCCGAGAAGGCCGAGTTTTACGTGCACCGCCTGCAAAGCTACAAGTTGCAGGCCACCATGGAGCCGGCGCAATGAAGCTGGTGAAACAAACAAAGATTGGGTTCCAATATCGTTTGATTCCGGAAGAGGCGTATTCTCTCCGGTTTATCGTTCAACAATTTCCCGTCACGGAATTTTCGGCTGCGAAAATTTCAAAGACCGATTTGGCGTCCGTTGAACGTGAAAAACTGCTCAACGAAGCCCTGGCGGCGCATCGGGAAGAGCTAAAACTCAGGGCCCGGAATTTAATCCGAAGCGACCGGTTCAGGCCCTCGGGCAAGGACCAGCTTTATCACCTAAGCCCGGAAGGGCGTGAATCCATGCTGCAAATCCTGAATGATGTCAGGGTTGAATGCTGGCGTATGCTCGGCGAGCCGGACAATCCCGATTTGAATGTTTTTGATTTACCCCCCGAGAAAGTCAAACATTGCCACTTGATGCACCTGGCGGGCTATTTTGAACATCACTTCCTGGACCTGGAAAAGCCGTAGCAAAATTTTTTCCCACAGTGGTTCCAATGATCGCGCCAAAAATCGCGCCGGAGGCGAAATCCGAGAACCAATGGATGGTCATGGAAACGCCAATGCCGATGTAAAAGGCATAGAGAAGGGCAATGATCCCCAGCCATCTTTTTTTCGGGCACAGAATACACAGCGTGACCGACATGGCGAACGCCACGGTCGTATGGGATGATGGCCAGCCCCAGAAAATACCGCCGCGGAGGAAACCAAAATGAAATACGTGGCTGGTGTCCGTCCCTATAAACCGCGGGGGATGAGGCCGCCCGGTGACGGCCTTGTACGCCGAGGCCATGGCCCACCCAATCAGGGCCGCCTGCCCGAGCGCCCACCCGGTGCGAGTGATTGCCGATTTTTGCAAGGCAACTCC
>JASHPN010000144.1 GCA_030038175.1 Verrucomicrobiia bacterium
CCGCTGGTGGAAACGGAATATTGCGAGACAATATTGCCCACTTCAAACGTGTTGGCCCCCGCGAGGGTGACCATGAGCGAAATGGGCGAGTTGGGCTGCACCGCATTGAACAAATCCGCGACGCGCCCGCCCCAACCCGTGGTCGGCGGCTGGTCGGGAATCGAGGTTTGCCATTGCGTCTGCTGGTCGGCATGGGAAAACAATTGCGGCGGCTGTTCGACGGTGCCGGCGAGATATTGCGCGCGCGTGATCGGATAACAGAGAGTGCCGGTGTTGAACATAAACGCCAATTTTCCTTCGCCAAACAACGTCTGCAATTCCGGACAACTCGGATGCAAACCGTAGGTGTTGCCGTCGGGGTTGAGCGAGGTGACGGGCAGGATGGCGCTGTAGGGAATTGCCAGGACGGGCGTGCGAATAGAAGCGTAATTGTTGTACTGCGACTGAATGGTGGGGATGATCAGATTGTTCGAATCGTTTCCGCCTTGCAGAAAGATGCAGACCAGCGCCTTGTAGCTGGAGATGTTGGATTGCGCGACCGCCGCATTCATAAAGCGCAATTGGCTGATGGCCGAGGTCATCGCGAGGGTTCCCACGCCGGCGCAGGCCGCCCGCCGGATAAACTGGCGGCGCGAGAGATTGGAGAAGTCGTGTTGGCTCATAGTTATTTCTGGATGATGTAATCAGGCGAACTGGCGATGAGATGGATGACCGCCCGGACGCGGTCGCGCATCTGGGTTTGAGTCGGCGTACCGCTGTAAGGAAAATTGGCGGGATTGGAGACGTAGCTGGCGATATTCGATTGCGCGGCGGCGGAGAGTTCGCCGGCGGCGAGGTAGGTGTTCAGGGCGCTGACGAGCACAGCAACGCCGGAGTTGGAAGTGTAGTGCCCGGTCATCCACGGAGCAATATCCAGCACGATGGAACCATTGCCGCCGGTAAAACTGCTCAAGCCGTTGGTATTGCCGGTGTTATTCAAAATGCCGCCTTCGACAAAGTTCATTTGCCACGCTACGCCGCTGGCGGTGGTCAGTTGAAATTCGGGCGTGGTCAGGCCGGCGGAAGCGAGCGCGCCGGGAAATTCGTAGCCAGGATAAAAGAAGTTAAAAACCGTGGGCGAACGCAGCGGCGATTGCGAAAGGCTCGCGGTCGTGCCGGTGTCCGTGTAGCTCATGTTCCAGGTGCTCTGCCGGATGACGACGGTTCCCGAGCGGTTGAGCACTGGCGCCTGCAACGCATAAACCGAGAGGCTGTTTTCGTTTTGATTCTTCGAAACGGTGGTGGTGACCGTGAAATGAGTTGTATCGGGCACACTGACGATCTGATAGACGCCGCTGGCCGCCGAACCGGAAGTGAAATTAATATAGACGCTGTTGCCCACAAACAACCCATGCGGACCGGTGGTGCTCACCACGATGTTTGTTTTAGTTTGCGTATAGCCGCCCGCGGAGATCTTTGGAAGCAGACAACTGCCCGCGCGCGTGGTCAAATCGGTGGTCGTGACGGTGAAATGCGCGGTGTCAATGACATTGGACACGGTGAACAAGCCATTGGAGGCGCCGCCCGTGGTAAAGACGAGGTAAACCGGATTGTTGCTGGCCAGGCCGTTGCCGGAAAGGTCCGCGGTGATGACGCCGTTGGTCTGGCCGTAGGCGCCGACGAGGAGCTGCGGCGCGGTAATGGTCAGCGTGGTGCGGCTGGTTGCGGTCACGCTGTAGCCCTGGGACGGCGGCGCGGGATTGCCCGAAGTATCCGTGAAATTCATGAACGCGGTGTCGCCGGTATTCAATAAATGCGGGCTGGTGGTCGTGATGGAAATGATCTGGTTGGTGGTCTGACTGTAAGTGCCGCTCACGGTGGGCGGCGCGGGAAAAGCGCGGGCCAATTCGGTGACGCGGAGCAACGGCTCGCGTTGTTTGCCGTAGGTGGATTGCGAGATCATGTCCGGACTGCGCGCCTCGTAATCGAGGAGGATGGCCTGGATGACCGCCTCCATGTTGCCGCGCACGCCGGCGCCGTCATCATCGAATACCTGGGCGACGCGATAAACGTAGTCCCGGCTGGGATTGCTGGTGACGAGCCGTTGAATCAGTTCACGGCAAATGAACGGCCCGACATTCGGGTTGTTGAAGATGGCGTCCAGGCCCTTTTCCAAATCCTGCGAACAGTAGGCGTCGTTGTTGGTGGACGCAACGGTTTGTTCGCCCCACGCCGGCGGCAGCGTCACGTTATCGAGGATGAGTTTGGAGGTGAGATCATGGTGCGACGGGACCAGCACCATGGGATTGGTTCCGTTGTAGGCAGGAGTCCAATTCGACGGGAGCAGGCCGCTGGCCTGGTTGGTTTGGTAATAATTCCAGCCGGTATAGACCTTGGCGTATCCCTCGATTTCATTCTGGTTGTAGGTTGGCACCAGGTTGTCCTGCGAATTGAGGATCAGCGAGCCGTCCGGCCAGAGGCGATTGAGGCCGATGGAAAAGAGCTGCTGCACCTCGCGCGCGTAATTTTCGTCGGCATGAAGGCCGGTGATCTCGCTGCCCGCGTTATTGCCGAGCGTGCTCAGGTAATTGCCCATGGCCGGATGCAGCGTGACGTTTTCGAGCAGCGTGCGGAAATTGCCAAAGGCGTTGTCCACCAGCATGTCGTAATAGGAAGAAAGCATGTCCGCATGGTTTTTCAGGACGCCGTTTTCCGAGACGACGAAAATTTCGCTCAGGGCAAACGCCACGCGCTGGCGCAATTGGTCGGGCGCGTTCACCGAGTTTTGCCACCAGGCATTGAACCAATCCGGGCTTTGGTACAGGTCCGTCGGGTCCGAATAGGGATTGGCGAGGACGTTCGTCAGCGCGTGGGTGGGAGGCAAAGTAAATTCGTAATTGATCCAGCCGGCGTAGCCGAGCGATTGCAGCAGGGCGATGTCATTGGAATTGACGCCGAAGGTGGCCTGGGTCAGGAAGCGCACGGCCTCGTTGGGATTGGCGGAATCATCCGTCCAGGCCGGCGGGGCCGGAGGGGGAGTGAACGATTGCGAGCCGTCGGCCAGTGTGAAATTGCCGCCAATCTCACCATTCGGAAAGGCTGTGCTCTCAATGACAATGGCGGCTTTGCCCTCGGAAATAATTTGCTGGATATCGTTGGTCTGAAGCGGGCCGGTGTTTTGGAAGGTCCACACATAGGTGCCGTTGGGTTGCGGTTTGGCCGCCGAAATGTCGAAGAGGAGTTCGGCCGGATCGTTCAAATAGGGATTGGAATTGATGGATTCGCCGGTGGGCGCGCCGACGAGATTCGTAATGGTGAAGCTGAGGGTGGCCTGAGTGTCCGCGGCATTGACGCGCAAAGTGGCCGAGCCGACGCCCTCGCTGACGACGCCGGGCAGTGCCAGCAGATTTGCCGAGTAAAGTGTGCCCTGATTGTCCTCGGTCAGCGGCGGATAATATCGTGACAGCAAGTAGCCCGGCACGACGCCGGCAGGATTGTTGTTGGTGCCGGTGGGATCGAGCAGCCAGGCGACGGACCAATTGTCGTTGGTGCCGACGCCGGCCTTGTGGAGGATTTCGAGGTAATACTGCTGGCCGGCGGTGAGCGCAAGCCAGCCCGATTGCTGTGATGATTGCAAATTCCATTGGCCGGGCAAGGTCCCGTTCTGGCCCGGCGCGGTGGGGTTATTGGTGGGGGTGACCCAGGCGCGCAGGAGTTCGTTCACCTGGTTGTTGTCGTCGGAAATCAAGAGTTGGGCCGAGTCGCTGCCGGCGATCCAGAAATAATAATTGCCCGTGACGGGCGCGGTAAAATAACCGCGGATCCGCTCGCCGTAATTATCGCCGTAATTGGTGATGCCCTGCAGGTTTCCCAGCACGTTGGTGATGTTGGCGGGCGTGGCGGTGGGGATATCGGAGATATTGGTGCCGGGGACATTCGTCCAAATTTCCTGGACGACGGAACTGCCGGTGTTCAGCACCTGGATGTTCAGGATGGACGCGCCCACGCCGACGCGGTTACTGGAAGTCAGCGTCACATTGAAGCTGCCCATGAGAGTCGGAACTCCGCTGATGACACCGCTAGTGCTGTTGAACGACAATCCCGGCGGCAGCCCATGTGCCGTGAAGCCGAGCGGCGTATTTGCCGCCGTGACCGTGAAGTTGAACGGCTGGCCCAGAAAAGCCACGGCACTCAAGGCGCTGGTGATGACCGCGGGCGCATTGGACGTGCCGGCGACAAAGCTGTTGGTCGGATAAAGGCACGAGTTGGGAATGACCTCCTCCGGCTGGCTGGGGCTGTACCAGTAAAGGTGCGCCTGCGCCGCGCCGCCGGCCTGGAGATAATCCAGTTGGAGATCGTAACGTGTGCCGGCCTGCAAGGTCATGGAATTGGTCCAGGTCGTGATGCTCTGCGACCGCCATTCGTTAATCAGTAATTGGTCATTTATCGAAAGACGGCAGCCGTCGTCGCTGGCCACGGCAAAAACGTAAGGCTCGGAGAATTGGGGCTGAATCTGGCCGGTCCAGCGCACGGTATAAAGGCCATTGCTCAGGTCGGGCACGGTGCCGTTGGTCCAATCAAAATCAATTACGGGATCCACGCGTGTCAGGAAAAGATTAGTGGGATTGAAATTATTGGCGCTGGTATAGGTCGTGCTGGAGTTGGTGTAATATTGTCCGAGCAATCCCGTGCCGTTGGCCGTGGGCGAGGGGTAAATCACCACGGCGGCATTGCTCTCGGCGCCGACGAAGTAGTTGGGGCCGGGCAACAGTTGCAATTGCGCGATGACCGGCGCCTGGAGATTGGTATTGGCAAGCGGCAGCAGGGGAAATGAGACGGAGCTGCTTCCGGCCGGTATCGCGATCGAGAGCGGCAGAATGGTATAATCCAAACCGGCGGTGGCATAACCGGGTCCCGGACCGCCCGGCGCAAGATTCACCGTGATCGTATCCAGCGGAAAGCCGCCGCGGGTGATCGTGAACTCTCCGGTGGACGTTGAAGTTTGCCCGGGATCCGGTTCGGTCGCCGTCGGAGTGGACGCCGAAATGGTGATGACATTTTGCGATGCCAGCATGTTCGTGGCGTATTCGTAATCGCTCATGGCAAAGCCGTTAAAATCCTCCTGGCCGTTGCTCACGGCGTTGGTAGGGCTCAGGCCGAGTTCAATTTTTTCCCAATCGTTCATTAACCCGGTGCCGTCTGAATTGGTGTCGGAAATTCCAATGCGATAAAATTTCATTACGGGTCCCGTGGGCACCGTCAGCGTCAGGTTCGTGCCCGACATCGGTTCGACATTGGTTTCTGAAACCCAAACCGGATTCTGGGCGTTGGTGATGCTTAGGAGCGTATAGACCTTCCCCGGCGCGCAGGGAAACGAGATGGAAAAATTGGTCAGGGCGGCGCCGGGGAAAAATCCGAGAGGATAGACGGTAATATGGGGATAGGATTTGGCGTTGTTCGGATCCGTCGCGGCAATCGCTTCCTGCCAGTTGACGAAGCCGTCGCCGTCGGGGTCGGTATTGGGGTTGATGCCGTAAACGTTATAAAGCCATTCCCAGACGTCGCTCATGCCGTTGCCGTTCAGGTCAATCTTTTGCGCCGGCGCGCGCGCGGCGATGAGGAGCAGGCAGGCGGTAACAATAAGAACGAGAGCGTTCGAACGAACTTTCCTCCCCTGGCGTATGGGGAACCTGGAACTCATTTGCGCTTGATTTACGACCCTTGCCACCGTCTCTCTGACGCTGGGAAAAGTCAATCGGGGAATGCGCCTGCGGCCAAGGTATTAGTTAACCGGATGATGGCGGGGTCAAACGAAGCGAATTGCTGATACTTATGCTGCCGGCGTATTACGGCAATGGGTCAGGGCGAGCAGAGGCGGTAGAAGCGGCCGGGATAATTCGTCCATTGCGGGTCGCTGAACCAAGACGAGCCGCCCGTGTTTGTGACTTTAATTGGACTATGCCGCCCCTAACGGGGCTCTTTCTGCTGTTCACTTGGTTTTCTACAAATATTCCACCCCTGAACGGGGTTTGCACGCGTAAGAAGGGCCGTCAATGGCAACTGTCAGCGCCGCAGGCGCGGCATCTGTGTAGTAGATAGTCCGTTAAAATTCCGAGCCCCGTTAGGGGCGACATCTTCTGCCCCATTTCCTTTTCAAAAACCGAGATGGGCCCGGACGCTTGTCATTCCGCTTGCCAGCGCGGATGCTGCGGCTAAAGTATTCGGCGCAGCCCAAAATTTAATCATGCTCTCATCATGAAGGCTTTTTTGCATTTTTGGATCGGCGTGACCATCGCGGCTATGCTGTCACCGCGTTTCCATCTCACCATCAGTGTTCTGGATTTATGAACCAAATTGCCACCAATCAAGTTTCGGACGTCACCACCAACGCGGCGGCTGGCGGCGCGGCAACCGTCGTGAACGGCACGGTCTTCAACGGCCTGGACGTTGCCGTCATCGCCTGTTTCATCATCGGGATGATCGCGACGGTGTGGTATTCGATGCGCAAGAAGAACGAATCGGGCAAGGATTATTTCCTTTCGGGCCGGGACGCGAACTGGCTGCAAATCGGCTCCTCGATCTTTTCATCAAACATCGGTTCCGAGCATTTGGTCGGTTTGGCCGGCGCCGGGTTTGCGACCGGCATGGCGATGGCGCACTGGGAGATGCAGGGTTGGATGATTCTGGTTTTGGGCTGGGTGTTTGTGCCGCTGTACGATCGCATGAAAGTTTTTACCATGCCGGAATTTCTCGAATTGCGGTTCAGCCGCGGTTCGCGAAATGTGTTGAGCCTGCTGACGATGGCCAGTTTGGTGCTGACCAAAATTGCCGCCACCATTTACGCCGGGGACGTCGTCGTCCGCACTTTATTAAACGTCAATACGATTGATATTTTTGGCGTCAAGCTGGATGTCTTTTGGGCCATCGCGCTTGGTTTGGCATTCACGACGGGCCTGTACACGATCTTTGGCGGCATGAGAGTGATCATGTACACGGCGGTGCTCCAGGCGCCCGTGCTGATTTTTGGCTCCCTTTGCATTCTTTTCACGGGATTACATGTGTTGGGGCATGGCAGCCTCATTGATGGCTGGAAGGCGACGCTTTCTGCCGTCGGCGACAATGTTCATCTCATCCGTTCGGTGAAGGACCCGGATTTTCCCTGGCCGGCGGTGTTGCCCGCCTCGGCCATTATCGGGTTCTGGTATTGGTGCACGGACCAATACATCGTGCAGCGTGTGCTCGCCGGAAAAAATCAGCAGGAATCCCGGCGCGGCACGATTCTGGCCGGCTTTTTCAAACTGACGCCCGTGTTTATCTTCCTGGTGCCGGGCATGGTGGCATTTGCGCTGACGAAGATGCCTGGCAGCGGCTTTAGCACCAGTGGCGACGCGGCTTATACCTCGCTGGTGGCGCAGATTTTGCCGCACGGTCTTCGGGGCATGGTAGCGTGCGGAATGATTGTCGCGCTGATGGCGTCCCTGGGTTCCAAGTTTAACGCCTCGGCCACGCTGTTCACGATGGACTTCTTCCGGGAATGGTACCCCAACGCTTCGGGCCGGACAGAAGTCGTCGTTGGGCGCATCGCGACCGCGGCCATCGTCTTTATTGGCATCTGTTGGGTCCTGGTTATTAAAAGCCTGCATTCGAACCTTTATTTATATCTTCAGGCGGTCCAGGGCTATCTGTCTCCCGCGATCGCGGTGTTGTTCATTGGCGGGGTTTTCTGGAAACGCACTACGGCGACGGCGGCTCTCTGGTCTTTCTCGATTGGAGTGCTGGGAGGTTTTGCCAAGCTGGCGGCGGATTTGGTGATGCGCAACGAATCCGACCTGGTCACCAAGCTCAAGGATGACCTGTATCATGGAACGATCACGCTGGATCAATACAACGCGGCGATCGCGCCGATTAAGGCGAAATTCGGTTTCATTTTTGATTTTTGGAACTTTCATCAATGGTATTATTGCGAGGTGCTTTTCGTCGGGACCGCGGTCTTGATGATTGTGCTCAGTCTGCTGACCGCGCCGCCGAATCCCAAGACCGTCAAATACACCTGGTATGGCGCAACGCCGCAAGAGAAAGCCGCGACGCGCGCAAGTTGGAGCACGATGGACGTCGTCTTGAGTCTGATCGTGGTGGCCTGCGTGGTGTTATTTTATATTAAATTCTGGTAGAGAAGCGCGCTGCAAAACTTTGGAATGATCCGCAATCGCATGAAGAATTTAAAACAATTTGAAGCCTGGTTTGTGACCGGCAGCCAGCACCTTTACGGGCCTGAAACGTTGAAACAGGTTGCCATCCATTCGCAGGAAATTTCCGGCGCGCTGAATGATTCGAGTGAAATCCCGGTTAAAATTGTTTTTATGCCGGTCGCCAAAACGCCGGAGGAAGTGTTTGCGATTTGCGAGAAAGCGAATCAATCCGCCCATTGCATCGGCCTCATCACGTGGTGCCACACCTTTTCGCCGTCAAAAATGTGGATCAACGGCCTTAAGCTGCTGCGCAAGCCGATTTTGCATTTGCACACGCAGCACAATCGCGACATTCCCTGGACAACCATTGACATGGATTTCATGAATTTGAACCAGGCGGCGCACGGCGATCGTGAGCACGGTTTCATCATGAGCCGGATGCGGCTGAAACGAAAAGTGGTCGCCGGTTTTTGGCGGGAAACCGCCGTGCAAAAACAAATCGGCGCCTGGTGCCGCGCGGCGGCGGCCTGGCACGACTGGCAGGACGCAAAATTTTGCCGCTTTGGCGATAACATGCGGGAAGTGGCCGTGACGGAAGGCGATAAAGTGGCCGCCCAAATCAAATTCGGCTATGCGGTCAATGGTTACGGCGTCGGCGATTTGGTGAAATACATCGCTGCCGCGACCGATTCGCAAATCAACGCGCTGCTGAAAGAATACGAGGCGGCTTATGCCGTCGCGCCGGAACTCCGCAAAGCGCCAAAGAACAATTCTGTGCGGGAAGCGGCGCGAATCGAGATCGGCTTGCGCGCCTTTTTGAAGGACGGCGGTTTCAGAGGATTTACCACCACGTTCGAAGATTTGCACGGGTTGGCGCAATTGCCCGGTTTGGCCGTTCAACGGCTGATGTCCGAGGGCTACGGTTTCGGGGCGGAAGGCGATTGGAAAACGTGCGCGCTGGTTCGGGCGATGAAAATCATGGCGACCGGCCTGAAGGGCGGCACGTCGTTCATGGAGGATTACACGTACCACTTGAATCCGAAGGGCGCGAAAGTGCTGGGCGCGCACATGCTGGAAATCTGTCCAAGCATCGCCGCCGGCAAACCGTCGTTGGAAGTTCATCCGCTGGGCATCGGCGGCAAGGCCGACCCGGCGCGATTGGTTTTTGATACGCCGCCAGGGCCGGGTCTCAACGCCGCGATGATGGATATGGGAAACCGCTTTCGGCTGCTGGTGAACGAGGTGGACGTGGTCGCGCCGGAAAAACCGCTGCCCAAATTACCGGTGGCACGGGCATTGTGGATTCCCAAACCGGATTTTCACACCGCGGTGACGGCGTGGATTTACGCCGGCGGCGCGCATCATACGGGCTTCAGCCAGGCGGTCACCACGGAAATGCTTGAAGATTTTGCCGCGATGTCTGGGATTGAGCTGGTGGTGATTGATAAGGACACGACTGTTCGGCATTTCAGGCAGGAACTGGAGTGGAATGAAATGTATTATGGGTTGGGCCATTGATATGCCAAACGACGGATCCGAATGGTCGAAAACGGAGCTGTCGAAAACTCTCGCCAAGTCCGTTTTCTCGAAGAATTTGCTCGGCAATGTCGCTGAGCGGGGGGGGCGCGGCCTTTAGGCCGCTTCAACGTCCGATGCCATAGGGTCGTTGAAGCGGCATGAATGCCGCGCTCCGATCGCGGTTCGTGGAAAGCCGCGACCTTCACAATTGGACGCGTGTCAGGACCCTGAGCCGCTCGTAGTTCGCTTGCGTCGTGGAGTGCGGTGGCAAGCAAAGGGCGACGCCGCTTTCGGATGGCATGCGCTTTTGGGAAACCGGTTTGTCGCTTGAACGAGCAACAGCGTTCCAAAGCGGTGTCGCAGCCACCGCACTCCAAGACCTTTCGACCATTCGAACGGTTCATTGTAATTACTTCTGGAGTTCGTTCGGCCGCGCGATTCAGTGACATGGGTCACGGGTGACCCATATCAAAGACGAGCAAATCCACCGCTTGGCGCGGAAGGGCAAAACGTAAATTCAAACGGCCGCCGTTGACCGGGATATTTTCCGGTTTGCCGGCCTCGGCGAGTTGGCCGGCTGTTTTCACTTCATCATATTGGCGGCCGATGAGCGGCAAGGGCGAACCCATGGCTTGCCAGGTGGTGAAGGCATTGCTGTGTCGGGCGTCAATCGCGTAGCGCGTCATTTTCGCGGTTCGCGCGGAGGGCGGAAGATTTTGCAGATCGAGGCTCACATCGGCAACCGGACCGGGGACGTCTTCATCGTGGTAATGCCAGACCATCACGCTGAGTTTGTTTCCGTTCGAGACGGCGATGGCTGAGACATCCGGTTGGCCGCGGACGCCCTTCTTTAACATTTCGTCCAGCGAGACTGCGCCGTCGCTGGTGACGGCGAGTTCGTCGCCTTTCATCCGGCTGAAAATGCGAAAGACATTCAGCACGGGCAAATCAATGCCCGCACTGGCAAGCTGGCGGTAACCGGCGAAGGGCGGCTGGCCGGCAAAGGTAAACGCCCAGGTCAGCGCCGAATCCAGATTGACGCCGTCGCGGCGCGCGAGTTGCCATTCGCGCGCAAAGACGGCGGCTTCGTAGCTTGAATACAGGGTGGTATTGCGATAGCCAAACTGGTCGCCGGTGCAGGCCGCGCAACCGTCCGGGTCGGATTCGCCGATGATCACGGGAATGTTCTTCAATTCCGGAAACGAGTTCACGATCCGAAAGCCGGATTCAATCGCCCGGAGCTGGTCGGCGATGCCCATGCAGACATGGTCATTCGTGAACCTCGGCGACCCTTTCGCATGGAACGAAATGAAATCCAGGGGCGTTCCGATTTTGCCGGTTGCGTAATTTGTCCCATGCAGGCAATGCTCGATGAAGGCGCGCGTCCATTGGCCGCCGGCCCCGGCCGAATCCGGCCCGCCCACGCGCGCGGTGGGCAACGCCCGCCGCACGCCGTCCACGGCATAATCATCCAATTTGAAAAAATCCTGCCGGCTGCCTTTCCAATAGGCGCCATTGGCTTCATTCCAGACCTCCCAATACCAGCGCTCGACTTCCGCCCGGCCGTAGCGCTCGACGCAATGTTTCGTCCACTGATACACCAATTCCCGCCACTTATCGTAATTCGTGGGCGGAAATGCCCAGCCGGTCACGATGTCGCCGTAAGGGTTACCCGGCTTCCAGTGATGCTGGTAGGGTTCGGGATGAACGGAAAGCGCCTCGGGCATGAAACCAATCTCGACGTAAGGCCGCACACCATTGGTGAGATACGTGTCGAAAATGTCGTCGAGGATTTTCCAATGGTAAATCGGATGGCCCTGGGCGTCCTCGGAATAAACACCGGTGGAACCCCATTTGAATGCGGGTGTGCCATCACCGGAGCAGAGCAGGTTATGCGCGCGGAAATAGACGTTACGCGGTTTGAACGCGCCCAGTTCCGCGATGAGGCTTTTGCCATCCGGTGTCGTGGCGTAATTTGGCTCGTCGGCGCCGAACATCCGCCAGATCGGCTTCAATTCGCCGAGCGACCGGCCGGCATCCACGGTGATTGAAACCGGAAAGGAATTTGTCGCGAAGTTCGCTGGATTTGGTTCGATCGCGAGCAAAGATCCAACGAACAGCAAATTCATGATGGCGATGGCGATGAGCGGGTTCATGGGCACAGCATAGGGGAAGATTGGTTTTAAAACGATTATTTGTCAGGCGTGGCCGTCGGTGCTGTTTTGCCACAGAGGCACACACATTTCTTGTGCGTGGGTTTGGCAACGGGGAAACGAGACACGAATTTCACGAATCGCCACGAACCCGATGGCCGCGAAAAGGTGCGACAGGTATGCACACACATTTCTTGTGCGCCGTTTTGGAAACCAGGAAACGAACGTTACGTGAGAGAACGGAGAGATTTTTAGGCCGTTGTTTGAGGCTAGCCCGCCATTCAGCCATTTAGCCACGTTGTCCGTCATTCCCGCTCCCTTATGGTCGCGGCTCGGTTGCGTTTGGCGTGTCTTTCACGGTTGACATCTTTTTGTCCGCATGGCTCAGTTCACGGCCATGGCTCGACTTTCGACACAAGCGCGATGGTTCCACTTTATATGTTCAGCCGTTTTTTGCGCCGCGCTGGCCGGCTGTTCGTCGGTCACGGCTCATTCAAAATCGGAAACGGCGCTCAATATTCCCTGGGATTGGTCGGGCATAATCGGCACCGGGCAGAGCCTGTCGGTGGGCGCGCGCGGCGTGCCGGTGCTTTCGACGAACCAGCCGTATCACAATCTCAAACTTTCGACCGATCACCTGCGCTGGCCGATTAACCCGGGTGACACGAATCTCACGCTGATACCGTTGGTCGAACCGGTTGGCAGGCTTGCCCGGTGGGGGCCGCCCAGTTCCTGGCCGGTCAATATTTACGGCGAGACTCCGCATTCGGCCATGGCCAACGAAATCACCGCGCTGGTCCGTGCCAACGCGAACCGTGACTTCGTTAGTGTTCACTGTGCCGTCGGCGAAGGCGGTCAGGGGATGATTCGTTTGAAAAAAAATGCGGTTAAGCAGGGAATCAACGGCCGTTCTTACGAGGCAGCCATGATCGCAACCAAGGCCATTACGCGCCTGGCCAAAGCCGCGGGCAAAACCTATGGCGTCGGCGCCATCATCGTCACTCACGGCGAAACCGACGCGACCAACGCCGATTACGAGAGTGAACTGCGCCAGTTGTGGTCTGACTACAACGCTGACGTCCGGGCGATCACCGGACAGAAACAGAAAATCCAGATGATTGTGTCCCAGCAAAATTCCTGCGGCGATCGCTCGGCGTCCGCTCTCGCGGAATGGAAGATCGGCGTTGACTATCCCGCGGACATCGTCTGCTCGGGTCCAAAATATCAATATCCTTATGCTCCTGACTGCATCCACCTGACTGCGGATGGATATCGCGAACTCGGCGAAAAGTACGGACAAATCTATTACCAGCGCGTGATTCTCAAAAAAGACTGGCAGCCGCTCGAACCGGTTGATGCCGAACGCCACGGCAGGATGATCACCATCCGCTATCACGTTCCCGTTCCGCCGCTGGTTTGGGCCACAAATTTTGAAGTGCCTCATCAATTCACCGGGGAGTGGACGAATGGCAAAGGATTCGAGGTCTGCTCGGCTGATGGTAAAAAGGCGGCCATTGTGTCCGTGGCCATTTCCGGCAACGCCGTGGTCATCACCTGCGCGGCGGACCCCGGACCCGGCGCGCGCGCGGGCTATGCCATGATTGGTGAAAAGCAGCGCATGACCGTTCCGTTTCCAGGGACCTTTCGCTGGGGTTTGCTTCGGGATTCCGACCCGTTTGTTGGCGCGGTCACCGGGCTGGCGCAACCCAATTACAGCGTCGCTTTCGAAATGTCAGCGCCCTGAGTGGTAATGGCGTGTTGACTTCACGTCCCACGCGAAGGTGGAAAGCACGCCCTCTAAGTCAGGCCGGAGACCCGACGTTACATTGATGGGGCTGGGCGTATCTCAATTTTTGTGAGCGGGTGTCAGACTATGTCGCCCCGAACGGGGCTTTTTCTTATCTGTTCGGTTTTCTACAAAGATGCCGCCCCTGAACGGGGCTTGAACGTGCGCCCTTGGACGGTCAATGGCAGGCGGCGAGCGCCGTAGGCGCGACATGTCTGTAGAAAAAAATCCAATAAAACCCCGAGCCCCATCGGGGCGACATCTTCTGCCTCTTTGCTTTTCAAAAACCGAGATGCGCCCAGTGGAGTTCCTGTGAAGAACTTTCGCTTGCCAGCGCGGAGACTCACGTAAATGATTTCCCGCGCTCGCAAGATGAAGGCAAACTTTTTTCGGTTCTGGGCCGGTCTGGCCATGCTGGCGGCGCTGTGCCCACGCA
>JASHPN010000145.1 GCA_030038175.1 Verrucomicrobiia bacterium
ACGACCAAACTTTCCCTTCTCTCACGTCAAATATGACGCAACACGCAACATGCCCGCCTTCTCTTTTCCCTTTAGCCTTTTTTCCCGCCGATCAGCCGCAGCAACAACAGTAAAACGACGGCGCCGACAAATGCGCAGATGAGCGCACCCAGCAGATTGGTCGCGGCGATGCCGAGCAGCCCGAAAATAAATCCGCCGAGCAGCGCGCCGATGATGCCGACGATCAAATCGCCCAGGATGCCGAAACCACGCCCTTTGACCACTGTGCCCGCCAGAAATCCGGCGACGATTCCGATAATGATAAACCAAAGCCAGTTCATAATTTTGTTGTGTTATGATTTAATGAGATTCGGATTAAAGAGACGCCCCCAATTTAGACAAACCGGCCATAAACCGCAAGCGCTTCGGCGCGACGGCCGCGGAGCGCGGACAGCTTTGTCCGCGCGAACCTGCGGTTTTTCCAACTCGCGGACTCGGCGGTCCGCGCTCCGTCTTCGTGCCAATTCGTGAAATTCGAGTCTTTCGCGTTTCTCGTGGTTAAATTCGTGCTTGCCGTGCCGTAGCTTCAGAGCGAAGGCAGGTCTCTTTTTCCTTTTGCCTTTCTCCTTTTTCCTTTTGAATTACCCCCGTGCCGAGTGAACAGAAAAAATTCCGCGTCGGATCGGTCCCGTACTTGAATGCGGTGCCGCTCACCCGCGGCATCGAAAGCGAGCTCGAGTTCGCCCCGCCGTCCAAGCTGGCGGAGAAACTGCGCCAGGGCGAATTGGACGCCGCCCTCGTGAGCATCACCGAAGTCCTCTTCACCGACCGCTACGATGTCCTGGACGGCATCGCCATCGCCTCGTTGGGCGAAGTCTATAGCGTCCTGCTGGCGCACAAAAAGCCGATCGAAAAAGCCGCGGAAATCTATTGTGATCCCGCTTCGCTGACCGGCTTGAACCTGTTAAAAGTCCTGCTGGCCGAGCGCGGCGTCTTCCCGAAGTTCAAACGCCTCGAAAACTACCAGGCCGCCTTTGAAATGGATTTCGTGCTCCTCATTGGCGATCCGGCCATAGATTTCCAGCGCGCGCCGCATAAGCATGAGATCTTCGATCTGGGCGTGGCCTGGACGGAAATGACGCGCCTGCCGTTTGTCTTCGCCGTCTGGGCCTTGCGCCGCGGCGTCGAGAACTCGGACCTCCGCCGCGAACTGCGCGAAGCCAAACAATTCGGGCTGGAAACCCTCGACGCCATCATCGAGACCCGGCAGGAATACGATGAAGACTTTCGCCGCGATTATTTCGAATGGAACATCCAATACCACCTGGCCTCCGACGAAAAACGCGGCATCGAAAAATTCTGCGAACTTCTCCGCAAACACAAACTGGGAACCGTCCATCCCCCAAAATTCGTCCTGTAATTTCCTCACGCAAAGGGCGCCACGGCCGCAACGTATTTCGGTTCCATTCCTTAGCGGCCTTCGCGACCTTTGCGTGAGGCCCTGCGTTCAGCGTTCGATTTTTCCGGAGCGCGGTTGTGTCCCGCTCGGAGCGGGACCAGCCGCAGCGCGTCCATAGCCATTGCGCCCGACCGATCCGCGCAAATTCGCCCGCGCCCAAATCGGAGCGCGACTGCGTGCCCCGCCGTAGCCTTTGGCGAAGGAGGGTGTCTCCCGATTTATCGGGAGATCAGTCGCAGCACGTCCGCAAGCATTGAACCGTGCCGTATGCGGAAGGCTTCCGGCTGGCAACATGCTGCGGCTGGTCTCCAACACAGCCGCGCTCCGGCCGGTCCATTTTCCATCTCCCGTCGCGCGGAAGCCTTGCTCGCCGCGCCATCGCATAGCGACGGCGGGCGCGGAGGCGGATCAATCATCCATCCTCGTTGGTTACGGCTCTGCCGCGCCGTGTCCATCTGTGGTTGAAAATTTCTATCGCATTTACAATAATGACGAGCCGTGACACCCGCTTCACCAACTTCCGGGATCCGCTATCCAATAGCCGTTGTGGCTTTGGTGGCTTTTGTGGCGGCGACCCTTTGGATTAATTATCAGGTTAAGGTCAATGTCCAGGGCGGGGGCGGGCATGGGACGGTCTATCAAATGGGCAACGTCAAAGTGGGGGAAGCGGCCCCGGATTTTTCCACGATGGATCTGTCGAACCGCCTGGTTTCGCTAAGCAGTTATCGCGGCCAAAAAGTTGTGCTCCTGGATTTTTGGGCTACCTGGTGCATGCCCTGCCAGATGGAAATGGAAAATCTGCAAACGCTTCAGGAAAAGTTTAAACCCGCTGATTTTGAGATCCTCAGCCTGAATCAACAGGAAGAGGCGGATGTCGTCCGCCAGTTTGTTGCCCGCCGGCAATACGGCTTTCATGTGCTCCTGGATTCCGGGAAAGTTAGCGCCCGATATGGAGTCCGGGCGATACCTGATTTGGTATTGGTGGATCGGACCGGTATCATCCGGCAGATTCAAGTGGGTTATTCGAAGGATGACAGTCAACTGGAACGGGAGATCAAAAGTCTTATTTCCAAATGAGCATACCCGCGATAACCACGGAGAAATTGGAGAAATCCTACGTGAAAATGCTTGGGGGAGGCACCGAGACGAATGCCTTAAAAGGACTGAGCCTCGAGGTGAAGGAGGGAGAAACGTTTGGTTTTCTTGGACCCAATGGTGCGGGCAAAACGACGACGATTCTGTTGCTGTTGAATTTAATCCGGCCAACGGCCGGGAGCGCGCATCTTTTCGGTCGTCCGGTGACCGACCATCGGGTCCATCGCCGGTTCGGCTATTTGCCTGAGTCCGTCAATCTGCATGACTATTACACCGGGCGCGGGCTGCTTGGGTTTTACGCGGCGCTGCTTGAAATCCCGGTCGCGTCGCGGAAAACCCGTATTGACCAATTGCTGCAGTTGCTTCGGCTCGAGGACGCCGCCGGGAAATCGGTGTCAAAATATTCCAAAGGCATGCTGCAGCGATTGGGCTTTGCCCAGGCTATGTTGCACGATCCGGACCTGTTGATCCTCGATGAGCCGACGGCCAGCCTGGACCCCGTCGGACGAAAGGAATTTCGGGATATTCTTGTCGAATTAAAGAAACGCGGAAAAACCATTTTCATCAGTTCTCACATCCTGTCGGAGGTCGAGTCGGTGTGTGACCGTGTGGCGATCCTGGAAAAGGGCGCCTTGAAAAAAATTGGGACTCTGCAGGAGTTATCCAGTGGGAAAAGTACCCGCGTCGTTTTGAAGAATGTTCCCGGCCCGGCCCTGGAGGCGTTGTCAAAGACGGCCGCGGAAACCAAGATGTCCAACGGCCAGGTTGCCGTGAGATGTGGCGACTCGGCCACGCGGGAAACGGTCGAAATACTGTTACGCCAATACAGTCTTGAGCCGGAACGGTCCGAAGTCGAAGCCCAATCCCTGGAAAACATCTTTTTTTCGGCCATCGAACCACCGCCGAAATTATGAACATCATTTTTCTCATTGCGAAGGACAGCATTCGTTCCCTGTTGCACCAGCGCCTCCTGCTGGCGTTGATGCTGGTGTCCATCGCATCCACGATCTTTTTTTCGGTCCTGATGAATCGTAGTCGCGATCAAATCACGCGGCAATACGCCTCGCCGGAAAGCGAAACCAACTCGCCGGTCTTTAAAAACATGAGTGCGGACGATCGCCGGCAGATGGATCAGG
>JASHPN010000146.1 GCA_030038175.1 Verrucomicrobiia bacterium
TGGCCCAGGAAATTTTCATGCGGAGCAGACGTTGGATTACTTTCGGATCGACCAACCCCTTCTCCAACCGTTCGCTATTAGCAGGCTTTGCCCGGATTGAGCTATTTCGGATATCGTACCCTTTACCGTTCAAAAGCGATGTCAATTTGTCCACATCAGCGTCATCTGCATGATGATGGCTTATGAATACGTGCCTACGGTTGTTGTCGCTCATACAATTCGGGCTCAATCGCAGCCTTGAAAGTCCGTTTGAAAGACGAATGAGCAAAGCTTAATTTATGCCAACCGACCATTAACTTCGCAACACATTCTATATCAGCAATTTGCCATTTTTGGTTGCTCGCGAAGATGGTGCAAATTGCGCCGTATTGGCACTCTTCCGAGGCTCAACTGTCACAGTCAATGTCACAGTGGCTCAAAATCCTAACACACCCCAGAAATCCGTTACTGGTCCCTTCTGTTTTCTACTATTCTAGTGATCTCCGGCCCAAAATCCTTTCGCCAATAAAATTAAAAAACCTCTAAACGAAGCCTATTTTTTCAAGGGACCCACCGGACCCAATCGTTTAGCCAGCCCTTCAAATTTCCCAATAAAAAGCCTTCATTTCCACCCCCAAACAATCTCGTTTAGGCCCTCGTTTATCGTTTAGTTTTGAAAACACCCACACTATTTTCCACTAAACGAACGGAGAATTATTCTGCTGGTAGCGCCTCCGCCCATTCGCTTTCATTGTCCCGGTGAATCGTGAATCCGCCACGCCCTCTAATCCGCTTTCTCGATCCTGACCACTTTCACTTCTTTGACCGGATGATCTGCCCAGTAACTTAAAGCATACTCGCCGACAATTTTGATTTGAATTCGGCGTCCTGTATCGTCGCTCTCGGTATAATCGCCGACGAGATCCGGGGTGTTGGCGAGACTTTCGAGAAAGGAGAGAATGCGGCGGCGGTCCACCTGATTGGGACTCTCCATTTGAAGCACTTCAATTGTGACCAATACCTTGTAAGGTTGCAAGCTCAGTCCTTCCAGTGTTCTCGCAACCGGTCAACTGAAATCCAGTGGTCAGGGCTTTTATTATCGAGGCGGGTGGAGATTTCCTGGCGTAGCACAGCATCGCGCCGATGCCGTAAATGGACGAGATAGGCGGCCAGATGATCCTGTTGGTCTTCCGGTAATTCAGCCAACCCGCTTTTGATTTCATTGAAACTCACAATTCAATGATAAACCTGTTGGGAATTTCTGCAAGTGCATCTCAGCAGAATCGCCAGAACAATTCTGCTGGTAACGCCTCCGCCCATTCGCTTTCATTGTCCAAGTGAAGTGCAACTCCGCCAGCCCATTTAATCCGCTCTGCAACCGGGTTTTTATTGGCATCCTCCTGGTTCTGGCAACTGTGATCGTCTATTTCCCGGTCACACAGTACGGTTTCGTGAATTTTGATGATCCGGGCTATTTCTTTACGAACTCGCACGTCCTGGGCGGCTTGAGTTGGGCCAATCTCAAATGGGCTTTTACCACTGGCGACCAGGCTAATTGGCACCCGCTCACCTGGCTGTCCCTGATGTGGGACGCCCAATTTTTCGGCCATGGCGCCGCCGCGCCGCACGTGACGAATCTCCTGCTGCACGCGGCCAACGTCCTCCTGGTCTTTATCCTGTTTCAGCGGTTGACGGACAAAATCTGGCGCAGTGCCGCCCTGGCCATGCTTTTCGCCGTGCACCCGCTCCACGTGGAATCCGTTGCCTGGGTTGCTGAACGCAAGGACGTATTAAGCGGCTTTTTCGGCCTGCTCACGCTGCTGTGTTACGCGCATTACGTGCAAGCGCGTATCCATCCTCAATCCCCTTGCCGCGCCGAAGCCTTGTGCGAAGGCGGATCTATCTTCCATTCTCGTTCTTGCCTCTTCTACGCCCTGTCTCTGTTCTTCTTCATCTGCGGACTCATGTCCAAACCCATGCTCGTCACCCTTCCTTTTGTCATGCTGCTTTTGGATTTCTGGCCGCTTCAACGCTCTTGCCGCGCCGAAGCACAGCGAAGGCGGGTCAACGCTTTAACCAATCGCCAATTCAACCCGCCTCCGCTTTTGGAAAAAATCCCGTTTCTCTTATTGTCCGCGGCCGCCTCGGTCGTGACCTTTATCGTCCAGCAAAAAGGCGGCGCCGTATCGGCCTTGACCAGAATACCCATGGGATTACGCGTCGAAAATGCGTTCGTTTCTTATACGCGTTACCTTGGAAAGATTTTTTGGCCGGTCAACCTGGCCGTTTTGTACCCGCTCCGGGGTGGCTGGCCGCTGCTGGCCGTGATCGCTTCGGTCGTGCTCTTTGCAGTTTTATGTTTTGCGGCGATTGTCTTGAGGAAAAAATATCCGTTCATTTTTGTCGGTTGGTTTTGGTTTGCGGGAATGCTCGTTCCGGTCATCGGCATCGTGCAGGTCGGCGCGCAGGCGATGGCCGACCGTTACGCTTATCTTCCCATCGTAGGCATTTTCATCGTCGTCATCTGGACCGTCGGAGAGATCTGCGCCGCGCGGCGCCCGCCGCGGAGCGTTCTGTTGGCGGTGACTGCTTGTCTCCTGGTTGCGTGCGCGGCGCGCGCGCGGAATCAGATCGCCAACTGGGAAAATGACCAAACCCTCTTCGGACACGCTTTGGCTGTCACCAAAAATAATTACGTTGCCAGTCTCGACCTTGGCTATTGGTATTCAATAAACGGCCGGATTTCCGAGGCGCTGAAAGATTATGACCGCGCGCTGCGGATGAGTCCAAATGACCCCACGGCATTGTACGATGTTGGCAATGCCTTCGCCAAATTGGGTTATTGGAACCAGGCCATTGAAGACTACCGTGGCGCCTTGCGCATCAACCCGAAGCAGCCGGATATTTTGGACAATCTCGGATTTGCCCTGGCGCAGACCCGTCAATTGGCCGAGGCCACCGCCTGTTTTGAGGCCGCGCTTAAACTCAAGCCTGATTCCGTCGGCGCGCACAACAACCTTGCCACCGTCTTTTTCATCCGCGGAGATTATCAGGACGCCGCGCGCGAATTTGCCGCCGCCGCCCGGCTGGCCCCGCAAAACCCGCAAATCATGGTCAATCTCGGCGATACCCTGGGCCGCCTGGGCCGGAAAGACGAAGCCTTCCGATGTTACCAGCGGGCGTTGCGGCTTCAGCCGAATAATCCGGCCATTCAGGCCAGGCTAAAATCGCTCTGGCCTAAAAATCCCGACTAGAGCGTTTGAAGAAAGACTGTAATCGCTCGGGAACGGGCCATCGAACAGAGCCGCGACCGCCTGCCTTGCCGTAGCTTCTAAGCGAAGGCAGGTGAGGGGAGCGGGCGCGTCAAACGTTCGCGTGTGGGCCAAATGGCTGCAGTTTTTGTTGCCGCGCTCTAAAGAATCCGAATTTCTCCGTCCTTCATCACGGCAACCACATCGAAAACGTCCCGCCGCAAACAAAACGGCACATCGTCGCATAATTCCGGAATCGCCAGCAATCGGGCAGCATTTTCCGATTTGCCGAGGGATTTCAGCAAATCCCCTTTGGCCTGTTTGAAGGCTGATACCGCGAGCCTGGCCGAATCCGACAACGCAGCATTGGTTTTGCCCGCCGCTATCGTTTCGCAAAGGGCGCCGGCCGCCGCCACGTCTTCGAGCGCTGTTCGTTCTCCGGTGCCGGCGCAGACGATGATCAGGTTCTCGCGCGGGTTTTCATTCAGGAATTGGGCCGTCCTTGCCAGGTTTAAAAACGACCCGGCGAGCACAGACTTCGCATGGGCGCAGGCCTGCAAAGCCCTGGTGCCGTTGGTGGTAGTGGACACAATCGTTTTGCCCCTGACTTTATCCGGCGTGTATTCGCGCGGTGAATTGCCAAAATCAAATTCGTAGCCGTTAGCGCGGATCTTCAGGCCGTGCCGCTCGCCGCCGGTCAGCACCTCTGGCCGCTGCCGCTTGATTTTCAGCGCCTCCGAGATTTCGCTCACAGGAATCACCGCCGCGGCGCCATGGTGCAGCGCCGTGACAAAAGTGCTCGTCGCGCGCAACACATCAAGCGCCACGCAAACGGTCTCGCCCAAATCCCGCGCGGCCAGCGCGGGCAATTCCGCCGGCGTCAGTATGACTTCAATTTTCATCTTTCCGTGGCTTCGTCCTGACAAAGTGAAACAGATATTGTTGCGCATAACCCGCATGCGGCCCGAAATGCGTCGCGGCAAACCGGCGCAAGTGTTTTTCACTCACGCGCCGTCGCGGAAAATAAAGCGTCCGGAGCGCCCGCTCAACCCACACGTCCACCGGAAAGGCCGAATCGAACCCGTACGCAAACAGTAAAACGCAATCCGCGATCTTTGCTCCCACGCCGCGCAACGTCATCAGTTCCGCCTGCGCCTCGCCATAAGGCAGGCCTCTCAGGCGTTCCAATTCCAGCGTGCCGGCGGCAATTTGCCGGGCTGCGGCCAAAAGATTGGGCGCGCGAAAACCCATCCGGCAATTCCTCAAGTCCGCTTCGGTCAATCCCGCAATCCGCTCCGCCGCTGGAAATGAATATAGCAAATCGTTTGCGATGGAAGATTTTTGTGGCTCCGCCGCCAAACGATCGCCAAAACCTTCGCACAGCCGTGATACGATCTGCCGGATTTGCACGATCTGTTTCGTCGCCGAAAGAATGAACGAAGCCAGGCATTCCCACGGCTCCTGCCGCAAAACTCGCAGTCCCCGGCAGGCGGCCACCGCTCGATTCATCGGGTCGTCGCCCGGAAACGTCCCCAGGATCCGTTCCAGTTCAACGTCCGTTTGCAAAAACGTCCGCAGCCAATCCCACTGTTCCACCGGGACGTCGCTTTGCGCCAAAATACCCTCTCGTTCCTGTGTCAGCCGGACCCGATTTCTTCCAATAACCCCCACCCATCCCCCTCCGTCCGGGCGCCAGCGAAAAACCTGGCCGGAATCCAGCGTCGCCGCCAAATCATAGTCGGTGACCGGCAAAAGTATTTCAGACGCGCATTTTGTTTCCGCCCTCATTTTAAGTCATAGCATGCCCAAAGATGCACCCGATGGAAAATGCGGCCGCGATCGGTAATGTCGCGAACGCCCAGGTCGGTTACGGTCTTGAATTCACTGACCGCTCGCGCCGGCGCCGTGACCGGCTCCGGCGGGGCGATGGCGACGGGCGCGTGCCGCAGCCATTTCCAAATCCAGCCCGATTCCAGTTTGCCCGGACCGATGTCTGAAACATAAATCGCATTTTCTCCCTGGCGCCGCGCCCGATAATCATAGTCCGGCCAAAAATAAAATTCATTTTGCGGCTGGTCGGAATCTACGCAATAGACGATGGGCATATTCAAGGCCGCCGCCTTGCGCGCCGGCGCCGAATAAAACACGCATTCGCTCGTGATGGCGTAATCGTCGCCGATGACGAAGGCCGGCTTGCCCTCGGTCGCGAGCTTTTCACGCTCTGTTTCCACCAGCGCCGCCGCTGTGTTCCACGCCCGGACCCGCCGCGATGGATCCATCGGCCCGGGCAGCGACTCGCCCATGATTTTGCCGATCAAATCAGGATCATACATGATGGCCACGGCCAAAACGCCCGCCGCCAGTCCCACGGCCAGCCAGGCTTTTACAAAGCGTGCGCCCCCGCGGATGCGGTCGTGCCAATAAATGGCCATCAACAAAAACATCCCCGGCACGGCCGGCGCGGTCCAATTCGGCAGGACCCGCGCGCGTAACGAAAAAATGGCGTGGCCCAAAAAGACCGGCCAGCTCAGGCAGAACAAATAGAGCAATAACGGCCGGTCCCTCCGGAATCTCCAAAATCCAATCGCCGCCCAGGCTGCCGCGGCAAAAAACACCGGATTTAATAGCCCTGCCTGGCTGCCCCAAAAGTCGCCGAAATATTTCAAGGTGGGCTTCCACCGGCTGTCAAGTCCCGCGCGGCTTTGAAGATGATAGACCGTTACCCAGTTGTGCTCGGCGTTCCAAACAATCACCGGGACGGTGCATGCCAAAAAAATCGCCAGCGCCAGCCATGGACC
>JASHPN010000147.1 GCA_030038175.1 Verrucomicrobiia bacterium
GCCGACGGTGTCCCGCTGTTTTTGCGGAGGCGCGAAAATTCCCATCGCGAACCGCCCGTCGGCGGTGGCCAAAATAACGGAATCATGGACCGGGCTGGGGCCATGGCTTAACGGCAGCAAACGGCCGGTCTGCGAATCAAACAGCCAAAAGTGATCAAAGTCCGGAGGCATATATCCCGTGACCGCTTCATATTGGGCAGAAACGTGCCGGGAATGGCGCGGGACTATGAAAGTCACGCGGTAATCCAGCGCCTGGGGCCATCGTCGGTATCCGATGGTCACGTCTTTGGTGAGAATATAATCGGACAGGGCTGTGGTATTGCGCGCCAACACGCCGGAAGAGCGTTCCCCGGGCGCGAGCCAGAAGGCCATTTGTGTGCGCGTACGCAGGCGATTGCCCCGCGCGGTGAGGGCAAGCAAACGGCTGGTCGAATGCGGGCCGGTAAAATCATCCCGCGAGCCGGCTTCAGTGGGATTGAATGTTTCCGCATTGGTCACGGGCGTGTCGTCGAAGGAACAGGCGGACTGCAATTCCCGGCCGTGATCAAAACTGTTGATAAATTCTTTACCGTTCCAGACGAGGGACCCGATGGCGCCAGCCAGGCGGCTGGTCGTGCGGATGACGATTCGTGAACCGTTTGTGCCGGCGCTGATTTGAGAGTCGCCATCGGGAAGCCCCGCGAACACGCGTAGGCTGAACGCCACCAAGAGGGCTGTAAGAACGGCTCGCTCTTTCGGCAATGTCCTGAATTGGCGCGTTTGGAGCGTAACGGGACGTGGAACATTAGCCGTAGCCGCTGCGGCTGGTCTGCGACACAGCCGCGCTCCGACCGAAATAGGACGCTCCTGCTTTTTCATCGTCTTTTCAGCGCCCTTTCACGATCCAGGACGGCCAGCAGGGCGTAGTAATTATCATTGAGCAGGCCCTCGTAACCGTGAGGTTCGCCGTTCCAGGTTCTCCAATCCTTGCTCATTCTGTTTGCACCAAAGCCTTGAAAATCGCCTTTGGCAAAGGCGTCCAGCATCGGAAAGAGAATGCGGTCTCCATCTTGAATCCGGCCCAGGTCATAAAGCGCGGCCATGGTGAAATAGGCAAAACAGGCCGTTGCGCCGCCATTTTCATAGATTTGGAAAGCATCGGAACCGTCCTCATTCGTTCCGCCGCCGAAGCGCGGATCATGATGCACATAGTCCTTCCCGGCTACGGAAACCAGATTGCCGGGCAGACCCAGGGCAAAATTCGTGTAGCCCACTTCGTTCATCTTGGCCAGCAAACGGTCCATGATGTCGTTGGCTTTGTCGGTTGGCACCAGGCCGTAGTGAATGGCAATGCCGTTGACCCAAAGAAAATAATAATCGTGAAGTTGTCCATCAGCACTGCGCCAGCCGGCCAGCACGCCGGTTTGCGGGTCGTAAAAGGTTTTGAAGAAAACCGAATGTAATTTGTCCGCGGCCGCCTTATCGCGCGCCTGATCGCCAGAGTGTCCGGTTTCCCGCGCCAATTGCGCCATGCCCAGCAGGGCGCGATAGGCCAGGGCATTGGCGTAGGCGTCCTCGTGCCCAAAACCGATGGTGTCCCACCAATTGGACGGGCGCAGTGGCGGGCGGCCATTCGGCCAGGTATTCGAGTTTCCGCTGACCGGATATTTAATCAACCCGTCATCGTTCGTATCGGTCGCCAGCATTTGGCCGGTCCATGACTTGAGATGATTATAATTGGCGGCGAGCCAATCCTGGTCATGACTGGCGGAGATATAATCCTCGGCAGCGATTAAAAATGACGGCCATGTATCGGCCGTGGGTTCAGGATGATCATAGTAGCCGGCATAGCCGGGCATTCCGCAGACAATTGCGCCGGCAATCATCCGGTCCAAAGTTTGGCGAATCATGTCCGAGGCCGTAAGCCCTTTGGCCAGCGGCGGCGTTTTTGCGGCGATGTCCGCATATTCATAGTAACAATAGCCGCAGGAATCGCTGCCGGAGATGTTGGACAACAAGCGCCGTTGCGGGTTAATTTGAAAAATGTTCAGCCAATTGCGACGGAACCCGTCAAACCGGGCATCCGCCGCGATCCCTGGAATCTTGGGATAAATCGCTGTCACTTTCAGACGGTAGATCACTTTCGGATGTTCTCGTGTCGCCGCTGGAAAAGTGACTCGAACATTCTGCCGATTTGCCCAATAGCCCAACGGACCGGCGTTGTCAGGCTGCGCGGTGATTTGGAATGAGCCCTGATCGGGGAAATGCAGAATGGCGGGCAGTTGAATCGCGCCATTGGTTCCCTCGAGTCGTCCCAAAAGCGTGACATGGCTGACGCGGGTGCCGGCGTCGAGTACAAGCGGCTCCGGCGGATCGGCCGCCGACCAGCGGGATTCCAGGCGAATTTCATTCTTCCGAATCTCAATCGCCCAGAGCGGAGGCTTCGAACGATCGGCGCCAAAATATTCCACCCGCGAACCATGCACTGCCGCGCTCGTTGGCGGCCAGGGTTTGGGCGGCGGAATCATGGTGACCAGGGGAAAATGTTCCTTGCCCAGACTGTCCACGGACAAGCCCTGGAAACCCGGCCAGGCCAGGGAAATTTTGGCGTCAATGAAATCCGTGGTGACTCGCATCGCAGAGGGGGCATCCGCCTGTGCGGCGGGCGGCATGATCGCGATCGCGAGCAAAATAGCGCTGCCGATTTTAAACATCATAGGATTCAATATTTAGGTAATTCAATGAATTCATAATTGCCTGCGCCGACAACGCATTTGATCCACGCACCCTCGTCCGAAACGGCGAGTACGCCGGGGTCCCGGAATTCAGATTGCGCGGGCCATAGAACTTTGCCGGATTCGGTCATGGTAAGATTTCTGGATGAGAACTTAGGCAAATAGATGGAGGCGCATGTATTTGCGGGAACCTTCAGCCACAGCGAAAACTTTCCGTGGGCGCCTTTCTCCCAGCGCGTCGTAATCAACCCTTTCACAGTCGGAACCGTGCCACCGGCAAAGGTCAGGCCGTCGGTGTCGGGCCGGACATCAAAGGCAGCAAAGCCCCCGCTCGTGGGCTGGATGCCGCAGATGTATTTCTGAAAAAGATAAGCCGGATAGGATGTCCAGGCATGGTTCACCTCAATATCTTTGCCCGGATGGAAACCTTCCCAACAGGCCTTATCCGCCTCCAGCATGGGGCGATAACGGGCCAGGTCCCGGATGGCAAAGGCGCCGGCGCCGGCGTTGAAGAGTCCGCTGTAAAGGGCGTCGCCGCCGTAACCGCCGATGTTTGGCTTTGGGCCGTTTTCAATGGCCTCAACAATTTCGGGCCGGGCATCCGGCAGTTCGATGTCAAAACGCAACGCCCAGGCAGAAGCCAGGGGATACATTTCCTTGCGGTCGGTGCGGGCCAAATAGTATTTCCCGTTGAACAAATACGCATTGATGCCGTCTTTGACTGCCTCCGATTGTTTTAAATATTCGTCGCTCTGGTTCGTTTGTCCCAATTCCGAAAAGACCTTCGCGGCGATGCGCAAATTTTCATAATATTGGCAGGCCGTCGCGGTGTTGTAGCCGCCGCTGGGCATGTTGCCGCCCGCGTAATCGGAAATGCGCCAGACCGTAATCGGGTTTAACAAGCCGGTCGCCGGGTCCTGAAAAGGTTTCAGCCAGTTGAGAAGATGCGCAAGGCGTGGCGACATTTCGCGCAGCAGCGTCTGGTCGCCCGAAAATAAATATTGCTGCCAGAGCAACATCGGCCAATACATGGCCCATTCCGGAATGCGACGGGAGGGATCGGCATCGGCGAACCGGTGCGCCGGGCTCGTCGCGGGAATGTATCCATCGGGAAATTGTTCCCCGGCAAAATCCCTGACGACTTTGTCTATCATCATCGTGTCGCGGTCGTTGTAGAGCAGCACGTTTCCGATGTTCCAGGCGTCGCCCAGCCAGGGCGATTGTTCCCGATCGGCGTCCACGCTGATGACTCCCTGCTGAATGTTCTGCCGCGCGGAACGCTCGCACATCTCATAAATCGCATTGAGCAAATCGCTCGAACAATGGAAATGGCCCTCCACATCGGCATCGCAGTAGGCCCACATCCCGCTGATGTCGGAGGCTTTCAACCCGCCCGCGTAACCACTGATCTCAAGCACTTGAAACGAAGTATGCCGCCCAAAATCCGCGTCCCAGGTTTCGTTGCCGCCGTGACACGTGTATTCATCCCATCCGGAGGCTTTGCGGCCGCCAGTCATTTGAAAATATGCCACGTGTATTACGTCGCCTGGATGGTTTGCGTACATCGTAATTTTTGGCCAGCCGTCAAGGCACCGCCCAAAATCCACGAGCCACACGCCGTTGGTCGAGATGATGCTGACCGGCTTAAGCGCAGCCTGTTCCCGTTCCAGCGGCGCCATTTGGGCGAACAAATGATAGTTAGACCGGTCCACGACCGTCGCGGACGCCCAACCAGAATCGTCAAAACCGGCCGTCCGCCAGCCGGGCGGTTCCCGCCGCGAGTCGAACCGAATGGCGCACCTATTATTCGAGCCGGCGCCGAAATAAACGGGGTTGGTTTCGATATAAGGGGTATCGGCCAGCACCTTCCAGGATTCATCGCTCCCAATCGTCGTCGGGGAACCGTCGGGATAATCAATTCGCGCTTGCAGCAAAAAGGCCGGCCGCGCGTTGATGCCGACATTATTTCCCCAATTGCCGGACCAGTGTCCGATGGCGGCCAGGACATTTGTGCCTGCCTTTAGCAGTTTGGTAATGTCATAGGCATTGTATTGGCCGTAGTCGTAAGGGTTACAACGTGCCGGGCCGCGGCCCAGAATCTGTCCGTTGCAATAGAGCAGATAATCGTTGTGCGCGGTCACATAGATTTTGGCCAAAATTGGTTGGCTTGTGACCAGGAAGGTTTTTCGGAAGTAAGCAAAATTGTTTTGGTTGGTGGTTCCATCCCAGATGTAGTGCGCGGTCCATTCGTCCTGGTTCAGGCCGGTGTCAAAAAGGCCGAGGGAGCTGTAAGGGCTGGCCTTTCCGGTCTGGTCCCAAATTCTCACCTTCCACCAAAAGCGCGTCGCAGCCGACAGCGCGGGGCCGCTATATTCCACCGACGCGGATTGGCCTGAAACCACTTTACCGCTGTCCCACATAACCGAGATCGGAGATCGGAGGTCAGAGGTCGGAACCTCGGAATAGACGACAATTTCATACGCAGCTTGCCTCTCGCCTCGGACATTATGAGCGAGCATCCAGGTGAATCGCGTCGCGTCGCGGTCAATGGCCAGAGGGTTGCTCACCCCATTGACGAGCAGACCGCTTGGCGCGGAGGGTTTGCCGAAGGCATTGAGACTGGTTAATGCAAGAATGACTGCAAAAAACATGCGTACCCGGATGACGAAAATTCTCATGAGAGAAAAACGATATTCATTTATGAGCGGTAAAGATTTCCCAAAGCCGGCTTGACTGGCAATAGACAAAATGGTTTCCGACATGGACTTTTTGGCAAACCTATGGCAGGGACACCTGGTCGATAACCACGCCCGGATCCACCGCCCGAATTCTGAAGACGTGTTTTCCAGCTGCCAGATTCGCCAAGGACACTCGCGCGCGAGTGAAATTGTTTTGGACGGCGAATTGGCGAATCGCTCCGGTTTCATTTTCAGCGCCGCTGGAGCCCGGCACTTCCACGAGCATCGCCGGCCGGTCATCCACGCTCACCGCCACGCGCAATTTCATTCCGGGGCAAATCCGGAAGGTCGGCAAAAAATCCACGAAGGCCGCGGCGTCCCCGGCGGGACTGGTAAAATTGAATCCAAGCGACGGCGCATTCGTGTCGCTTTCATTCCATGAGGCGGAGAGGTTTTGCGGTTGCAGCGAAACGGCGCGCCCCGATGGACCGAGTCCTTCCACCACGCACCATTGGCCGCGGGCCCGGGCGGTTCGACGGTCGGCCGTAGCGGCATCGCGCCAGAGTTGACTTACCGGAGGGCGGTTTGAACCGGCGGCCGCCTTTGCCGGCGCGCTCTCTCCCCACGGCCAGCGCACCTCGCTGCTCCACTTCATCAAATCTTTTCCAGTGACCAAGCCGGGCATCATGTGATTCCATTTTCCGCCGGCAATCTTCGTGTTGAAATCCTGCACTTGCAATTCAAGGTCGTCCCGCAGTTTTGAAATTTTCTTTTGGTTCGCGGACGTCTCGATGCCGTTTTGGATTTTTCGATCGGCCATGAAAATCAAACCGCTCTCGGCCAGCACGCCCGCCGGAAAGCCCACGGTTTCTTCAAATGCGTCGCGCGCCCCGGCAGGCACTGAGGACGCGAGCGATTCCTCTTCTGCCAACAAAGAATGGTAACCCCGCTCGAGTTGTTTCGCTTCTTCCGGAGCCAGCGACAGTGCCCAGGCCCGATCCATCAACTCCGGTTTGCGGACGGTCCCGAGCCGATAAAACTCCATGAGCAGGGCGGTGATGCGTTTGGCCTGGGATTTGCCAAAATTTTCAACGGCAAAATCATCAAGGAATTGGCGTTGTGCCCCCAAATTGAAACCCTCCGGATTCCAGGCAAGGCGCGCAAAGTAGTCAATGCCGATTTCGCCGGGTTTGATATCGCCGGCGTTCAAGACCCATAAAGTGCCCGCGTCATTTTGCCAGGCCTTGTGCAGTTCCTCCCACATGAGGGCCGGTGCGGTGGTGTTGATCCACGTATAAGAATGGGGACTGCCATAGTAGGAGATGTGCCAATACACGCCCGCGCCGCCGGAGCGCCGGCGTTCCGCCGGCGAACTCAAACGGCGAAGGTAACCAAAATTGTCGTCCACCCAAACCAGCGTTACGTCATCAGGCACTTGCAAGCCCGCGTCGTAAATCGGCAACACTTCCTTATAAGGCACAAAGCATTGCGCGACCGGCCCCCAATGGGTGGTGACAAATTGATTCAAGAGGTTTAGTTGGTCCTGAAAAATGCTCGTCATGAGTTTGATTTTGCCGGGCATGTCATTCGGCGGCCGTTCCATCGGCGCATCGTGGATGCCGCGGATGCCGAGGGTCCAGACCGCTTCGTATTGGCCGCGGGCCTTCGCCGTGTCTTCCCAAGTGTCGTGAATCGCATCGCGGTTGAGAGCGTAATTCCAACGGCCCTGGTTTTTTTCGTTCCAATGGATGTTGTTGTAGAGCATCGGTTCGCAGTGCGACGAGCCGACAACGATGCCAAATCGGTCCGCCAGCACGGCGTTTTCCGGCACGGAGCCAAACGACGTGCTGCAGGCGTGCATGGCCGGCCAGAGGTAATTCAGCCGCAGGCGCAGCATTAACTCGAAAACCTTTTCGTAGGTTTTAGGGCCAACGTTCCCAAATTTGGGGTCAAATGTCTTCGAGGCCCACGGGTTCAATCCCCAGTCCTCATCGTTGATGAAGATGCCGCGATACTTCACGCGCGGGGCTTCGACCTGCGGCGAGGAAACTTTGATTGCCAGCAGGTTGTGATGCCGGGGCGGCACGTCGGCCCACCAATACCAGGGTGAAACGCCAATTTTTTCCGAAAGCTCCATCAATCCATAGGCGGCGCCTCGCCGGTCGCTGCCGGCGATCACCAGCGCGCGTTCGACACCGGGAAAAGGATTGGTCACGACTTCCCACAGAGTCGCCTCCCAACGGCCCCTGATTTCATCGATATCTTCGAGTTTTCCATTGGCGGTCAGGCCGTCAACGAGCGCGTTGTGGCCGAGCGTTCCGCAAATAATCATTTGCGGCGCGACTGCCGGTGAATGGGTCACGAGCAGACGGCGCCCGGTCACGCGTTGCACGTCGTCGGCAAAAAAATTCGCCGCCAGTTGGACCACGGAATAGTCATTTGTATCTATAACAATTGGGGACTCGCTCGCGATGCCGCGTCCAACGAGGGTGACACAATGCGGAGATTTTGAGGGCGTCGTCAAAATCTCCAGGCCGCCGGCGGATGCCTGCCATACGAACAATAGCGCGACCATGGCGATGAGCCGTCCGATCCACGCCTGCGTCATGGAGTGCGGCGGCAAGCGAAGCGCGACGCCGCTTTCGAACGGCATTCGCACAGAGAAAACGACTTTGTCAGCGGCCGAACAACAGCGTTCCAAAGCGGTGTCACCGCCACCGCACTCCAAGACCTTGCGGCGATTCGTCCGGTTCATGGAAAGCTTCGACCTCGCTTTACGATTCTCTTCGCCGGATGCGGTCGGGATTGCGGGCGCGGCTCATCGCGGTGTCGTAGGTGATCAGGCATTTGCAATAAAGATCGTAAAGGCAATTATCCATCAGCACCATTCCTTCCTTGCGCGACGTCTGGATGGTGTTTTCCATCTGGTGAAGCTGGCCGTCGCGGATCAGGTTTCGGACCGCGCCATTGGCGATGAGCAGCTCATAGGCGAGCACGCGGCGGCTGCGATCCGCGGCCGGCAGCAGGTCCTGCGAAATGATTCCCTGCAAGGCATTGGCCAGTTGCAGGACGATTTGCCGCTGCATGTTGCCTTCAAAAACGCCGACGATACGTTCCAGGGCGTGCGCCGTGTTGGGCGAATGCATCGTGGCCAGGACCAAATGACCGGTTTCCGCCGCGGTCAGTGCGGTCAGAATGGCCTCGTGATCGCGTATTTCGCCCACGACAATGACGTCAGGGTCCTGGCGCAGGACGTGAATGAGCGCGCGATTGAACGAACGCACGTCGGTCAACACTTCCTGCTGGACGACAATGGCCCGTTTGTTTTGATGAACAAACTCGATGGGGTCCTCGATGGTCACGATTTTGCAGCGGCGCTCGTTATTGATGACGTCCACCAGATAATTGAGGGTCGTGGTTTTGCCCGCGCCGGTGGGACCGGTGATGAGCACCAAGCCATTGGGCCGCCTGGCCAGCTCGTCAATTTGCGAGGGCAATCCCAGCTCCTCGCGCGTGGCGATGCGGTCGCCGCAAAAGCGCAGGCTCATTTCCGCATGCCCGTCGCGCCGGTAAAACGTCACGCGCACGCGCCCGGCAATGCTGTGCAACAGGGAAATGCACAATTCCCAGTCCTGCTCGAACTTGGCTTTTTGCTGCTCGTTCAAAAGGTGGTTCGCCATTTCCAGGATGTCCTGTTCCGTGAGCGCATCTTCATCGGCCAGGATGATTTCGCCGTTCACGCGAAAAGCGGGCGGAACGCCGGCAATCAGGTGAAGGTCGGAAGCGTCAATGTCGTTGACCGAACTGAGGAATCGATCGAGTCGCGGCGTGCTCATCGTTTGAATAATTGCCGGAACCAATCCGACCCTCGTTGGAAGAGGCTCCTTTTCGAAAGGGCGACAAGCGCCGAAGCGGCCTCGAGGCAATCCGGATTGAGTTGCCGCGCCTGCGAAAATGAGGTTTCGGCCAAGCTCAACAATCCCAACTCCCGCTGGCACCGGCCCTGTTCGAGCCACAACACAAATTGGCCGGCCTTCCATTCAATGGCCTGTTGCAGCAAATTCAGGGCGAGCACAAATTGTTCGTAATAAAAGCGGATCCGCGCCGCCAGCCAAGCCACAAACCAGTCTTTGGGCGCAAGCAAGGCTGCTTTCTCGAAGCAATAATCGGCGCGCTGCTCCCGGCGCGCCAGCATCACGTCTCCCCGCGCCAGCCAAACATAGGAGCTATCGCCCGTTTCTTCGATGGAAGAGTCGGAAAAGGCCAGAGCGCCCTCCAAATCGCCTCCCCGTGCCAGCGCGACCGCCTTGGCGGCAAGCAAGTCGGGATAAGAGCGGAAACGTTCCAGGGCCTTGTCCGCCCACAGCCTGGCCTCGCGAAATTCACCCAGTTCGATCAACATGCGCACCTGGCCGGTCCAGGCGGCCGCGTTTTGCGGATTGAATTCGAGGACCTTCGAATAAAGGCGGAGGGCCTGCTCAAAGTCGCCATTCTCGAAAGCCATCGAGGCCTGGGACCAATACCAGGCCTCGTCCTTGACCAGCGGTTTTTGTTCCTGCCGCCGTTCACCTTCGAACTGGCCGCCTAACTCAAGATTGCCGAACCGGCTCATGGTTTTTCAGTTTTCGCCCGTATCCAGGTTTGAAGTGTTTATAGAGAAAGCATATAGCAGAATTGCAGGGCAGACCAATGAATTTGTGCGTCTTCAAGGGAGGGTAAAGCGCCCGGAGCGCGGCTGTGTCGGAGACCAGCCGCAGCTGCCCGACGAAGCCTAGGCCACCGTGCTTCCGGCAAGCATCCCGGACGTGCGCGCTGCGACTGATCCCGCTGCGCGGGGCACCCTCCTTCGCCAAAAGGCTACGGCGGGCCAGGCAGTCGCGCTCCGAGCGCAGTCGGAAGCCTGCACGCCGGCGCGTGTTGATATTGGTGCGGCGGTCCGGCCACGGGCCTTGCTTTAATATCTCAAGTAAGTGTCCAACGCGCGCGGGGCGGTCCGTTTCACTGAATTGGTTCGGGGTTTGCCTTTGATTGGTCTGGCCTTGTCCTTGAGCTTCAAGCGGGCCTTGGCCAGTTCGTCGCGGGACAATTCCTCGCATTTCAATTGGTCACCACGGCGCCGGCACCAGGAGCGATTCCATTTCCAGCCCAGCACGATTGCGAACATGCCCGCGGCCGGCAAGAGCGCCAGGCCCAAATCCTTCCGTTCATTGGCATCCAGATTCTGGCCCACCGCCGCAAAAAGACACGCCAGTCCGCCCCCCGCCAGAATGGTGACGAAGAACAATTTCGCATAACGACGGTCTTTCGCGCTGTCGTAGATTTGGCTCCAAAACGGGTCTGTCATTATTGTATTATAATTCCATTCGGTCCATCGTTCAATCCGGCCGCGCATCGCGGCGCACGCTGGCATTTCGCGCCCGGCCCTCAGCCCAGCGGCGTAATCGGCTGATTTGTTCATCCATGGTCCTGGCCAGCGGCACGGTCTGGCCCAGCGCGGTCCGGATGTTTTCCGTCGTCAATTCCTGTTTGGCATAAAAGGAATCGTAAAGGGCGCTATTCACCGCCTCTTCAATTTCCGCGCCGCTGAAATCGGAGCTTGCGCCGGCAAGGGACCCCAAATCGAATTTTTCAGCGTCCCGCTTCCGTTTACCGATATGGATTTTGAAGATCTCTTTCCGCTCGCCGGGCGCGGGCAAATCCACGAAGAAAATCTCGTCCAGCCGTCCTTTGCGCAACAGCTCCGGAGGCAATTGGGATATATCATTCGCGGTGGCCACGACGAATACCGGCGCGGTCTTTTCGGACAGCCAGGTGAGAAAAGTTCCAAAGACCCGCGCCGTCGTCCCGCCATCGGTCGAGCCGGAGCCTTGCGAGCCGGCAAAAGCCTTGTCAATCTCATCCACCCAGAGAATGGCGGGGGCAACGGACTCGGCGACCGCAATCGCGCGGCGGACATTTTCCTCCGACGAGCCGACGAAGCTGCCGAACATCCGCCCCATGTCGAAGCGCAGGAGCGGCAACTGCCACAAATTGGAAACCGCCTTGGCGCAAAGGCTCTTGCCGCAACCCTGAACGCCGAGCATTAAAATGCCCTTGGGAAACGGCAGCCCAAAATCGCGCGCTTCCTGCGTGAACGCCACCGCCCGCTTGGCCAGCCATTCCTTTAAAACGCCCAACCCGCCCACGTTCGCAAAAATTTCGTCGGTGGCATAATATTCCAGCAAACCGCTCTTGCGGATGATTTGCTGTTTCTCGGCCAGGACCTCGTTGACATCTTCGGCGCTCAGGCGCCCGGCTTTGACGATGATTTTGGCGATGACGTTTTCCGCTTCGCCCAGGGTCAGGCCCAGCGCCGCCTGCAACAGCCGGTCCCGGCCGGTTTCATCCAGTTCAATCGCTACTTGCCGGATTTGTTTCACGTCGGCGATAATTTTATCGAGCAGGGCGGACAGGTCTTCGCGCGAGGGCAGCGGATGGTTCAGGAGCGTGATTTCCTTTTCCAATTCCGCCGGAATTTCGAGAATGGGCGAAACCAAAACAATGGTCTTGAAACTGTTCTTGAGATGCAGCGCGATTTCCTTGAGCTTGCGGGTGACGGCAAAATTGTTTTTCGTTAGAAACGGGTGGAAATCCTTGAAGATAAAAATGGCGGGCTCAACCTGTTCAATCACCTGATCCAGCGCCATCAACGGGTCCCGGGTTGCGGCGTTGCGATTTTTTTGCGATTGGATCGAAGTCCCCGCCGGCACGATGCCGGTGCTGCAGCTCCACTCAAAAACTTTTTTCTGCCGCTTCGCGGCAATCTCCATCACCACCCCCTGCACGCGCGTTTCTTCGCTGCTCAGGATATAGAGAATCGGATAACGCGCGCGGACCAGGGTTTCAAGCTCGGTTGGGAAGTTCATTCAAACAATCTCTTCCACCAGGAACGCGGCGGTTCCTTTTGCAGCGAACGGCCCAGGCGCTCCGCGATGCCGTCGGGAACCAGCGTTTGTTTGGCATCAAAACGCAGCACGTCCTCGGGCGTGGCAAATTCGCGGATCGTCTGGTTCGCCTGCAATTCGCCGTGCGTCTCGGAAAGCTCCTGCTGTTCCCGGGGAAGAAATTTCTTTTCGTATTTCATAGGTCAGCCGTTCTTTTGAAATGAATGGGTGAAAGCCTTGCGCGCGCGATGCAGCTTGCCGCGAACGGCGTCGGCCGTCTGGTCGGTCAGAACGGCCACTTCGTCGTAGCTCAATTCCTCATCCGCCACCAGCAGCAACAGCAGCCGGTATTCCTCCGGCAGGCCGTCGAGCGTTTTTTGGATGCGGTCGCCGAGTTCCTTGATTTCCAGGACGCGCAGGGGCGAATCCGCCGCGACGGGGGCGTTTTGTTCGACAAAGTCCTGTTCGGCGGCAAAGACATGGCGATTGTGCCAGCTTTGGCGGAGATTATTGCAATGGTTAATCGCGATCCGGTAGAGCCACGCCCGGCAGGAGGAATCGCCCCGAAAATCCGCCCACTTCCGGAAGGCCCGGATAAAAACGTCATGCGTGGCGTCTTCGGCGCGTTGGGGGTCGCCCAGCAGCCGCAACGTTAAATAATAAATTTCGCGGCTGTGCGTTTGATACAATTCGGACAGCTCGCTCGAGCCCAAATCCGGCGTCGGGACGGGCGATTCCTGCTCAATAGACGGTTTTTCCACGGCCGATTCCATTGCTGATTAGACAGGACAAAGGCTTCCGAGTCACGCAGAAATCGTTGGAATGTCCCTACCGGTGCGACTCCCACACCAACCTCAACCCTTCCAACGTCAAATCCGGCTCAACTTCGATAATTTCGGGCACATCGGCAGCAATGAGATCGGCATAGCCCCCGGTGGCCACCACGGGAAGATGCGGGGCTTTCATGTCCCGTTTCAATTGATGGATCAATTCCCGCACCAGGCCGCGATAACCATACACCGCTCCGGACAGCATCGCCTGCTCCGTGCTCCTGCCAATGACTCCTTTAGGTTCGACGATTTTGATCCGCGGCAACAGCGCGGTTTTTTCGTGCAAATAGTCGGTCATAGCCGCCAGGCCGGGCGCAATGATGCCGCCGGCATAATTGCCTTCCGCATTTATCACATCAAAGGTAACCGCGGTCCCAAAGTCCACCACCACGACCGGCGCCCCGAAGTGTTTGAGCGCGGCGACGGAATTGGCCAGCCGGTCGGACCCGATAGTCCCGGGTTTCGGATAGTCAATGCCCACGCCGCGGAGATTTCCGGCATTCAGCTCCAGGGTGTTCAGATGCCACGCATTCCGGACCGCTTTGCGGACCAGCGGCGTGGCCCTGGGCACGACGCTGCACAAGATCGCGCCGTCAATATTTTTGCCGGCGAATTTCTTTACGAGCGCGCCGGCTCTTCCACCCGCCCATTCTTTGGTCGGCACGTTGATTTGTTTGGTGACGCGCGTGGCATCCGCCAGCCCCACGTGCGTATGCGTGTTCCCGATGTCGAACAGCAAAGTCATGCAGGCATTCAAAACGAAATCGAAAAAAGGAAAAGGAAAACTTTCATTTTTCAACGGAAACGTCGCCGCCGGTGATTCGTTGGAGACGGCCATGTTCCGTGCGCAGGACGAGCGCCCCTTCGTCATCCAATGATTCGGCCCGCCCGCGAATTTTGCGATCGCCGATTTGGACCGTGACATCCCGTCCGATCGTTTCGCAATGTTCCACCCATTCTTCGGAAATTTCAGAAAAATTTCCCGCGCAAACGCGCGAATACTCCCGGTCCAATTCCCGCAAAACATCCGCGGCCAGCGCCGCGCGCGACACCTTGTCACCCGCTTCAATTCTCAGGGAGGTGGCCAGCTTTCGCAGTTCCGGGGGGAAATCGGACGGGTCCTGGTTCACATCAATACCGATGCCGGGAATGACATGCCGCACGCGGTCCAATTCGGCGCTCAATTCCGTCAGGATGCCCGCCACTTTCCGGCCGGCGATTAAAATATCATTCGGCCATTTGATTTCCGCGTTCAGATTCGTGTGGATCAAAATCGCCCGGCGCAACGCCGTCGCCGAAGCCACCGTCAATTGCGTGGTTTGCTGGGGGCGCATGGCCGGCCGGAGCAACAGCGAAAACCACAGGCCCTTGCGCGGCGGCGACATCCATTTGCGACCGAGCCTCCCGCGACCGCGCGTTTGCGATTCGGCAAAGACCACCACTCCTTCGGGTACGCCGTCCCGCGCCAACTTCTCGACGACATCATTGGTGGAAGTGGTCTGTCCGAAGACCCGGATGTCACGGCCGATGACTTTGGTTTTGCCCAGGCGCGCGAGCAAATCGTCGGCCAGCAAGGCATCCGGTTCTCCCCTGAGCCGGTAGCCGAAATGCGGGTCGGCCTCGATTTCGAACCCCACTTTGCGCAGCTCTTCAATGCGCGACCAAACGGCGGCGCGGCTGATGCCCAATTGGCCGGCCAACTCCGCGCCCGACACGCCCCCGGGATTTTGGCGGAGGGCGGAAAGAATTTTGGCGTCGGTGGTCATATGAAACAGAGCCGCGCGCGTGAGCAAGCGACCAGCCTGCGGACGGCGTGTAAGCAAGCGGCCATTTTCGTGCGAAGAAGCATTTCTAAAAAGGGCTGGGGATTCATTCCTCGAAATCAAGGCCAATGTCCACCGCCGGCGCCGAGTGCGTGAGCGCGCCCACCGAAACAAAGTCCACGCCGGTTTGCGCGATGGCGCGGGCAGTTTGCAGGGTCACGCTCCCGCTGGCCTCGGTTTTCGCCCGGCCTCCAGCCAGTTTAACCGCCTGGCGCAACTGCTTCAGACTCATGTTATCCAGCAGGATCATTTCCGCGCCCGCATCCATCGCCTGGCGGACTTGTTTCAGGGTATCCGCTTCAACTTCAATTTTGAGTCCGGGATATTTTCTCCGGGCGCGAAAAATCGCGGCGGCGATGGCGTTCGGTTTTTCGTCCCGCAGCGCGGCCAGATGGTTGTCTTTAATCAAAATCATATCGGCAAGTCCCATGCGGTGATTCGTTCCGCCGCCGCAGGCCACCGCATATTTTTCAAACCGCCGCCAGCCCGGGGTGGTCTTGCGGGTATCGAGAATTTGAGCGCCGGTCCCGCAAACAGCTTCGACAAATTTCGCAGTCACGGTGGCAACGCCGGAGAGGCGTTGCACAAAATTGAGCGCGACGCGTTCGGCGGTCAGAATGGGCCGGGCCGGGCCGGATATTTCCAACAACGCTCCGCCGGCCTTCGCGCGCGCGCCGTCGCGGAGAACTTCTTTGACTTTGACGTCCCGTGAAAGGAGGCGAAAGGC
>JASHPN010000148.1 GCA_030038175.1 Verrucomicrobiia bacterium
GGATTGATGCCACCGTTCCGGCAAAGAGTCCCCCGCCCATAAGTTCGGGCGCCAGCGGTACGGCTCCGGCGAGCAAGACATTTTCGGGTGTAGTTATACCCAATAGAGCCCGCGTTGCGGCCGGGAGAATCCCTTTGTAGTCGGCATCTGCGTATGGGAACCAATCTTTGGGAAGCATGGGCTGCCCAGGCTGGAAATATTCATCCGCCTGTCCGATTCCTTCCGTAGAATCTTTCCGCGTTTTGGCGCATGGCGTAAACGTATAGATCAGCGGCTTGAAGCGGGACGAAGATTGTGTCCTCTTTCCGGCATCCAATTTTCAAACGGAGCGCCGTTACCTCTTAAAATTACTGATCGTTGACCGGAAATTTTTTGAAATTCTTTTTGAAACGATCCCATGTGCCGCGCGCGAAGGCAGTCGCGCCCCGTTGTTCAATATTGCCGTCATGCATACCGCCCAACGTTATGCCCAAGTTGAGTAAAACAATAAAACCGTAATCCTCATAAGGGGAGCCATCCTTCAAAATTAATTTTCGAAACGCGGCCGGATCTCCAAATATATCAATCCCGTCAAAAATGACTTTGGCGTCGTCCGAAAATCCGATCTCCATGACCTTATGGTCGTAGGAATAGTGAACGGTAAACGATTCATAATGGGCGCTCTTTCCGCTTTCTGGGATCGCCGGATAGGCCGACAACGGCGGCCCAAGCAAATTTTCGACCTGAGCCTCCGTCATTCCAAATAAAACAGGTCCGGCGCCGACATAACCAACGATATTAATAGGCATCTTCATACGATTAAGTTTTCACTGGTAATTCAATATCGCGGTGGCGCCAATTTCCACCTCGGGATTGTTTCAAAGTAATCAAGCATCTGTTGAATATGCGGATCGTACTTTTTGCCAAATTTTAAGCGAATGTCATCAATGTCCATTTGCAGTGCTTCCCGAAATTTTCCCTGATTGATAAGCGCTGCTTGTTTTTCGCGATATATTCTAGCCTTGGCGCCTTGCTTCTGATGGCTGGCCGTTTTCAAATGATCTGCCGTTTCCATCCCAATTGCTGGTCCATCTCCTCGCGACAAGAAACTCGCAGCCTGCGCTAGCATATGATGTCGTTCACCGTCGCCCGGTTCGATGTCTCGATGTGCGCCGCCCAAAATGCGCGCAGCCGCGAACCCAGCGCTGCCACTCCCCGATGACGTTACTCCCGAAGATGCGACAGGCCGAGACTGACCTTGCCCTATACCTTGCGGAATTTGCAAGGAATTTTTCTGGACCGAGCCGGATGGCAGGATCGGCCGCTCATGACCCATCGCCTTTGCAATGGCGGCCCGCGCGCTGGCTTCGCTGAATTGCCATTTGAAATTTTGCCGGATATGGCGAATGGCCGCGTCGGTGGCATCTGCGATAGTCCCTCCGGCGCGAATAACTTCTTGAGCGCTGTCAATGGCCCCGTCCCAAATATAAGGCGCAAGGCCAAAGACTTGGAGTTGGCCGCCCAAGCCGACACCGGTCTTAAGTGATTCCAGCCGTTGCGCAAGTTGCTCTGCGGTTTCGGAAAAGGAGGCTGCTGGCAAACTTAATTCTCTTATTCCAACGGAGCCACTTGCCGCGCCGACTTGTCCTCCGTAGCCTCGGCGGAGGTGGAAGCTTCTGAGCGAAGGCGGGTGGCAATGAATCGCCGAATCAGAATTCCATTCAAATTACTCACCATCAACCACTTAGCTTCGTTTCCTCTCTCCAACGCCTAGGCACAAAAAAAATGTGTGCATGGGTGAGCCGCACGGTGAAAATTCAACGTTCGGCGTTGGGCGTGGTTAGAAACTTCGGGCCGGGGCTGGACGCTCCCCCACGGTCGCGGCTTTGTTGACCATCTCCGTCCCAAAATACTTGACGCAACACGGAACACGCCTCAGCGTTCCTTCACCTCCGTCAAACGAAATTCCACCGGATCCCAATTCGCTGTAACCCGGCCTGCCGTTTCGATGCCCAGGTATTTCGCCGGTTGAACGGAGGCCATGGGAAGAATTTCATCAATGGACAACCCGCTGAACCGGACTGCGTTTGCCACGGCGCGATCCAGCGTCAGCGAGGAGCCGGCCATCCATGGCTTGCCCGGCGGACATGCCCTGCCGTCCGCGCCTAAAATGACTTTCATGCCATTGAACTCATACTCGCCGGGCGGACATCCGGCGGAGGCGATGGCGTCCGTTACCAGAAAGGTTCGCGCCGCCGTCTTGGCGCGGATCATGACTTTGACCGTCGCCGGCGGGAGATGCAGACCGTCGGTAATCAGGCTGGCGTACAACTCATCAGACGCGAGTTGTTCCCAAATGAAATTAGGGTGGCGCGGTAAGACTGGTTGGCAGCCATTTCCCAAGTGAGTCGAAAGCGTCGCGCCCGCTTTAATCGCATCGCGGATTTGCTCGGGCGCAGCCGTCGTATGGCCGATCGCCACGCGCACTCCAGCCGCCGCCAGGAACTCGGTCAACTGAAGCGTTCCAGGCATTTCGGGCGCCAGCGTTACCAAACGGATTCTCCCTTGAGCCGCTTCCTGCCGGCGTTTGAAATCTTCAATGGACGCCGGCGCCACGTGTTCCCGCGGATGCGCTCCCCGGGCGTCCGGCGAGATGTAAGGTCCTTCGATATGGATGCCGGCAATGGCCGGGGAATTAACAGAGGCCAGCGTGCGCGCGCACCCGGCGAATCGCTCAAACGGCGAGGTGATGAGCGTGGGCAAAAAGCGCGTCACGCCGGTCGCGCGAAGCGCCTCGATGGATCGAAGAATTTCACCGGCCGTCGTTTGCGGATTATTGTAATCCACGCCGGCAAAACCGTTCACCTGAAGGTCGCAAAAGCCTGGAAATTCGATTTGCATGACCACGGCATTACGCTTTTGACGCGCCGGCGAGCGTCCGCGCATTAAGCAAAGAAGACGAATCCCGGTCAAGGAAAACGGTAATATCGGGGTGCGTTCGCAGAATGGACGCCGGCGCGGCCGGGCTGATTGGACCTTCCAGACACGCTTTTACGGCCTTCGCCTTGCGCAATTCGGGTGTGACGCAGAGAATTTTCTCCGCTTTAAGAGTTTGCCGAATCGAAATGGTAATCGCCTGCCGGGGCACTTCGCTCAAGTCCCGGAACCAGCCTTCGCCAACCTGCTGACGCCGGCAAGCCTCGTCGAGGTTAACGACAATATAGGGCGCTTCCGTCTTAAAATCGGCCGGCGGATCATTGAAGGCCAAATGTCCATTTTCACCGATACCGACGAATGCCACCTGAATGGGGCCGGCGTTCAGTTCATCGCCGGCCCTTTTGCAAACTGCCGTCAAATCACCCTCCCCATCCAGCAAGTGGTAACGCCTGATTCCAGTCGGGCGAATAAATCGTTCCAGCAAATATTTTCGGAAACTGGCCGGATGGCTCATCGGCAGCCCGACATATTCATCCAGGTGAAACATTTCCACCTTTGACCACTCGACGCCCGGCAACGCCACGAGCGCGTTTAGAAATGCGAGATGCGAAGCACCGGTCGCCACGATAATTCTGGCGGCCCCACTCCGCGCGATTGTCTGAGAGATAATTTCGGCCGCGCGCCGTGCCGCGGCCTGGGCGAGATCGGCGCTGTGGTTGAAGGTTTTGATTTCAAACATAAAATATTCCGGGTCATTCGCGGTCAATGAGTTGCAACGCCGCGCGCATATAACCCAGCGCGAACGCCATGCCGGCGTGCCATGGCGCGGCGCACGACATCTGCGGCGTGTGGTCGGGAATCAGCACGCCCTGAAATTGGTTCCGTTTCAAAATGCGCAGAACGCGAAGCATGTCCACGTCGCCGTCGTCAATAAACGTTTCGCGATAGCGCGGCACTTTGCCCGTGACGTTGCGGAAGTGAACATACGCCAATTTGTTCTGACGGCTGTATTGTTCCACCGCCTCATACACATCCCCGTCGGTCATTTCCGCAATCGAACCGATGCAAAATTCCAGCGCATTGGACGGGCTGGGTTTTTGATCCAGCGCACGCTGATAAAGGCCGGGTTGATACACGAGGCGCGGCTGGCCGCGCATCGCCGGCATCGGAGGATCATCCGGATGCAACGCCAGCTTTACCCCTGCCTCTTCGGCCACCGGGACCAACTCATCCAAAAAAGCGCCAAACCGCGACCACAGGTCTTCACTCGTAATCCCGGGCACGGTTCCCGCTGGCGCGTGCGGATCGTATATCATGTTCCACACCATGCCATTGGGCATGGGTGCATCGAACGGGCCTTCCATTCCGGCCGCCAGCGCATTGCCGCGAGCATAGCGCCGGTGTGTCCGCCCACAAACCCCGGTGATGCTGAAATTGTAGCCCATGATGGGTATGCCGGCCCGGCCCATACGCCGGACCATCGTCTTTAGACCTTCGATCTGCTCTTTTCTTTTTGGACCATCGAGCAAAACGTCGTGCCAATGCGCCGGGTCGAAATTTTCGATGCCTTCCAATTTGAGTCCCTCCGCCTCGACCGCTTTTCGCAAAGCGAGCAAATCTTCAAAACTCCACAACGCGTTGGCGTCGCCCGCGAAACCCCAGCCCCGTTCCGAGTCCATGGGCTGGTCTTCGTTGGAACCGGACGCGCGGCCTTTGAAATAATCCACCAAATGCGCCACGATATGCGTGGCGCCCGCCTGGCGCGCGAACTGAAAATTCTCGCGCGTCAACGCGTGATGATACAAACCAAGTCCAAGATTCATTTAACTATGGCTGGCCGGCGTAGAACACCGTGCCCTGACCGCCCAAATCAGACCAATCACTCCAATCCCCGCTGGGGGAGAATTGCCACGAAGTCCAAACGTCCCCATTTGGGCCGATCGCAAAAACCTGGCACCGCCCATCCAAATTATTTCCCACCGCCAATTGGGGATCGAAACCTTGACCCTGCATGTCCGCCCAGGACGTAGTCCAGTCGCCGCCGGGATCGGTTTGCCACAAGTGATAAATGTCCGCGTCCGCGCCGCCTCCCTTCGCATAAACCTCCAAACGTCCATCGGCATTTTGGCCGACGACAAAGCCGGGTTGGATGACAAAACCATCGCCGAATTGGCTCCAATCCGACCAATTGCCGCCCGGTTTCTCCTGCCAGGTGCTCCACAGCGAACCGTTTTTCCCGATCGCGAAAAGCTGCAGGCGCCCATCGGAATTTCTCCCCACCGCAAGGCGCGGATTCGATCCGGCGCCGCCCATATCAACCCATGCGTCAGTCCACGAGCGGCCGCGCCGGTTCTGCCATAAATGAAAAATGTCTTCGTTCGAGCCCACCAGCCGGGCGAATATTTCCAGCCGGCCATTCGCGTTCTGCCCCACCACATAGCCGGGCATGATTGGCGTCGTGTTGACAGTCCTCCAGCCGGTCCAATCCCCTCCGGGCGTTCTTTGGCGATTGGATACGAGGATTTGGTTCGTTGAAATGCCGAAGAGTTGCAACCGGCCATCCGCATTGACTGCCACGGCGAGATCGGTCACACCACTACCGTCGTCACCCAGATCGGCCCAATTGCCCCAGCTTCCATTCACAGCGGCTTGCCGGACGTGCCAGACATTGCCATTGTTACCCACGGCAAAAACTTCCAACTCACCGTTTTGATTGCGGGCCACGACCGCGCCGGCCGCCGCTTTGGGGGTTTGCACACCACCCAACCCCGCCCACCCTGCCCATCCCACGTTGGGAGCAGGTTGCCAATTGTGCCAGACGTTGCCACCGCCACTGCTGCCGTAGTTCATGCCGAAAAGCTCCAAACGCCCGTCTGCGTCCGCATTGACGGGTCCGTCAAAGCCATCGAAAGATTCGCTTGCCGCCAATTCCGGATGCCGCTGCTTGAATAGATCCATGCCCGCGCGCCAGCCTCCCTGGTAACAGCTCAGGACAATGGGAACCAGGGTCGTCGTCGTGTGGCCGGGCGCAAAAATAAAATGACATGTGCGAAACTCCAAATTCACCGTCTTTCCTCCAATCTCATCCTCCGGTGGAACCAGGTCGGTGATGGATGAGATCACTCCCGGATGCTGCTCGAAGGTATATTCCAGGCGATAAGGCGGCTTGGGAGCGTCCATTTCAACATAAATTCCCTCGTTTGGCGTTTGGATCAGGCAAAACGGGCTGCGACCCGCTTCGAGGCTCTTGGTGGGATAGAAAACGCCCCAATAACCTTTTTGGTTGCTGAAATGCGGATACAGCTCGTCGGACTGGGTGCCCATATTTCGCGCTTCCATTTCCGTTTGGCGCGACGGGGCGTTCAAATCTCCAAAATACGGATAATCAATGGTTTCAACCGTGAGCGCGGAATCATTCTCCAAGGTTGCCCGAAATGTCAGTGTGCCATTGGTCAGCGTCACTTCCGCCGTCAGCGTCATCGGCAGGATTCCGCCGTTTTCACTCACCAAATCTTTCCATTGCAGCTCGACTTGATTGTCCGAAACTTTTTCAACCCGCGTCGCATGTTGTTTTTGGCCATAAACCGGGTTGTAACGGCGCGTGGGCAGCGGGGCAAAAAGCCGGAAGGAAACGCCCAACTCAGGACGACGTTCGATGACCCACCCCGTTGTTTTATCTTCCAACCGCGTCAATGCGCCGGAATCCGAATCAAAGGCAGCCAGGAGTTGGTTATCTTCCAGCGTCACCTCGCCGGCGGAGGCAAATTGTATCGCAAAAATGAAGGCAATAAGGACGGGAATAGGGTGCCGCATAGCGGAGGGCAGACTAGCAACCGTGGATGTCCTCGGTCAATGCTTTGTTCCCTGGTTTCTTTGTTGTTCAATTGCCCAACCGCCAAATGTTTGCGATATTGAGGCACATACAACAGAAACGAAAGGCACAACGATGGCTCAAGCAATCATGGATCCGGAGAAAGTCCGGCGGTTCGCCGAGGAACTGCAGCGCTTCAACAGCGACCTTGAAAATCGCGTGATTCTTCTGACCGCACGGTTCACCGCCCTGGGTGACACCTGGCAGGACCAGGAACATGAAAAATTTTCCGAGGAATTCAAGCAGGCCATGAAAGCATTGAAAAAATTCATCGAAGCCTCCAAGGTCCATACTCCGTACCTGTTGCGAAAAGCCCAGCGGATCGAAGAGTATCTCAATCAAAAGTGATGCGCATGGCCGAAGCAGCGAATATAACCTCCCTGGATGCGATCGCCGCGTTTCGCGCGGCGCTGATCGTCTATGGGAGCAAGGCCCGGCCGCTCCTGGAGGAGACCTCAGGCGAGATTGTCCGGCTGCGCCAATGGCTGGAGGACGACCAGCGGCGCCATTGGGAAACACAATTGCGCAAGCGCTCCCGCAAATTGGAGGAAGCCCGGGCCGAACTCTTCAACGCCACGCTCTCCAAATTGGAGGCAGCCAGCGCGCTGCAACAAATGGCCGTGCAACGGGCCGACCGCGCCGTGCGCGAAGCCGAGGGCAAACTGGCGATCGTCAGAAAATGGAGCCGCAACCTCGACGAAAAAGTCGATCCTTTACTGAGGCAGACCGGGCAATTTCAAACCTTTTTGACGGCGGACCTGGCCAAGGCGATTGCCTGTCTGGACCAGGTTATCAACGTGCTCGAGGCCTATGCGGGCATCATCCCGCAGCCGAAACCGGAGTCCCGCGCATGAGCCTGGGCGCCAACCGAAGCCGCCTGGCCGGCATTACCCGTGAATTGTCGCTCCAGTGGGATCACGCCAAAAATTGCTGGCGCGACCAAAAGAGCGATGAGTTCGAGAAAAAATATCTCGCAGAACTTTTTGCCTATGCGGACAAGACGGTCACGGTGATTGAAAAACTGGATGAACTTTTGAAAAAGATCAGGAGCGACTGTGAATAAAATCCCCCCGGTCAACGAAACGCTGGCGCGTTTGGACGCTTTGAAGCAAACGATCCGCGATTTTGCGGCGCGCGAAGAGAAATTGAATTCGGATTTTCAACACCGCTTTGCCTCGGCGCTCAAGCTGTTCGACACGGACAGCGAAATCCTCGATACCGACCATGAAGCACGCGTGGCCGCGGCGGAAGGTAACGCCAAGGAACGAAAAAAACAGGCCAAGGCACAGAACGACAGCCGAAAGGAACGGATTGACCGCGCCTATAAGAACGTCCGCGACCGCGCCGCCACGAACATTGAAAAACAGGACGCCTATTGGCGCGGCCAGGTGCAAAGCGGGCTGGCGGAGGCTGAACAAAAACGGAATACCGACCTGGCCGCCGCCGCCGCCGCCAACGAAAATTATCGGCTGAAACTGGCGCAGGCAGACCAAACCTTCCAAGTTCTCGAACACCAAGCGTGCCGCGCCTTCCACGTCAGCGCAAAATTCCGCCGGCGGCTGCGCCGAGGACCTTCATCGCCGGATTCGACGCCTTTCGATGGCGAAGAATATTTCGCAAGGCTGCAGCGGTTGCAGTCGCAAATCGAAAAGGATTTAAATCAATTTCGGGGCATTTTGCTTCCCTGGCTGCTTCAATACGTTCCCATCTGGCTGGTGACGCTCGTGCTGCTGGCCGTTGCCGCGGCGGACCCGGTTCTGAGGCACTTTGGTTTACACACGGTTTCCAACCCGGTCGCCGCCGGCGCGCTGGCGGCGCTCTTTGTCTTTTGGGTCCTCGTGTTTTTCGCCGGGAGCGCCGCCGCGCCGGCGGCCGGCGTCGTGGGGGATTCCCTTCTCAAAGCGCGCGCCATGCTGAACGGCGGGCCGGAGAAAATTGAATCGCATTATCAACAGGAACAGGAACGCGTCCAGGCCGAGTTCCAAACCAATGAACAGGCCTTGAACCAGCGTTGGAAGGAAGGCGCCCGCAATCTCGCGCGTTTGGGCACATCCCTTCCGATGCAGATTGACGAGAAAGCCCTCCGCACCCACCAAACCAACATGAAGCGCGGCTTCAAAAAGCTCGAACTTCTCGAATCGGAACGCGCCGAAACTCTCCGACAACTGGAGTTGGAACATGAAACCAGGAGCCGGCAACTCCGCGACAACTACAACGCGAACAAGAACCGGATGGAAGCGGAACATCGGACGGCCTGGGCCGCGCTGGAGGCGGATTGGAAAAACGCCATCGAGCCTCTTTGCCATGACCTCCAGGCCGCCGAAACCGCGGCGGAAAAAATGTTTCCCGCGTGGACCGGGACGAACTGGGACAACTGGGCGCCGCCCACGGAATTTCAAAACGCCGCCACCTTTGCCCGGCTCGAAGTGAATCTGGCAAAATTCGCCGAAGCGCTGCCCCGCGACAAACGGCTGGCCCTGCCCTGCCCGCCCACGCTGCGCGTTCCTCTTTCATTGATTTGCCCCTCCCAGGGCTCGGTTCTGTTTGAAACCGGCAAGACCGGAAATGAAGAAGCCGTCGCCGCAATCAACAACATCATCTTTCGCGTGTTTGCGACCACGCCGCCGGGAAAGTTGATGGTCACCATTTTTGACCCGGTGGGACTGGGCCAGAATTTTGCCTCGCTGATGCACCTGGCCGATTACGAGGAAAGCTATATTAACAGCCGCATCTGGACGCAATCGGCGCAGTTCGAGGAAAAACTGGCCGAACTGAACGAGCACATGGAAAAAATCATCCAGATGTATCTGCGGAACGAATACGCGACGATTACCGAATACAACGCCGAGGCCGGCGCGGTGGCGGAGAAATATCATTTTTTGGTCGTCGCCTCGTTTCCGGCAAACTTCTCCGAGACTGCGGCGCGCCGCCTGCGCAACATTGCCGCCAGTGGCGCGCGGTGCGGCGTTTATACGTTCATTCATTGGGATTCCCGCATCGCCCCGCCGCAGGACTTTGTCCCGGACGAACTTCGCAAGAACAGCGTTTGTCTCTCGCGCGCGGATGGCGGTTTTGAATTGTCGCGCTGGCGCCAGCCGGGAGTGAAACTGCTCCTGGACGCGCCGCCTTCCGACGAATTTGCCACGCGCTTTCTGCATCAGGTGGGGCGCACCAGCAAGGATTCCACGCGCGTGGAAGTGCCGTTTGAACAGGTTGCGCCACCGGACTCGGCATTGTGGTCCGAGGAAACCACGGAAGAATTGCGCGTGCCGATCGGGCGTTCCGGGGCCACCAAGTTCCAATACCTCGCCATCGGCAAAGGCACCCGCCAGCACACCCTGATCGCCGGCAAAACCGGGTCGGGCAAATCCACGCTCTTCCATATCATCATCACCAACCTGGCCCTGCGGTGCGGCCCCGAGCAGGTCGAGTTTTACCTCGTGGATTTCAAAAAAGGCGTCGAGTTCAAGTGCTACGCCGCGCGCAAACTGCCGCACGCAAAAGTCGTTGCCATCGAGAGCGACCGCGAGTTCGGTTTGAGCGTGCTTCAGCGAGTGGATGACGAACTCCGCCGCCGGGGCGATTTGTTCCGGAAAGTCGGCGCGCAGGACGTGGCCGGCTATAAACGCGCCGGCGGGAGCGAGCCCATTCCGCGCACGCTTTTGATGATTGACGAATTTCAGGAATTTTTTGTGGAAGAAGACCGCGTGTCCCAGGGCGCGGCGGTATTGCTGGATCGCATTGTTCGCCAGGGCCGGGCGTTTGGCATCCATGTTTTGCTGGGCTCACAGACGCTCGGCGGCGCCTACACGCTGGCCCGGGCCACGATCGGCCAAATGGTCATTCGCATCGCGCTGCAATGCAACGAAGCCGACGCCTATTTAATCATGGACCAGGACAACCCGGCGCCGCGGCTGCTTTCCCGTCCCGGCGAAGGCATATACAACGATGCCGCCGGCTCGATCGAAGGCAATAGCCCCTTCCAGGCCGTCTGGCTGCCGGATTTTGTGCGCGACGCTTATCTGAAAAAAATTCGCGATTGCGCTGACAAAAACGGCAAAGATTATCCCGGGCCCATTGTCTTTGAAGGCAATGCCCCCGCGGACGTGCGGGACAACCTGCCCTTGCGGACGGCCTTGGGAACGCATCCCTCCGGTGCTCCGGTGCCGGCGCGCGTTTGGCTGGGCGCGCCCAATTCCATCAAAGGTCCCACGGAAGCTGTTTTTCTCCGGCAAAGCGGCGGTAACTTGCTGGTGGTGGCCCAGAGCGAAGAGCGTTCGTCAACGATTCTTGCCGTTGCCCTGGTTTCTTTGGCGGCGCAATTTCCACCCGACGCCGCGCGTTTTATCCTGCTCGACAACACGCCGCCGGAATTTCCCCAGCGCGAATTTTTACAACACGCCATGGATGCCATTCCGCACGAAGTCACGGCGGCCAACCATGGCACTTTGGCGGAAATCATGCCGCAGCTTGCCGAGGAATTGAAAAAGCGCGGCGAAAACAGCGCTTCGAACGGCCCGCAAATATTTGTGCTCATCCAGGGCATTCAAAATTTCAAAAGGCTCCGGCAAGAAGACGAATTTAGCTTTTCGTCGTCCGCGGATTCCGAAACCGCGCCGGCGGCGGCGCTGTTGCAACTGATCACCGAGGGACCGGCCCGCGGGATTCATGTGATTGTTACCTGTGACACCTACAACAACGTCACCCGCTTTTTGGGACGAAAGGCCCTCAGCGAATTTGAAATGCGCGTGGTGTTCCAGATGAGTGCGACTGATTCTGCCAGCCTGATTGACGCCCCGAATGCCGCCGCCCTGGGGCTTCATCGCGCGCTTTTTTACAACGAACGCGAAGGTTCGCTGGAAACCTTCCGTCCCTACGCCCAGCCTGACGGCGCGTGGGTAGAAGAAATTGCCCGGCATTTTGCGCGTGGGAAAGAGGTTGCGCGGCAATGACTTCTCTAATTTGACTTTGGCACATCCTCTGCTATTTTAGACTGGATCATTTGCAGTCTTTAAATCCTATTCCAATGCAGGCGTTGTGGAAGAAATCTCCTCGCTGGTTCGTTGTCATCATTTTGATTACCGCGAATTTTCATTTTTCAACCCTGGCACAGGACACCGGAAAACAACTTTTGCCGAACTCAGTGCCGCCAGTCTTGCCGCAACTCGCGCCCATTGGACGAATGCCGGAGCAGACGACTTTGCATCTGGCCATCGGTTTGCCAATGCGAAACAAGGACAACTTTGAACATGAGTTGAGAGACATGTACGACCCAAAAAGCCCGAATTATCGGCATTATCTCGGGCGGGAACAATTCAATGAAGAATTCAGTCCCTCACAGGCTGATTACGATGCCGTTAAGAGTTTCTTTCAGTCCAATGGGTTTGCCCTTACTTCGGAATATCATCACCGCCTGGTTCTGGGCGTCTCAGGAACAGTGGCGGACATCGAACGCGTTTTCCACGTCACGCTCAGGAACTACCGGCATCCCTATGAAAACCGAACATTCTTTTCCGCGGACACGACGCCCTCACTCGATCTGGACGTGCCGCTCCTGCACGTCAGCGGCCTGAACAACTTTTCGGTGCTGAAATCGCAAATTGCCTTCAAATCCATCCTGGGAAAGGCCTTAAACCTGCCTCACCAAACCGGGTCAGGTCCGGACGGCACTTATATGGGAAGCGATTTCAGGGACGCCTACCTTCCCGGTGTTTCGCTCACGGGCACAGGCCAAACCCTCGGCCTTCTCGAGTTTGACACCTACTATCCCAATGACATCACCACGTATGAAAACCTTGCCGGTCTGCCGGACCTGACTCCGACAATAGTTCCCGTCGAAGGCGGGGTCAGCTCGCCCGGCAGCGGAAATGTCGAAGTGGCCCTGGACATCGAAATCGCTTTGGCGATTGCGCCGGGCCTGTCAAAAATCGTGGTCTATGAAGCGCCCAACAATACCGCATATTTCGACGACGTGTTGGCCGCCATGGCCGACGACACCAGCAATTCTCCGGAAGAGTTCAGTTGTTCCTGGGGTGAAAGCTCGCCTTCGTCGCCGGACGAAACCGCCGAAGGCCTTTTCCAAACCATGGCTTCGCATCATCAATCATTCTTTAATGCCGCCGGCGATTCGGATGCTTTCAACAACGGCATTCCTTTTCCTTCGGAAAGCACCAACATCACCCAAGTCGGTGGAACGACGCTCACAACGACCGGTCCAGGCGGCGCGCGGGTCGAGGAGACGGTATGGAATTGGGGCGGGAATCCCGGCGGGACCACCAGCATAGGTACCTGCGGTGGCATAAGCAAAAATTTTTCAATTCCCTACTGGCAACAGGGTATCAGCATGGCGGCCAATGAAGGCTCAAATAACATGCGAAACGTTCCGGATGTGTCCATGACCGCGGACAATGTTTATGTCGTGGCGGATAACGGCTTCGGCGGTTACGTTGGCGGCACCAGTTGCGCGGCGCCATCCTGGGCGGCGTTTATCGCGCTGGTGAACCAGCAGGCGCTGGCCGGAGGCGCAACGAATGTTGGATTTATCAACCCGGCCGTCTATGCCATCGGCAAAAGCGCCAGTTACTCATCTGATTTCAATGACATCGTTGCCGGCAATAATTTTTGGGACAGCAGCACGAACAAATTTCCAGCGGTCCCAGGCTACGATCTTTGCACGGGCTGGGGAACGCCCGGCGGCGACGATCTCATAGACGCGCTGGCCGGCGTTTCAGATTCCCTGGCCGTTACGCCGGGCCGCGGTTTTGTGGCGTCCGGGCCTGCGGGAGGGCCTTTTACCGTCAGCTCACTGAATTACACGGCAACCAACTCGGGAGCCAATCCGTTGAATTGGTCCCTCGTCAATCCTTCCTCATGGCTCGCGGTTTCGGCCTGCGGCGGAACATTAACGCCCGGCGGTCCGGCAACGAATGTGGTCGTGAGCTTGAACCCGTCGGCCTACAGTCTCCCGGCGGGCACATATACCGCCGGTATTGTATTTACCAATCAAACGACCGGCGCCAGCCGCACCCGCCAATTTACGCTCCTGATTGGACAATCGTCGATTCAGAATGGCGATTTTGGTATTGCGACCCTTTCGAGTTGGGCGCAAACCGGCGGTATCGGCGTTGGGACCGGCCACCATCCTGCTCACTACCCCACCTATAACTATGATTTCGTTGATTCCAATGGATTTGAATCGAGCATACTTCCTTATACCGGCACTTACTGTGACGTTTTTGGGACGTATGGAGTGGTCGGTTATATTTCTCAGCTTGTGCCGACCGTACCGGGGCAGAGTTATGAACTCTCGTTCTGGTTTACGAGCAAGGCCAGCGGCTCAACGCAACAATTCATCGTCAATTGGAACACGAACACAGCCACGACGAACACAATTCTGAATTTGGTCAACCCCGCGGCATTTGGATGGACTTACACCAACTTCCTCCTCACAGCCACCAGCACGAATGCGCTCCTGCAATTCGGTGCACGGGATGACCCGTCCTGGTTTGGGCTTGATGACGTCAGTCTCGTGCCGGTTCCCACGCCGAACATCTCCAGCGTTTTCCCGGCCGGCCCCAATGGCCTCGCGCTCTCGTGGAATACCCAGACCGGCCTGGTCTATCAGGTTCAATATTCAACCAATCTCCTGTCGAGCAATTGGTTCAATCTGGAGACTAACGTCGCCACTGGCCCGATCCTTACGGTCACAAACGGCATCGGCACAAACCCATTCCTCTTCTACCGCGTACTGCGTGCGCCGTAAATTTGCCGCACTTTGAAATTCACACGGTCCGGCACAAGTCCGGGTGAAGTTGCAATCAACTGAAGCGTCCCCGGCTGTCCAGCCTCAATCACCGCCATGCAATGGCCGTGAAAAGCGTTCCGCGCATCCGCCCTGTCCGGATCATGGTCGGCGGGATTGCCATTGCCGACCCCACAAATTATCCCGCCGCCACGAAGTCGGAAAAAGACACGATTGACGGCATCCGGAACCACTCTGCCCTGGGCGTCCACGATCGAAACGGCAACCACGACCGCGTCTTCCGCATTGGCTGCCAGCATCGTCCGGGCCGGAGAGAGCCGGATGCTCGCGGGCGCGCCCGTCGTTTCCACGATGTCCGTGGCCACGATTTGTCCATCGGTGCAGGCCTTGGCCATCAGTTGGCCGGGCTGCCAGGGAACTTCCCATTCCAGATGGCCGTCATAAGGCATGTTTTGTTTTCCCAAACTATGGCCGTTTAAGAACAGCTCGACCTGTTTGGCGTTGCTGAAGGCGATGACCCGGATGTCTTGATTTTCCTTCCCCGGCCAGTTCCAGGAGGACGGAAGCAAATGGGCCATGGGTTTGGGAGACCAGCAGGACTCAAAGTAGTAATATTTGTCTTTGGGAAAACCGCAACAATCCATCAGGCCGGTGTTGTTGCCGACGTCCGGCCAGTTGTAGGGATTGGGTTCGCCTTTATAGTCGAAGCCGGTCCAGACAAACATTCCGGCCATATACGGCCGCGTGGCCACGGCCAGCCATTGCTTATCGCTCAGGTTATAGCAACTGCACATGCCGGCGCCGCGGTTTTCTCCATACTCGCCGCGGGTGGTTTTTTCGTTAACGCCTTCGCTGCCAAACATCGGCAGGCCGGGGCTGGCGCGATGAAAAACATCATACTCTCGAAAGTGGTAGTTGACCCCAAGGATGTCTTCGTCCGTGACTTCATTGGTAAGTCCATGTGAATTGATGGCGCACGTGATGGGACGGGTCGTGTCATAACGATGCACCACGCGAGTCATGGCGGCGAAGATGCGCATCCCTTCCGGAGTCCGCCGCTGGCCTTCCTCATTGCACAGGGACCACATGACAACGCTGGGATGGTTCCGGTCCCGCAAAATCATCGTTGCCAGGTCAGACAGGTTGGTCGCGGTCGTTCCGCGTGGGCTATGAGAAGTATAGGCATCGCCCAAATGACGGTTTTCCTCCATCACCAACATGCCGAGGCGGTCGCAGGCATCCAGCAAGGCTTCGCTGGGCGGGTTGTGCGCGGTGCGCCAGGCGTTGCAGCCGATCTTCTTGAGTTGTTCCACGCGCCAGGATTGCAGGCTGTCCGGCACGGCAATGCCAAGACCGCCAAAATCCTGATGATTCGCCGTGCCTTGAATTTCCACATGCCTGCCGTTCAGGAAAAAGCCTTTGTCGGCATCGTAACGGATCGTTCGAATGCCAAAGGTCGTGGTCGTTGCGTCAGCCGGCTTGCCCTCTTCCAATATCCTGCTGCAAAGCTCGTAGAGTGCCGGAGATTGAATAGACCACAATTGGGGACGTTCGATGACCGTTTGCTGATCTACCTGGCACTGGCCGTGGGCGGAAACGGTGCGTTCCGTTTTGATGGTTTTGAGCGCTTTTCCGTCCGGGCCAATTATTTCCGAGACCACCTGGCACGTGGCCGATTGCGGCCCGCTGTTCTCGACGGCAGATTGGATGGTCAGATCGGCCTCGTTGTGCGCACCCTGGTCGCCATCGGGGACCGTTGAAACGACGCACGTTCCGTATTGTGCGATGTGAACCGGCGCCAACGCCGTCAAATGCACATGTCGGTAGATCCCGCCGCCTTCGTACCAATGTCCCTCGAATTGGCTGGGGTCAACCCGCACCGCGATGACGTTCTCCGCGCCGGGTTTGGCGATTTGGGTGACGTCATAGGAGAAGGGCGTGTAACCGCTGGGGTGTTCGCCCAGGAACTGGCCGTTGAACCAGACCTTGCTGTCACGAAAGACGCCGTCGAAATCCAGGCGCAGAATTTTGCCGGCATCAGATTTGGGAACAATCAAATGTTTGCGATACCAGGCCGTCGGGTATGGCAAATACCCGTGTTTCGCCTCGTTCGTCTTATTGTAGGTTCCCTCCAGCACATAATCATGCGGAACATTGACGGCCCGCCATTGGGAGTCGTCGCAGTTCGGAGCGATGGCTTCATTGGTTGGCATGTCATTTAAATGAAAGCGCCAATCCGCATCCAGCAGGATTTCCTGGCGGGGAGACAGCGCCGGCGGGTGCCGGACCTGCTTGGAAGCGGGCATGGCACAGGAAGAAAGACCGATGAGCGCAGCCGCGGCAAAAACGACGCCAAGGCGTGGACTTATCACAATGACACTTCGATTGAGCATATTAACGAGATTTTTGCGCCTGCCCTTCCGCGATTATCGCGCCGATATTTTTACAATTACCGCAGACGCGGCGGGGACAGTCAATATACAAGGCGCGCCGGAAGCGGGATCCAATGCCGCCCATTCTCCCCGCCACGGGGCATCATTGGTAATCGGCGCGCCGCCCAGGGTGATGCCGGCAGTCGCGCCCAGGTCACCCCTGGGAGCGGTGAGATACATGGTTTGAATGTCGTCCGATGCAAAGCCTTTTGGATGAATAGCTACGGTCGCCGCGCGCGCTCCGGGGCCATGCTCTTTGTTGATGATGGTTACATAAAGGTTCGTAACGTCGCCGACGGCATACGCAGTCAAGTCCAGGCCATCGGCATTGGCGATGGCCACCGGCTCAACCCGGCCGTGACTGCCTAAATCAAATGCCTTGATGCCATAGGCTTTTGGGCTGATTTGATAATTCCCTTCGGAATCGGGGTGAAAGGTGTCGGTGGGAATCCATTCCGTATTTTGAAAGTTGACGCCTCTGGCATTGTGTGCCGCCCACCAGTGCAGGTAATCCAGCGCCCATAACGCGGAGGCAAAAGCATCACTGGCGCCGGTCACGCCGTGCGTGTAATCGTCGGATTCAGTCAATCGAACGGGAAAACCCATCTTCATGATCGGCGCCAAAACCTGCCGATAAAGCCCGGGATAGTTGTCAGTGTCCCAATTCCTTGAAAGCATATTGTCAATGGCCTGTTGCGCCGACGTAATATTGTGCTTTTTCGGGTTCCCGCCCACATAGATATGCTGGGTGATGAAAGTGATAATGCCGGAATTTTTTTCGCTGTCGGCAAAACGCGGGGCCAGGGTCCTGCCCGCGGCGTCCGGGCCGGTGAATTTCGCGCCAGGCAGGGCCTTGGCGATGGGCCGGGCAAAGTCCTGCCAGCCATTGATGTAACCCGCGTAACTGCCAACTTCGGTTCCACTGCCGCCTTCGGCCCGATGGTCCGGCTCGTTGTCGAAGGCAAAGCAATCGAGCCATGGCCGATAATTGTTCCACACGTATCTCGCCGTCGCGAGGCCGTCGCGCCCGTGCAGGGAATAAATGACCTTGATGTCCGTGGCCCGCGCAAAGGCAAATAAATTGGCAATGTCCTCGTCGTCCAGGTTTGGATCGGAGGAAGCCGAACCGGTTGCACCCAGGCGCAGGTGATGGATGCCGGTATTTTTGAACAGGGTGATGAGCTGGGCATTCGAGGCGGAAAACAGGCAACCCGGCGCGCCCCGGTGCCCCGCCCTTTGCGTCCCCGTAAAAATGCTTAGGCCGCTGAAATCCGAAGGGATGACGCAACCGGGAGACCCGGTGTCTATGGTCAGTGCGACGGGTGATTGCGCGAAGGCCGCGCCGGACACAAGAAAGATGGCGCAAAACAGGGATGGAAACAAATATTTCAAGCGAATGGCGCCGTCGTGGTTTAATTTTCCAATGGAACGACGCAAAAAGCCGCCGGCGAAGTCAGTCATCATTGGGTGGGCACGGAGCAATGAGTATAGAACCAGGTGAGGTCCGGGTCGCCTCCGGCGGGCTTGGGTTGATTTGGTTGATAGACAACCTGGGGAATATATCCCGGATTGTTCCATTTGTGCAATTCCACATGGCCGTCAATGAACGTGAAAGGACACGCATTTCCATGGTATTTTGAAGGCACCTGGAGGAACTCGGTTTTATTGGCATAAGGAGTCATACAAAAGCTGAAGGTGCCATCGCCAATGAAATCGGGATGAATGCAAACAAAACCCAGAAGATCGCTCGGTGACATCCCGCCTTTAATCTGGCTCGTACTCGTATAGACCAGCCATTTAGTCCCTCCGGTTACGGGCGGGTATGTGGATTGAATCGTAGTGGGATCTTTGGCCGACGCGGTGGCCTCGTTGTCTATGCCAATCAGGCCTTGCAACCCGTAGCTGCGCACGCGCGGCAAACCGGACAATCCATTCTCGCGACTGAGATCGGCAGGACAATGATAAACCTTCGGGTCTGACAGAAAAAGGGAGAATTGGGAATGGACCGGATCCGTCAAATACGAGGCGTTGGTCGCGCCGGGGTCGCCATAAGTCATAATGCCGGCCACCCAATCCACGTAATCGGACGCCATAGGATTGTCAGAAGAGTTGCTATGGCTGATCGGAACCAGATCATTGGCATCGTCGCAATACATGATAAAGGCGCTCTGAATCTGGCGCAGGTTGCTGACGCAAAGCTGCGCCTGTCCCCTGATTCTGGCCTCGTTCAGAACGGGCAGGAGAATGGCGGCCAGGATGGCAATTATGGCAATGACAATGAGCAGCTCAACGAGCGTGAAGGCGCGCCTCCGGGCGGCCCATGAAGGTGACATACCCGAATTTGAATTGAATTCGTCCGTTCTTTTCAAACAACCACTCTGCTTCATATCATTTTGCGCCTTTCATTGAGGCGGGTAAACCAACCGATAGAACACGCTGCCATTGTTGAGGTTGACCGGGATAACAGCCTGGTTGCTATTGGTCGAGCCGGCGACGTCCACCCAGTTAGTGCCAATGCCCGTTGAGAGACTGTTAGTTTGCGCCTGCAACATCCAGCCCGTGTGATCCGCCGGCCATGACAAGGTCAATTGGTTGCCCGAAAGCGAGAAAACAATATTCGTCGGGTTTGTATTTACGGTAATCGGATTGATTGCGGTGTAGAGTTGCTGCGCTTGCGCGGCGGTCAGCGCGTTGGTGAACAGCGCCACTTCGCATATCTGGCCGGCAAATTGCTGGCCCAGCGCGTCGGGATTGTTGGTGTACTGCGGATCGGCGCCAATCATCACGTCTGAAGTCGAACCGCCTATGCCGTTGGTGCTGACGGTGGAAACGCTGCTGTCCAGCACGCCATCCACGTAGAGGAGATTGGTGCCGGTGACGGCGGGGCTGGACGCGGGCGCATAGACCGCTACCGCCTGGTGCCAGTTGCCGTCGTTATAGATGCCGGAAGAGTTCAGGGTGTTTCCGGCGATTTGCCATTCCAGATTGCCGCTGGCGTTCATCCACAAACGCCACGAAGTCGTCGTGTGACCGACGATGGTTTGATTGCGTGCGTCGGCGGGGTTGCCGCGAAACATGGCCGTGACGGAGAAAGGTTGCTGACCAGACGGATTGAATGCCGGTTCA
>JASHPN010000149.1 GCA_030038175.1 Verrucomicrobiia bacterium
TGAAATGGACGCCGCTGGCCTGGCCAAAGGCCGATAGTTGATAATTGAAGTTGCCGAGCGATTCCTGAAGGGCGGCCATGGCAAAATAATCATCTTCCACCTGATTTTCATTCAACTGGGTCCAGCTCGTTTCAGGAGCCACCGGCATGTAATTTGCGTACGGGTTCCCATTCGGATCGTCGGCCGGGCCTACTGGACTATTTGGAATTTGATACGTGTTGTAGGACGCGCCGCTCATGAACGTGACCCGGGTGGTATCGCTTAACAGGCGTGACGCATACGTGAACGCCTTGTATTGGTCGCTGTGGTCGTGGAAGGCGTTGATCGTGTTGGTCGCGTTTTCCAGTCCCAGATCGGTTGATTCGTAGCTGCCCTCGACGAAATAATCCCACGGACCGTCCGTATCGCCATACGTGAAGCTTGGATTAAATGTGTTAAAACTGCCGCCGTAAAGGTCCACTTCGCCTCCCGGCGCAAAGGCGCCGGTCTTGGTCTGGATGTCAATGATGCCGGCCGTGCGGAATCCATATTCCGCCGGAAGCGAACCGGTGATGAGTTGCAGGGATTCGATGTAGCGGGGCGAAAGCACCAGCCCAAATTCTCCGGCGAGCGTCTCCGGCAGAAGGATGTCATCAATCCGATATTGCAAATTGGCATGTTCGCCGCGCACGTGCAGGTTGCCGCTCACCGCGGAATCTTCGGCGACACCGGGCGAGCGCAGGATGACCTGCGTCAGGGGCGCATTATCGCCCTGGGATTGCGCCTGGATATTCGCGGTGGTGTGCGTGTAGTCCGACGCGCCCACGCTGGTCATGATCTGGCTGCGCGCCTGGTTCATCTGGCCGACGATGGTGACGTTGCCAAGATTGGAAACGTTCGCCGGGCTTCCAGCGGCGGTATTCGTTGGATTTCCGGCGACGCTGTTTGTCATTGGCGCAGACGACACCACGGGTGTCAGCGGCGTCAAACCGAGATTGGCATTGGTGGATTGCGCTTTTGCCCCGCTGCCGCAGGACAACGCCACGAGTCCAATGACCGCCCAATAACTTCTCCTGATCCTTTCCCTTTTTCTACACTTCAGATTTTTCCGTTTCACAATTTTTTTCATAACTTCAAATGGTTTAAGTTTTAAATTTTTCCACACCGCGGCCCCAATAGGCGCCGCGCCTGCGGAATGCCGGTATTAGGAATGCCGGCATTACGCAATGAACCGAATTGATCTTTTTGAAGGCCGCCGGCCCGGCGATGCCTATGCGCCTGAATGAATCAGGAACATGCGCACACGCCGCGCTGACAGTTGATTTGACCGCACCGAGGATTAAACGCAGGACGCGGGCGGGGCGCGGTCGTTGGGAAGGACTTTTTCGGAAGGAACAAAAACGGTAATTTCCACGCGTGGCGTGATTTCGATCAAGGCGACCGGAACCACCGGCTCAACGTGGCAGACGCTGACATGGACGTGCCCCACGGCAATCGCCACGACCGGACAATCGTCGTCATCGGGAATCGTGCCGCCGTGCAGCCATGCGTGAAGGGGCGGGCAAATTTCCGCCGTGGCCATGAAGAGCCAGACGAACAGGGCCAAAAGCCCGGTCGCGCGGTGCAGGTATTCCCGCGTGCGGCTCTTCATTTTGATCGGCATTAGCATCGTTTAATTAAGCTCAAAGCAACAAATGCGCCACCGGTTTGCAACAGGATGGGCGTCGGAATGTCACATTTTCAGACATTTCTAATTGCAAATCGTTTGCAATATAGACACTGCGGCTTTAAATGCAACATTTATTTTGGGTTTGATTTTTAGTCACAGCAGCCCTCGCGGCAGGAGCGCGGCTGTGTGCGACAGCACCAACCGCAGCAGCCCGACAAGGCCTAAACCACCGTGCTTCCGGCAAGCATCCCGGTCGTGCGCGCTACGACTGATCCCGCCTCGCGGGACACCCTCCTTCGCCAAAGGCTGCGGCGGGGCAGGCAGTTGTGCTTCGAGCGGCTTCGGCCATAGGCCCTCTTTAGTTGCGGCTCTGTGCCTCCGTGGCCAAATTCGGTTCGTGTTTTTCGTGGTTTGGCCTTGCCCCGAAGTAACTTTTTAGTTACTTATAGGCCATGCCGCGTCCGCCAACCACCCCAGTCTCTGCCCGCAATCCCGAACGCTCCCGCGAACGCATCCTCGCGGCCGCGCTCAAGGAATTTGCCGCCAAAGGCTTCGCCGGGGCGCGCGTGGACGCGATCGCCCGCCGCGCCGGCATCAATAAGCGCATGCTGTATCATTATTTCGGCGACAAAGAGGAGTTGTTCAAGGCCGTTTTGCGCCGCAAAATTTCCGAGCGCCGCGCCTGGGGCGATGCCTTGTCCGGCGATCCGGAGGAAACGCTGCCGTTTTGGTTCGAGGCGGCGTGCAAGGACCCGGATTGGGTCCGGCTGTTTCAATGGGAGGCCTTGCAAGGCGACTGGCGGCGCGTGATTGACGAAGAGCAACGGCTCGAAGGCGCCGCCCGGGGGATCAAGCGCATCCGCCAGCGGCAGGAGCGCGGACAGATTTCCGCCGAGCTCGATCCGCGTCATGTGATGCTCACCATGCGTTCGCTCACCATGTTTCCCGCGGCGTTCCCGCAATTGACGCGGTTGATTACCGGCAAATCCGTCTATGACCCGGAATTTCAAAGGGAACGCATGGAGTTTTTGAAAAAAATTGCCATGGCATTGCGGCCGTCAAGCAACGGCGAGAAGTCCGCGGACACGGAGAAAACCTAGACACGAATTTCACGAATTGGCACGAAAGCGAAGTGCGCCGATGAATGGGATAAAATTCGTGTTCATTCATGATAATTCGTGTCAAAACTTGTTCATTCGCATAATTCGTGTCTAAAATTTCGCATGGTTACAATTGACATCACCTATCAGGGCGACCTCCGTTGCGAGGCCGTCCATCAACCTTCCGGCACGCGGCTCAACACCGACGCGCCCAAAGACAACCTGGGCAAGGGCGAAAGCTTTTCGCCGAGCGATCTCGTGGCCACCGCGCTCGGCGCGTGCATGCTCACCATCATGGGCATCGCCGCGCGTTCGCTGAATGTGGACCTCAAGGGCACAAAGGTCACCGTGCAAAAAGAGATGGTGGCCACGCCGCTACGCCGGATTGGAAAACTCACGGTGAAGATCGCCGTTCCCGGCAAATTGACGGCCGAACAACGGCAAAAGCTCGAGCAAGCCGCCTCCACCTGTCCCGTGCACAAAAGCTTGCACCCGGATGTGCAGATCCCCGTCGAATTTACCTGGCAATAGTTCAGCCCTCCGGGCTGCCCCCCTCCCTCAGCATTTCGGAATCAGGATGCGCAGGATTCCCTTGCGGTAAAAAGCCCGAGCCACGGCGGGATTGTAACCGGCGGGTACCTCGATGACCCTTTCGCAAAGGGCATGGAAGTCCGGCCATTTCGGGACGACGATCCGAATTTTTTGCCCCTCAACGAAGATTTCGATATTTCCAATGGCTTTCTCCGGCAGTTCAAGGGTGGCCACCAGGCTGCCCTGGTATTCACTGATATTGTAAGGAGGAATTTCGGCCACGTTCGAGTGGCCGGCGATTACATCAATCAAATCATTGCAACCGGGAGGCAACAGATAATCGCGCTTGCGGTAATCGTAGTCCATCAGGCGGAAACGTAATGTGTCAGGAGAGGATTGTCAAAAATCGCCGCATAACCATTTATGACTAACGTCGCCCCGGAAAACGGTTCGATTCGTTTTTCGCCAGAGCCCTTTTGTGATTGTAGCCGACTATGTCGCCCCTAACGGGGCTTCTTCTCCCACAAGTTCGGTTTTCTACAAATATTCCGCCCCTAAACGGGGCTCGCACACGCGACCTGGGACGGTCAATGGCAGACTGTCAGCGCCGTAGGCACGGCATCTGTAGTAAAAATCCACTAAAAGCCCCAGCCCCATCAGGTGCGGCATCTTCCGCCTCTGTTCCTCTCCAAAAAGCGAGATACGCCCGCAGTATGATTAAGATCTTTTCGAAACTTGACTTCCGTTCAGTGTGGTCCAGTTTTTGCTTCGCAGGTAGCATGACTGCACCCATTCCAACCCGAGTGAAGTTGTCTTCGGCGGCTTTATCGCTGGTGCTGGTTTGCGCCTTTGGCACGCTTTATCATGTTGCCGCTTTCAGTTCAGCCGGGTGGGTAATCCGAATTGCTTTTCTCGTCTTCGCGGTGGGCCTGTCGTTTTATGGCGTCTATAGCAGTCCCTGGCTTCAGGTGTGTTGGGGTTGGGGCCTGGCGGCCGTAGCGCCTTTGCTGCTGGCGTGGTCCGTTTTTTCCCTGCAAGGACCGTGGGCAGCCTGGGGTTTGCTCTCGACCATGGCCGCATTGCTGGGCAGTTATCTTTTGCTCGCGGATAAGGCCGTTAGAGAGTATCGAGAGAAGATCAGGAAGGGGGAGGCAGGCACAAAAAACATGTTAACCACGGATGGACACGGATAGACACTGATTTTGGCACCACGAAATGTACTAAAACATTTTCCGCCAAATGCGCCAATTGAAAACCCCGGAGGGTGACGGAAAGTAGCCCGGGGTCGAGCGCGAAGCGCGACCACCCCGGGTAAACACGCAAGCAAACATAAACTGGATGCCGAAGGCGACGCGAGCGCCTCAAGCGCGAACGTGTTTGAAGTTCCCAAATTGAGCACCGCCGTATCGTTTTCGCTCTCGGAGCTTGACTTGCATTCAGCTTGGCGGAGTCTTGGATCGTGAATCGTATCGAGCCATAATGAAATTCCTGTTCCCATATCGGTTGCATCGGCTCGCTTATTTTTTCAGAGGGATGGTGGTCAATATTGTGGCGGGTTTCCTCTATTCCTGTAGCACGACGATGGATGCCCGGCTTTTCTGGGCTTCAATCATCTTACTTTCAATTTATGCCGAGATCTTCATCGTCTTGCCGAGAATCCGTGATATCGGCATGAGCGCCTGGTGGCTATTGGTTGCATTGATTCCGGGTGTGGACGTCATCTTCGGCATCATTTTGCTCTTTCGAGCGCCGGCGCGTTTATCGCGTACGCCGGCTTCCTCGCTCGCGGCACAGCCGACCGCCTCTTAATCTTATGGAAACGCGAAAAAACAGCAACGGCCTGGAGACTTTTATGGAGCATTGGGGACGTGTGGTCGTTGTTATAGTTACTTTGCTCGGTTTGCAGATTTTCATGTTTTTTTCCAATTTGAGCGGCACGCCATGGATTTGCGTTTGTGTGGCCGGCTTCGTATTGCAAATTTCCGGCGCGGTATTGATTCTCTATGCAAAGATTCCGGTTTATCGAAGTGGCCGGTATTTCACCTTTGGCATCAAGTCAGTGCCGGAAAGTTTGGCCGGATTTTATCGCTGGGGCTGGCGACTGTTCCTGTTCGGCGTGGTTTTATCGCTGTGTTTGCTATTGTCCGGGCAGTGAGGCGAGACATTTCGTGTCAATTCGTGAAATTCGTGTCTCAGTTCTGTTTCCTGATATAATAAATATTGGATTGACATAGCCCTAATTGTATGTAGTTATAAGGCTTATGCGGAAGGGCAGGTTCAATACTCGCACGGTTTGGGGCCATTTCAACGCCTGGATTTGCATGACTTGTCCCTTCCATTTGTGGCATCTGTGCGTGCTGTTGGCGGCTCTGGGCGTGATGCCGGCCGGCCGCGCGCCGGCGCAATCTTTCAACATTTTGCATCAATTCGCCGGCGGGACCAACGACGGCGCCCAGCCCATCTGGATGCATCTCCTTCAGGGAACCGACGGCAACTTCTACGGCACTACCGAATACGGCGGCGCCAGCAATTGCGGGACCGTTTTTCGGATCAATTCCGCCGGTACGGTGAGCGTCCTGTATCAATTCAAAAGCGGTTTCGCAAACGATGGTGAGTTTCCGGATGCCGGTCTGGTTCAGGCCAGCGACGGCAATTTCTATGGTACCACGTATGAGGGCGGCACCAATTTCTACGGCACCGTCTTTCGGATCACGCCGGCCGGGGTGCTCACCAACCTCCATATCTTTCAAGGCCCCCTCACGTATGACGGCCGCTGGCCGTTTTCGCCGCTTATCCAGGGATCCGACGGCCTCTTATACGGCACTACCAGCGCCGGTGGGCAGAAGGGCTACGGCACCGTTTTCCAAATGGATTTGAGCGGCAATCTGGCGGTCATCTATTCGTTTTCCAATAGCGCAGATGGCGGCAGCCCCTACGCCGGGCTCTTTGAGGGCAGTGATGGCAATTTTTACGGCACCGCCGAGACCGGCGGCACGAACGGCGTGGAATACAATGGTTACGGCACTGCGTTCCGCGTTACTCCCGCGGGTGTGCTTACCGTTTTGCATGAATTTGGCGCCACACCGTCCGACGGCGAAAATCCGATGGGCGGAATCATTCAGGGTTACACCGGCAATTACTACGGCACCACTTACAACGGCGGCTCCAACAGCTACGGCACCGTCTTCATGATCACGCCCGCGGGTGTCCTCACCAACCTGTATAATTTCGGTGGCACGGCCGCGGATGGCCTCAATCCCGAAGCCGGCGTGCTTCAAGGCAGCGACTCGTATCTCTACGGCACGACCTATCTCGGCGGGACCAATGGCGCCGGCTCTCTTTTCAAAATCGGGCCGGAGGGCGGCCTCGTTTACGTGCATGCCTTTGACGCCTTCATCGGCGACGGCGTCCGTCCGGAGGCCGCGCCCGTCCAGGGTTACGATGGCAACTATTACGGCGTCACCTACATGGGAGGAACCAATTACCTTGGCGTGGTGTATCAACTCACCGTTCCGCCGCCCCAGAATCCCAATCAAAATCAGAATCCCAACCAAAATCCGAATCAACCACCCAATGAACCCAGCATCACCGCAGTCCCCGGTTCTGGTTCAACGAACCACGTAGCTATCAGCTTCGCCAGTATTGCCGGTGAAAACATTCAAATCCAATCCGCCGCTTCGCTGTCCGAACTCGTCTGGTCCAACCTCCCCGCCTGTGCCGTCAGCAACTCCATCGGCGGTCCGCTCACGCTCACTGATATCGTGACCAGCGCCATCAGCCGTCGTTTTTACCGTCTGGAAATTACGCCGTAGCAAATTGGAAACCCCATCGGGGTGAAATCTTTGTAGCCCAGGGTGAGCGAGTCCGCGAGCGCAACCCTGGGTAGAGGCCCATAATATCAAGCCGCTAATTGCGAAGTCACGCGATAGCGCGAATTTGATCTGCGGCCAATTCGAAATCAGAAGAATACAGGCGCCAAATCAAATTGAAACCCCACTCGGTATGAGAGTATCAATGCAAAGGTGGATTCTCATTGTCCTATTTAGTGAGATCATCACGGCGGGGCGCCCTGAATTAACCAACCTACAAACATCAGCAACGCATAAATTGACACTGAATGCAGTATTGCAAGGCCTAATCCCACCAGTACAATTTCCGAACCACGCGGCCATGCAAGACGCATGGTATCGACTGCGGCCCAAAGCCCGACAATGGCCGAAGCAGCCCACAGCGTTCCTTCACCCCAATGCTGGTGGCGCTCCCACCCGCCAGCGCAGAACCATAGGTCCCATCCAGCAACTGAGCCAAAAACCAAAGCTGCCGACACAAAGCAGTGAAAACCAGACGAAGAATGTAGAGATGCCGGCTTCATAAGTGTCGTCAGCCAAAAATCAACGGCCCTCTGTGTTCTAACGAATCCTGCTTCAATTTGTTGATTATCATTCGGCCCAAAATTGCAGTCCAGCATTTTCAATTTACCCCGTTTGGCTGTTTCCACTTTTTTAGTCAGAGACTCGTCACCTCGTCTCCTACGCGCTGACCGGCGTCCACCTCACAATTTAACCATTTAACAATTTAACCATTCAACCTTCAGCCTTCGACCTTTGCGCCCATACTTGACGCAACACGCAAAACGCAACACGATTCATTGCACATGACCGCTTCACCCATGCCTAAATCCTTCGTTCCGGTCCTTCTCCTCGCGTCCATCATGTTCTTGGCCACCGCCCACGCCGCAAATGTGGATTACGTGAATCCTTACATCGGTACGGCCGACGTTCCCAATGATAACGGCTGCGAATACGGCGGGACCATGCCGTTTGTCCAGCCGCCCTTTGCGATGACCAGTTGGACGCCGCAGACGCGCGTCAATCTGAGGCCCGGCGTCGCCTCTTACAATTACGCGGACAAATACATCTTCGGTTTCATGGGCACGCATCAGGCCGCCATTTGGATGGGAGACTATGGTTATGTCTCGCTCATGCCGGAAGTGGATGCCATCAAAGCGACCGAAACCTCACGGCAATTGCCTTTCTCGCATCAGGACGAAATCGTTACTCCGTACTATTACGCGGTGTCCATGGACGCCGGCGAGTCGCGCAAAATCAAGGCAGAGATCACGGCCACGGAGCATTGCGCCATTTTGCGGTTTACCTACCCGGAAAACACGAATGCCAGCATAGTCGTGCAGGCCACCCGGCAGGTCGTGGCCGGCCAGATCGTGGTCAATCCTATTGCACAGGAAATCACCGGGTACAATCCCGACCGTATTGACGCCAAATTGACCACCTTGCAGTTGCCGAATTTCAAAGGATACTTTGTGATTCAAATCAACCGGCCCTTTGCCGGCTTTGGCGCCTGCCAGGGAATGACCTTCCGTCCCGGCACCACCGCCCCATCTAACGCCGTCGGCGCGTACGTGACCTTTAATACCCGGCGAGACGATGTCATCGAGGTCAAGGTGGGAACTTCCTTCATCAGCCTCGATCAGGCACGCGCCAATTTGAACGCCGAAATTCCCGATTGGGATTTTGCCGCCGTAGAAAAACATCTGAAACGCACCTGGGAAAAGAAGCTGGACGAAATTTCCATTAGCGGCTGTACGCGCGACCAACGCGAGCAGTTTTATACCGGCATGTATCATTGCTTGCTTTATCCCAGGCTCTTTTCCGAGCATGGCCGATACTACAGCGCGTTCGACGATAAGATTCACAACGGCGTTGCCTACACGGATTTTTCGGGATGGGACATTTTTCGGGCCGAATTTACCTTTCTGACGCTCGTGTGCCCCGAACGCATAGATGACATGGTCCAGGCGCTGCTCAATGACTATCAGGAAGGCGGCTGGATGCCCAAGTGGCCGAATCCGTCCTACACCGACATCATGCTCAGCACTCCGGCCGATTCCATGGTGGCCGAGGCGATTTGCGAGGGATTCCACGGCTTCGATTACAATCTCGCGTATCAAGCCGTTAATAAGGATGCGATGACGCCGCCCAACGAGGACACGTCGCAAAGGTGGCCGGACCGTTCACAAGGCAAACCGTATTCCGCGCGCGAAGGGCTGACCTACGAAACTCAATATGGCTATGTCCCCGAAAATTGGACGGCGCGAGCGGCATCGTGCACTTTGGAACATGCCTATTATGATTGGTGCACCGCTCAAATCGCCAAAACGCTCGGCAAGAACGATGACTATCAATTCTTTCTCAATCGTTCGTTGAACTACAAACACATTTTCAATCCTGCGATCGGCCTGATGAACTCCCGATATGCCGACGGCACGTGGGCCCCGTCGAACGCCGGCTGGTCGGAAGGCGGCCAGGACGGGTACACCTTTGCCGTGCTGCACGATCCTCCCGGCTTGATTCAATTGATGGGCGGCGACGCAAAGTTCAATAAAACCCTCGACGCCCGGACAACTGATTTGAACGCGCTCGTAAACAACGAACCCGGCAATCATTATCTCTATCTGTACGATTTCAGCGGCGAGCCTGCCCGCTGCCAATGCCTCGTCCGCGATGCGTTGACGAACTTCGACAGTTCCGCATCCGGTCTTCCCGGCAATGACGATTGCGGGCAAACGACTTCGTGGATGCTGTTTGCCGACATGGGCTTCTATCCCGTCAATCCTGCTTCCGGCATCTACATGATTGGCAGTCCGGTCTTTGGGAAAGTGAAATTGCATCTGCGCAAAGGCCGCGTTTTTACCATCACAACTGCCAACAATTCGCCCAGGAATAAATATATTCAGTCCGCCACATTGAACGGTTCTCCGCTGACCGTTCCCTATATCACCTATTGGCAGGTCATGGCCGGAGGCGCCCTTAAATTTGTGATGGGTCCCGCGCCGTCAACATGGGCATCCGACTGGCGCGGGACCCCCTTGACAGCATCACTATTTAAATGACGATTTTTCGCTCACGCATGGCCGCTGCGGCCGCTCTCATTTGCTCCGTTTCTATCTGCGCCCTGGCGTCGCCGGTGGACGAAGCGTTGCCAATGGTCGGCACCGACGCTCATGGTCATACATTTCCCGGCGCGACGGCGCCCTTTGGCATGGTGCAATTGAGCCCCGACACGCGCACCAATACCTGGGACGGCTGCTCCGGTTACCATTATTCGGACGGAACGATCCTCGGCTTCAGTCATACGCACCTGAGCGGCACCGGGGCCAATTGCCTGGGTGATATATTGCTAATGCCGACGACGGGCGAGGTCTGTTTGGACCCGGGTGTTGCCGGCGCCGGTTATGCGTCACGCTTTTCACATGCGCAGGAAAAAGCCACACCGGGTTATTACCGCGTATTTTTGGAAACGCCCGGGGTAACGGCGGAATTGACTGCCACTGCGCGATGCGGTTTCCATCGCTATACGTTTCCGGCGTCGGACCGCTCCCACGTCATCCTGGACCTCGTGCATGGCATCGGAAACCAGCCGGTGGAAGCGACGCTCAATATCGAAAACAATCAGACTCTCAGCGGGGCGCGAATCTCGGACGGGTGGGGTGGCCAGCGGACGATTTATTTTGTGATGCAATTCTCCAAACCATTCGAGTCGTTTGGGATCCAACAGAATGGCAGGATGCTGCCCGCGGGCGTGACCGGGGCCGATGGACGCGAGATCAAAGCGTATTTCAGCTATAAAACCGCCGCGAGGGAAGCAATCCTTGTTAAAGTCGGCATCTCGGGCACGAGCATCGCCGGCGCGCGGAAAAATCTCGAGGCGGAGATTCCCGGATGGGGTTTCGATCGGGTCCGGGCCGCGGCGGCGCGGCAATGGCGCCACGAATTTAGCGCGATTGAAGTTAAAACATTCGACCCGCGCGTCCGCACCGCCTTTTACGCAAATCTTTATTTAACAGATATTGCGCCAAACCTTTTCAATGACGTGGACGGGACCTATCGCGGGTTCGATCATCAAAACCACGCGAACGCCGGCTTCCAAAATTACACGACTTTTTCGATCTGGGACATTTACCGAACCGAGTGGCCGCTCTTGTTGCTGCTGCATCCGGCCCGCGTTAACGACATGGTTCAATCCATGCTGATCGAGTATCCACAATTAGGCCGGCACTCGCTGCCGGTCTGGCCGTTGTGGGGCAACGAGACCTGGTGCATGCCCGGCTATCATTCAGTGGATATGATCGCCGCGGCTTACCTGAGCGGCTTTCACGGGTTTGACGCCGAGACCGCCTTTCAGGACATGCGCGACACGGCGATGCTGGACCGACGGGGGCTCGATGCATATCGGGAACGAGGCTATGGACCGCTCACTTCGATATCATTGGAATACACAATAGATGATTGGTGCATTGCGCGCATGGCGCAGGCGTTGGGCCATGAAGAGGACGCCAGGCGGTTTTACCGGCGCTCCGCCAACTACTACAACCTGTTTGACCGGACGACCGGCTTTTTCAGGGCGCGGCTGGACAATGGACAATGGCGCGAGCCATTCGACGCTTTTGGCATGGTCAATGACCAATACAGCGAGGCCGACGCCTGGCAATATGCCTTCTACATTCAACACGATGTGCCGGGACTGATGGCACTGTTCGGCGGAAGGCAGGCATTCATCCAAAAATTGGATGAACTCTTCACGACCAATTCGATCATTCACACGCGCATTCCCGATCTCAGCGGCCGGATCGGGCAATATGTCGGCGGAAACGAGCAATCCGGCCACATTGCATATCTCTATGATTACGCCGGCGCGCCGTCCAAGACCCAGTATTGGGTGCGGCAGGCAATGACACGGCTCTACAACGCTACGCCCTCTGGCGAACCGGGTAATGTGGATTGCGGCCAATTGGCGGCCTGGTATGTCTTCAGTGCGCTCGGGTTTTATCCGGTAAATCCGGACAGCGGCGTCTTTGTCATCGGCAGTCCGTTGGTCACCCGGGCCGTAATCCATTTAGACCGTGACGTGTATCATGGCCGCACTTTTACAATCATCGCGGAGCACAATAGCCCGCAAAATATCTATGTGGAATCAGCCACGCTGAACGGCAAACCGCTTTTGAAACCGTGGTTCACCCGGCAGCAACTCGTCGCCGGAGGCGCCTTGCGGCTCGTCATGGGTCCGCAGTCCAACCCCTCCTGGGGCAGCGCCCTGGAAGACGCTCCGCCCCTCACCATGCCTCCCAATTTTCAATACCCTCCCGTGCCACCTCCATCGGGCAATTGATAGTTTGCATTTCGGAGCGCGGACCGCCGAGTCCGCGAGTCGGAGACCTGGAAGAGAGACGACGAAAGCCGCTGCTGTTCATCGCAATGCACTCGCGGACAAGGCTGTCCGCGCTCCGTAGATGCGTCCGCTGCGCCCGCCTCGATTCGAATTCACTTGACAATTTCCACGACGGGGAGAGAATGGCCACAATAACAAAGAGATTCACCCATGCACACCGCCCCATAACCAGTCAGGGACGACGCGCCGTGCCGGAGCGCGACTGTGTACCGTCTGCGGGACCAGTCGCAGCACGTCCGCACCGCATTGAGCAGTATCCTTTGTGCAAATCTTCTGAATGGTCGTAGTGCTGCGGCTGGTGCTACGCACACAGCCGCGCTCCGTCACAAGCGCAGCGTCCCAAACAGGAAAATCACGGATCAATTCCCACAAATTGAACTTGAAATTCCGCGGCGTGGCGGGACAATCACAAAACATGACCCGGACGATCATCCTGCTTTGCGCCGTTTGCCTGGTTCCAGCGCAATTGCCGGCCCAACCGGATGTGCCTTCCGACGGATCCCTCAGCCGGGCCGATAACTGTTTTGGTTTCGATTTACTGAAAGAGATCGGGAAAGAACAGCCCGATCAAAATATTTTTATTTCACCGTACGTCATTTCAACCGCCCTGCAAATGCTCAGCGAAGGCGCGGCGGGCAAGACGAAAGCGGAAATCCAGCAGGCGTTAAAAACGGGCGATCTGCCCCCGGCCGCACGGATCCTCGGCTTCCAGAAGCTCATGAGGTCATTCAGTCCGCAGACGAATGGGACGCTAAACCTGGCCGTCGGAATGTGGTATCAGAAACATTATCGCGTGAAACCGGCCTTTGCCGATGAAATCCAGGATTCTTTCCAGGCCAAACTGGCGGCCGTTGACTTTGACGATCCAGGCAGCGCGGACCTCATCAATGAATGGGCCGACCGTGAAACGCAGGGAAAAATCAATAATATCGTGGCATTTCCTTTTCCGGAAAACACGAGGCTGATTCTCGCCAACGCGATTTATTTCAAGGACACATGGATGGAGCCGTTCGACCAGACCCTCACGAAACCGCGTGATTTCTATTTAGCGGATGGGACCACCGGGCAAGTGCCCATGATGTTCAAGCATGACCAGTTCAACTATCTGGAAGATGATCATTTTCAGGCGGTGCAATTGCCTTATCAGGACGGCCTGCAAATGCTCTTATTTTTGCCGGCGCCTCATACCACCCCGGAACAGTTATTGGCCGATTTCAGCAGTGCCGACTGGAACGATAAAATCTCGTGGTTTCCCGTGCGGGAAGGAACGCTGATGTTTCCAAGATTCAAGTTCGACTACGACATCGCCCTCATTGATCCGCTGCAAAAGCTGGGCATTAAACGGGCCTTTGACCCAAACAGCGCCGATTTATCGGGCATGTCCGACGAGCCCGCGTTATACGTAAATGAAATGGCGCAAAAAAGTTTTGTGGCGGTTGATGAAAAAGGCACAGAAGCGGCGGCAGTCGCGGTTGCTACCGTTGCCGCGGGAGGTGTCGAAATAAATCCGCCTAAACCTTTTACCATGATTGTTGACCGTCCGTTTTTGTTCTTCATCACTGCCTGGGGCCCATTCCAGACTCAGACAATTTTATTTATGGGCATCGTGACTGACCCGGGGAAACCCGCCCATTAATTTCTGAGTAAAGACATTCGCCGCGCCTGCGGAGCGCGGCTGTGCTGAAAGCCAGCCGCAGCATGTCCGCAATGCATGAACCCGCGCCCAATGCTGAAGGATTACGACAGGCATGTGCTGCGGCTGGTTTCCGACACCCTCCTTCGCCCAAGGCTACGGACGGGCAGGCAGCCGCGCTCCGAATTTCACCTCTTCACCTGACCCCTTTCAAAACAAACGTTGTCACCGATTTCGCAGGAATAGCGGACACGAACGAATGGTTTGTCACATTGAGCGGAGCCAATTGGCTGCAATTCTCGTAGTCGGAAGTCCGATACGGTTGCACCGTGGGGCCGGTCATCCCAAATCCGCCCAAGTCATACGTCACCACAAAATCTCGCGTGTGATCATTCACCGTGACAATCACCAGGGTTTGCGACTCCGGATCATAACCGGCGACCGAGTTATGATCGCCGCAGGCGATAATGTCAAACCCCGGACGAATGAACCGGGTGAATTGCTCGAAGGAATAAAATTTCTGGCTAATGGAAATGGTTTGGGACGCCCCGGGCCTCAGCGAGTTGTCCAGCAGTCCCCAACTGCCGCCTACCGCCTGCCAAAGACACCATGAAAGCGGCCGCAGATGGACCAGATCGTCATGAATGCGCCGGGCCGTCTTCAAGCCCGTCTCTTCTCCGTCGCCATACTCGCTTTGCCGGAGCGGTTTATGAAGATACAGGGCGAGGGAATGCAAACCTTCGGGATCATTGGCGCCATAACTGTGAGTGGCAATTTGGCCGATGCACATCAGTCCTTGCCGCGTGTAATTCCGCAGGTCGTTGATCGTGGCCTTCTCATCGTTATCTTCGGGCGTGTCAATGAGCGTATAGAGGCCGCGTTTGTTCAGTTCAGCCCGGAGCAGGATGATGAGGCGATCCTCCTGGTGCGCGCCGATGTGGCATCCTTCCTGGCGGCCGCCGTATTTCCACCAGCCGGACGACGGCTCGTTGACCGGCGTAACAGTGTCGAAGGTCACTCCGTCCGACTGGCTCAAGTGCCGGACGACTTCGGCCAGGTAAGCCGCGAAATCCTGCTCGCAGGACTCTTTAAGATTGGCGCTGCCGTCATGACCGCCGGTGACGCTGCCGCTGACGGTCATCCAATACGGCGGCGAATTGGCAAAGGCCTCGATGCGGTTCACGCCCCGGGCCACCGCCGCCTTGAGGATCCAGCGCTGATTACGGTCGGCGTCCCAATCCCAAACGCCGGGCGAAGGCTCAAAACCCTGCATGGCGGCGTAAGACCGCATTTTGGTATGGGGGTGGTTGGGATTTTCTCCGCCGCCGATGTTATAACGCACGATATTGAGTTTGAGCGTGTTGAAAATCAGGTCCGCATACTCATCGCGGTTGGAATATCCGCCGACGATATTTGCCCACCAGCAAAGCGACACGCCCCAGCCCTGAAAATGGTCCACGAGCACATTCAACGGATCAACCCGGGCCGTATAACGGACCGGCTCGTCCGGGCTATAATCTGAGCCGGGAGCGACATTCGTATCAGCGATGGTCGTTTGCTTCGCCGCGAGCGGGAAGGCGGCCAGCGCAAAACAAACGGCGACAAAACATCCCCGTAAAGGCTGGTATTTCATTTCAATTGGCGTTCCCCGTTTGGAGTTCCGCCCGCAAACGATGCGGGCCGTTTTGGGGATTTTCTCGCCGCCGCATGAATTGGCAAGCCATTTCAATGGGAGAGATACTAGCCATATGGACGGGGCAGGGCACACAATATTTCGTGGTTCAAAGCTCATCATTTCACCACATCTATTGAATGTAATTCGTCTTCACCACGATCGAGTTGGTAAGGGTAGTGTGCGTCACGATGCTTTGCACGGTGTTGGTTTTTGCAACGTAGGCGCCGACGACGAATTTGTTATAGCATTGGATGTAGAGTCCGCATTCGTCATGCTGGCGGTCACGGCCCGCGCGCCAAAACAAATAATCAAATTGGCCGGCGGTTTCAACTGTGTGCCGGCAGTCGGGCATCCCCAACCGGGCAATAAGTTCGGCCTCGGCCAGTCGGTAGGAAGGGTGATCCAGGTCCGTGGATTCGTCTTCGCCAAAGCCGATTTCATGTTCGAGCCAGCCGTTGGCATAGAACGTAGGGGCGACGGGCATGAGACTTGCGATTTTGCAGGCGATCGCGATGCGGTTCGTTCCGGCATCGGCCTTGAATTGCGCCATGACGGAATCGAGCGCCGCCGGTCGCGAATGCGGCGCGGGCTGCGCGCAACCAGTGAGCAGGCAAAGCAGAAACAACAGGATGCCATTGGTTTTCACGCAACCAGTTTGGCATCAAATGAGTCACACGTGTGAATTGATAAAATTAGCGACGGCATTGATGGCAATGATGTTATGAATCAATGTTGGAGAGTGCGCTTTTATGCGCAGGAGACGAGGTAACGAGTCTCTAATTGAAATAGGGGAAGAAGCAAATTCAGAGACTCGTGACCTCGTCTCCTACGCTACGACCTTCGTCACGGCGCTTGCGTTCTCAATTGCGTGGCAGCCGACGTGAGGAGGCCCTAATTTTTCATCTTCTCCTGCGCGGCCCCAACGCATTTCTTCAACACTCCGAGACAGCGTTCATTTTCGGCGGGGGTTCCCACGGAAATACGAATCCATTCGGGCATTTGATAGCCGCCCATCGGCCGGACGATGACGCCCTGGCGTTGCATGGCGTCGAAAACCTTCTGGCCATTGCCGACGCGAGCAAGAATGAAATTAGCGTGCGAGGGAACAAATTCCAGGCCCAATTCCCGCAATGCCCGCTCAAAAAAGTCCAGGCCGGCGAAATTGTTCGCGCGGGTCTTGCGCACGTGTTCCTCGTCGTCCAGCGCTGCGAGTGCGGCGATTTGGGCGAGCAAATTGACATTGAACGGCTGCCGGATTTTTTCCAGCGCGGCGATGAACTCCGGATTGCCGATGCCGTAACCCACGCGCAGCCCGGCCAGGCCATAGATCTTGGAAAATGTCCGCATGAGAAGCAGATTTTTGCGCGCGCCCAGCCGGATGAGCGGCACGAGGTCCACGGCGTCTTCCAAAAACTCAATGTAAGCTGCATCCATGACCAGCAGGACGTCGTCGGGCACATCATTGACGAATCGAATGATTTCTTCGCGCGGGGCGAGTGTGCCGGTGGGATTATTGGGATTGGCAACGAAAACAATTCGTGTTTGCGGGTTGACGGCCGCCAGCATGGCCGGCAGATCGTGTCCGTATCGTTTCGCCGGGACGGTGATAACTTCCGCGCCGAACATTTTGGCAACAATGGGATAAATCGCGAAACAGAATTGCGAAACGACGACGTTTCCGGCCTGGCCGTTCGCATCGGCAAGCAGCGCGTGGGCGGCAAACTCGATGATTTCGTTCGAGCCATTGCCCAGGACGAGGTGGGCGGGTTCGACACCGAGTTTGGCGGCGAGCGCGTGTTTGAGATAAAAAGCGTTGCCATCCGGGTACAGGTTGAGGCCGCTGAGGGCCTTTTGCATGGCGGCCAGGGCGAGGGGCGACGGGCCGAAAGGGTTTTCGTTGGAAGCGACTTTAATGATGTGCCCGGCGGGCAGGTTCAACTCGCGGGCCACTTCTTCGATCGGCCGGCCCGGCTGATACACCGGCAAATTTTTGAGATACGGATTCAGGCGCATAAATCACAAGCGTAGCAGCGGGGTGAGCAACGCTCAAGGCGCGAGAAGCGCGGGGTAGTATCCTGTTTCGGTCGGAGCGCGGCTGTGTCGGAGACCAGCCGCAGCGGCGTGCGATTGTTGTTCCGTGTCCAGTTACGCTCCAAATATTTCGATTCAGACGCTAACAAAAGCGGGGACGCGTGTTGCGTGTTGCGTATTGCGTCAAGTATGGACGGACAATGGAACGCGGATCAAGCACCGCTCTGCATGCGCTCATCCCTCAATACTTGACGGAACACGCAACACGCTTTGACCAGCAAGTCGCCCGCGGAATGAATGTGTCCCACCACCGCTTTGAATTTTCAAAAAAAGCAAACGCTTTCACCTTGACTTTAGAACAACCATTGCGATAATCGCTATAATTCGCATGAGGTGGTTCTGGAAAACGTATTCGCTGGGCTTGGCGGTTCTTATCTTCGGGCTGGCAATCTTCCGTGCCGGGGCGACGACGTATTACGTGGACGTCAATAGCGCCAATCCGACACCACCCTATACCAATTGGAGCACCGCGGCCGCGGATATCCAGGACGCCGTGAATCAGGCCAGCGCGGGAGATACCGTCCTGGTCACGGACGGCGTTTACCAGGCGGGCGGGGAGGCGGTGAATGGATATGAGCTGACGAACCGGGTTGCCATTACCGTGCCGATCACGGTCGAAAGCGTGAATGGCCCGACGAACACTTTTATCGAGGGCTACCAAATGCCCGGAACAAATGGAGACGGCGTTGACGCGATCCGAGGCGTGTATATGACCAACAATGCCGCGCTCATTGGATTTACGGTTAGTGGCGGGGCAACCTTGACGTCGGTCAATGATCTCCACAGCCAGAGCGGGGGTGGCATTTGGTGCGAGGCAACCACCAATGATGTGATTTCAAACTGCGTCGTGGTTGCCAATGAAGCCTATTATGCCGCCGGCGGAGTTTATCAGGGGACGTTGCTCTGCTGTAATGTTTCCCAAAACTCGCTCATGCCAGGCACATTCGGCTATGGCGGAGGAGTTTATGAGGCAACCGCAATCGAAAGTGTTATCGCCGATAATTCCATTGTTTACGCTTTTTATGGTTACGGCGGCGGAGCGTATGAGAGTACTTTGGTCAATTGCCTCGTGGAGAGTAACTCGATTGCCAAAACCACGACCGGCCAATCCTCCGGCGGCGGAGCGTTTTCCTCGTCTTTGACGAATTGTGTCGTCGCGGATAATTCTGTGCCGACCAACGGTTCCGATAATATGGGCGGCGGAATATTCGTAGGCACCGCGGTCAACTGCACCATCGTCGGCAACGCGGCGGCGCTGGCCGGTGGATCTTTCGATGCGAATCTGGACAATTGTATCAATTATTTCAACACTGGATTCAATTCATCCGCTTCAAACTTCGACGGTGGAACGTTCAGCAATTGTTGCACCGCGCCGTTGCCCTCCGGCGGAAACAATATCACCAACGATCCGCAGTTGGTCAGTGTTTCGCAAATCAGCCTCAGTTCGCCCTGCCGCGGCGCCGGCAACGCCGTGTACTCGACCGGCACCGATATTAATGGCAATCCCTGGGCGAATCCGCCGTCTATCGGGTGTGAAGAGCCGCAACCGGGCAGCATGACCGGAAGCATCGGTGTGAGCATCGCCGCATCGGCGGCCACTATCGCCCTGGGCTATCCCATCACGTTCCAGGCGGATATTTCGGGGCTGGCTTATTCAAACGTGTGGAGCATTGGTGATGGGCCAACCGTGACGAATGAACCTTACGTTACCTATAGTTGGCCGGCGGTTGGCAGTTATCCGGTCGTTCTGACAGCCTACAATGACAGCAACCCCGGCGGCATTTCCGTTACGAACATCATTACCGTCTATCAACCGACAGTGATTTATGTCGTCGCGACAAACCAGACGCCCGTGGCGCCCTACGATTCCTGGGCCAAAGCGGCGACAAATATTGAGACGGCGGTGGCGGCCGCCTATCCGGGAACGCTGGTTTTGGTCTCCAACGGCGTTTACAGCGCCGGCAGCGATGGCGGAACGAATCGCGTCGCGGTAACGCAACCGATTACGCTTCAGAGCGTCAACGGTCCATCCGTCACTACCATCAACGGCGGAAGCACGCTCCGTTGCGTTTATCTCGCCAACGGCGCGGTTTTGAACGGATTTACGTTGCTCGACGGACACTCGGGAACTGGCGCCGGTGTTTATGCGCTATCCACGAATGCCATCATTACCAACTGTGTTGTTGTTGATTGTGTAGCAGGAACCTCTGGCGGAGGGGCCTGGTCCGGAACACTTGATAATTGCTTTCTGGCCTTGAACTCGGGCGGAGACGGAGGCGGCGCGCTGGGAAGCACGCTGAACAGTTGCGTGGTCAGTAATAACGTGACGACCGGGAGTACCGGGTACGGCGGCGGGGCCTTTGGCGGTGTGTTGAATAATTGCGTGGTTGTCAGAAATTCGGCGTATGAAGGCGGCGGCGCTTTCAGCGAGCCGGGCTATCCGCTGGCGCTCAATAACTGCCTTATCGTCAGCAATACGGCGTCCTACGGCGGCGGCCTTTACAACGTGCCGGCGTCGTTCGAGGTTCCACTATACAACTGTCTTACGAATTGCGTCGCCACCAATTGTGTTTTTACTTTCAATTTGTCGCCGGATTTTGGGAGTGCGACCGTCGCCGCCCAATTGAACAATTGCCTCATCAACAGCAACGGCATTCAGGCGCAAGGCGGCCCCGCGGTGGAAGGCGGCTATTTAAGCGGTTGTCAATTGATTGGCAATGAATATGGAGCGGCGGATGACTCTGATGAGTTTCTCGATAACAGCCGATTTGTGATATTGAGCAATTGCATGCTGGTGGCAAATTCAGGCGCTCACGGCGCCGTTTACGGCGGCAATTTGTACAACTGTGTATTGTTGCAAAACGCGGGCACTGAGGGCGGCGCGGCGTCGTTGAGCGGGTTGGTCAATTGTTTAATTATCAGTAATTCCGCCGCGAGTGAAGGTGCTCCGCCCGCCGGCGGCGGCGTGTATGAGTGCATTTTGACTAATTGCATCCTGGCGTATAATCTCGCGACGAACGGCGGCGGCGCTTACCAGTCAACCCTTGTGAATTGCACACTGGCCGAAAATACCGCGGTCAGCGGCGGCGGCGTTTACGATTGCACGAACGAAAATTGCATCCTCTATTACAACAACGGCGGGGATTATTATCCCTCCACGGCGCAAGATCCTCTGAATAATTGCTGCACGACGGTGCTTCCAACCAACGGCGTCCGGAACATCACTTATGCCCCGGTCTTTGTGAACCTGGCCGGCGGCGATTACCATCTTCAATCATCATCCCCGTGCATCAATTCCGGTGAAAACGCATATATCCTTGGAGCCGCGACGGATCTCGATGGGAACCCGCGCATTGTGGGCGGCACCGTGGATATCGGGGCTTATGAATTTCAAACGCCAACGTCTGTCATCTCCTATGCCTATCTGCAGCAATACGGTTTGCCGATGGATGGGTCGGTGGATTTTGAGGACCTGGACGGAACCGGTTGGGATGTGTATCAGGATTGGATCGCGGGCCTGAACCCGACCAATTCGGCATCAGTCCTGGCGATGCTGACGCCTGCTGTCACGAACCATGCCTCGGGCATCACGGTGAGCTGGCAGAGCGTGAACGGGATACCGTATTTGCTCCAGCGTTCGACAAATCTTCTCGCTCAGCCGTTTTCGGCGATTCAAAACGTGACCGGTCAAACCGGCACAACCAGTTACACTGACACATCAGCCACCAATAACTTGCCGTATTTTTATCGCGTTGGCGTGGTGAAGTGAAATGCGTGTTGCGTGTTCCGTCAAGTATTGAGGAACGAACGCATCAAAAACGGGCTCCATACGCATTCCATCACTCATCCATACTTTCGCCTGGCGGTGAACCGGGATTGACTTTGGACATTGGACTGCGGAACCTGATATACGATGAACGTTTTTCAAAAGTCCAACCGGATTATTGCAGTGCTGGCATTGGTGATTTTTGGGCTGGATCAATTCACGAAATGGCTCGTGCTGCGGACGCTCGAGCCGGGGGACGAACACATTATCATCCCGGGCTTTTTCAAATTCGTGCATTGGGACAATACGGGCGCGGCCTGGAGTTTGTTCAGCGGCAATAACGCGGCGCTGGCGCTCGTTGGGTTGCTGGCCATTGTGGCGCTCTACCTCACGCGCCATCATTTCGATTCGCACACACGGGTGGGCCAGATTGCCTTTGGCCTGATTTTTGGCGGCATCGCCGGAAACCTTTTTGACCGGCTGGTCCGCCATGAAGTGGTGGATTTTATCCGTTTTTACATGTTCCAACGTCCCGCGGATGCTATCGGTTATTATCATGAGATAGGATTTCCGGCGTTTAACGTGGCTGACAGCGCGATCTGCACCGGCGTGGGACTCATCTTTTTGATCACCTGGCGCAATGAACACGCGCCGCGCGAAAGCGCGCCTTCGGCCTGACCGCAAAGAGTGGGTTTTGACCACAGAGGGCGCAAATGCGCAGATTTTCAAGCAAGGCATATTGTGTGTTACGTGTTGCGTCAAGTATTGCTCTTCAAACGATTGGCAATCGTTGATTCTGTTGATCTCGGGTTAACATTGGTGCGAAAAATTGATGAAAAAAGTTTTGGTTTTCATCCTTATGGTTTTCCTGGCTATTCTTGTGTCGGGAATTTATGGCATGCTTCATAACCAAATCAGTTACACTGTGTCGCCTGAATATTTTACCAAGTTCAAATTCCGGCAATTCGGCCTGGAGAACATGAATCTGCCTGATCGTGTACGAGCGTCGATTGTCGGGTTCCTTGCCTCGTGGTGGATGGGCATTCCCATCGGGTTGATTGTTGGCGTATGCGGTTTTATTCATGCGGGGGCCAGGCGGATGTTGAAAATGATTATGTGGTCATACGTCATTATTGTTGTTTTTACCCTTCTGTCTGGGCTTTGCGGTTTGTGCTACGGCTGGTTTGCCACGCGAACGATCAGTATCGCGGACTATGAAGGCTGGTTCATTCCGAACGACGTTGTTAATTTGCGGCGCTTTCTTTGCGCCGGATATATGCACAACTCCTCGTATCTCGGTGGCACTTTGGCGATTTTTATCGCCGCTGCTTTTCACCTCGTCGTTAGGATCAGGACTCAACTCCAATCTCAAAAATGTCCCAGCGCGCAGAGCATTTAATTGTTGAGAAATCCGCGCCGGACAAGCGATTGGACCAATTCTTGCGCGAAAAATTTCCGGCGGCATCGCGCGCGGCTCTGAAACGACTCATTGAGGAAGGGCATATTCGCGTGGATGGAAGGATCGTCAAGGCGACGCATTCGCCGCGCGCGGGCGAGAAGATCGTGGTATGCTGGCCGGAGCCCAGGCCGGCGGAAGCGCAGCCGGAGGAAATGCCACTGGATATTTTGTTCGAAGACGAGGCGCTGCTGGTATTGAACAAACCCGCCGGGCTGGTGGTGCATCCTGCCGCCGGTCATGAGGCACATACGCTGGTTAACGCCCTGCTTCATCATTGCCGGGGCGCGCTCAGCGGCATCGGCGGAGTCGCCCGGCCGGGCATTGTGCATCGCCTCGACAAAGAAACGAGCGGCTGTCTGGTGGTCGCCAAAAACGATGAGACGCATCTGGCGCTTTCGAAACAGTTTTCCGACCGGCGCGTCGAGAAAATCTATAATGCGATCGTGTGCGGCCAAATCGCCCGGGTGAGCGGCGAAATCCAGGCGGCCATTGCGCGGCATCCGTCGCATCGCAAACGTATGGCCGTGCGCGATGATGATTCAGGGCGCATGGCCCATACGCAATGGCGCGTGCTGGAACGGTTGAACGCGGCAACGTTCGTGGAGGCGCGGATTCTCACCGGGCGCACACATCAGATTCGCGTCCACTTTCAATTTATCGGTCATCCCCTGGCCGGCGACGCCACCTATGGCGAACGGCACAACCGGAAACTCACAAATGCGACGGGCTATGAAGCGCCGCGCGTGATGCTGCATGCGCGGCGGCTGTCGTTTTCGCATCCGGGCATGGGGGAAAAAATGAATTTTGAAGCGCCGTTGCCGGAGGATTTTCAGAAAGCGTTGAAGGAATTAGGCGTTGCCTGACGATAACCACGCGAAGATCGAATTTTAGCCAGCAAATGGGTTGACGAGGGAACAGAAGGGAAAATGTGCCGTATTTCGCGTGGCAATGGTCAGGCCGTATTCGCGGGCAATAGCTGCAATTTGCGTATCCCGAAAATCAAATTGTTTCCACCAATTAAAACCATGTGCCGCCTCGAGCTCCGCGGCGTAGCGTCCCCATTCATGGGCAGCCGCACCGTCAAATTCGTAAAGCACCCCTGCATAATCTTCGACCAGGAATTGCAGTTTCTTTTCCAGGGAGGATTTTCGCTTGCCGCCCGGTAATCGCTCGATTCCATATCGCATCTCCGCCAGAGTGATTGATGACAGCGAACATTGGTCTCGGTTGGATTTTAGCCAATTGACAACATTATTATCCGGCTGCGGCTTTGAGGTTTCAGAAACAATGTTGGTGTCCAGAAGAAAGGTCATAATCGGGGCGGACAATGAATCCGCCGCTCCGGAATTTCAATACCTTTCATGTCCAACAAGTGGTCCACCAGGTCCTTTTGCGGCGCGCCGGCGACTGGGCGAAAAACAAGCGCACCGGATCTGGTCTGGCGCACGCAAAAAGTGCTGCCGTTTCGAAAGCCTCGTTTATCACGAATATCTTTCGGCACAACTATTTGGCCTTTTTCAGACATATGAACGATTGTCATGGTAGGAATTTACCACTGATTCAGTTGCAAACAACTGCATTTTTAAACGTATCAGCATTCGAAAATCGTCTCATTTTCTCTTAAACACCTTCCCAATCGCCGCCTGGTCCACCGGTTTAATGATAATTTCGTCAATGTTGACATGCGGCGGGCGCGTCGCGATCCACAAGAGGGTATCGGCGATGTCTTCGGCCGCGAGCGGATGCGCGCCTTCGTAGATTTTTTTCGCGGCGGCAGCGTCGCCTTTGAGGCGAACCAGCGAGAATTCGGTTTCGGACAGGCCGGGATCCACGGTGCACACGCGAATGCCCGTGCCAAATAATTCCAACCGCAACGCGCGCGTGATTTGAAGCTCCGCGGCTTTGGCGCCGCAATAGACGCCGCCGCCTTCATAAGCAACATGCCCGGCGAGAGAGCCGATGTTGATGATGCTCGCACCGTTGTCGCGGGGTATCAAAGGCAGGGCGGCGCGGATCATGCGTACAATGCCCAGGACATTGGATTGAATCATCGCGTCCCAATCGGCGTCTTTGCCCGAGGCAATCGCGTCCATGCCGTGCGCGCCGCCGGCATTGTTGATCAAGACGTGAAGGCGTTTTGTCTTTCTCCGGGTCCAGCCGATAAATTCATTAACGCTCTCCGTTTTTGCAACGTCGAGGAAGTGAAAATGCGCTTCCGCGGCTCCCGCTTTTTTGGCTTCCGCGGCCGTTTTTTTCAGCCGGTCAGTGCGCCGCGCGCCCAGCAGCAGTTTCGCGCCCGCGGCGCCGAACGCCCGGGCCGCCGCCGCGCCGAACCCGGAAGATGCGCCGGTGATCAGGACCCATTTCTCCTTGAGTGAAAAATTCACGGAGCGAATGTATATCAGGATTGGGAAAACGGAAATCCTGGAATTGGAAACAAAACATCTTCGGTACACGCTTGCGTTTTGGAGTGCGGCCAGTCCTCTGCCGCTTTTTGACACACTGGACGAACGAATACAATTTATGCATCTTTTGGCGCAGGCCGGAACAACGCACTCCATGGCCGCATGCCCCCGTGCATCAACTATCCAACCAGGGCGTTTACTTTGTCACGGTGAGTACTTACCTGAAAAATCATCTCTTTCGCGGCGCCGATCGCCTGCGCGTGTTACATCGCGGACTGTTGATGGTCGCGCGTGACTACGGTTGGCGATTGGAAGCATGGGCGGTCTTCTCAAATCATTACCATTTTGTCGCCCACTCTCCGCCTCTTACAATAAACGCCTCAAACCTTTCCGACATGTTGAGTGTGCTCCATGTGAAAACGGCAGGATGGATAATAAGCTGGATCAAACGCCCCGCAGGCAGGTTTGGTTCAATTTCCGTGACACACGGCTGACATATCAAAAATCATATCTCGCTCGGCTGAATTACGTTCACCAGAACGCCGTAAAACACGGGTTGGTTCCGAAGGCGAATCAATATCCATGGTGCTCTGCGCGATGGTTTGAACGGTCCGTTTCTCCCGCGATGATCAAATCTATTTATCGCTTTAAAACAGATCGCCTGCCGGTTGCGGACGATTTTGAACCAGTGCGGGATTGGTGATGTCGGACCAAAAGCGGTAGAGGACTACCGGCACTCCAAGACGCAAGCGGCGTTGGATGACACCTCTTTATTTCACCAGCGCTTTGCAGAATTTATCAATCCGCTCAAGCCCTTTTTCGATATTGGCCATGCTCGTGGCGTAGCTTAGACGGATGTAATCATCCGCGCCGAAGGCGATGCCCGGCACGGCGGCGACCTTTTCCGTTTCGAGAAGTTTCGCGCAGAAATCGGACGATTTAAGGCCGGTCTTCGAAATATTCGGGAACAGATAAAACGCGCCTTTCGCGTTCACGCAGGAGATTCCGGGGATGGAATTTAACTTCGTGTGAGCGAAGCGCCGGCGTTTATCAAATTCGGCGAGCCATTTTGGCAAATGGTCTTGCGGCCCCGTGAGCGCCGCGACCCCGCCCTTTTGGGCAAACGAACAGGGGTTGCTGGTGCTGTGGCTTTGAACGGCGTCAATGGCCTTGGCAATCGGTTCGGGCGCGGCGAGAAAACCCAGCCGCCAACCGGTCATGCTCCAGGCCTTGGCAAAGCCGTGCACAATGATCGTGTGCGCCTGGTGTTCGGGCGAAAAACTTGCGACGCTTTTGACTTTGGCGTTGTCATACAGCAAGTGCTCATAGATTTCGTCGCTCATAATGAGCACGCCCTTTTCCACGCAAACATCGCCAAGGGCTTTGACTTCCTCCGGCGAATAAACCGACCCGGTGGGATTGCTCGGCGAATTGAGGATAAACAACCGCGTGCGGGGCGTGATCGCCTTGCGCAGTTGGTCGGGAGTCACCTTAAACTCAGTCTTGTCCGTGGTTTCCAAAATCACGGGTTTGGCGCCGGCGAGCTTGGCCATTTCCGGATAGCTCAGCCAATACGGGGCGGGAATGATGACTTCATCGCCGGGGCCACTGGTGGCCAGGACGACGTTGTAACACGAATGCTTGCCTCCGCAGGAGACGATGATCTGCGAGGGTTTGTAAGACAAGCCGTTTTCGCGTTTGAATTTTTCGGCGATGGCCTCGCGCAATTCAGGAATGCCGCTGCTGGGGGTGTATTTGGTAAAACCGGCGGCGAGCGCCCTGGCGGCGGCGTCCTTGATGTGCTGGGGCGTGTCGAAATCCGGTTCGCCCGCGCCAAAGCCCACCACGTCTTCGCCCGCGGCTTTCATCGCCTTGGCTTTTGCGTCTATCGCCAGAGTGAGCGACGGTGCGAGCGACGCCGGCCCTTGAGAAATTTTGTAATTCATATTTGCACGAAAGAATCTATCGGTGGTGACCGAAAATTCAAGGAATTTACCAAGAGCGTCAGAACTGGAGGCGAATAATAGCATGATTCTCGGTAGGGACGCTGCGCTGCGGCGTCCGCGCCGCGTTCAGCGGCGCAATCTGCGTGGTTGGACGTCGTATCGCGCATCTTCCGCCCGTTCTGCGCGGGCGGTGACGGCGCGGCGCGCCGTCCCTACCTCCGGCAACCCGTCCCCCATTTGCAGGCCGCCGCAAAATATGCAATGTTACAGTAATGGAGGAATATCAGCCGATAGAAAATTACGGCATTATTGGCGACTTGACCACGACGGCGCTGGTCAGCCTTACGGGTTCGATTGATTTCATGTGTTTCCCGCGGTTTGATTCGCCGACCATTTTTGCGGCATTGCTGGACGCCAAAAAGGGCGGGCATTTTCGCGTTGCACCCGTGAGCCAGGACTTTAAATGCCGGCAGCGCTATTTTCCCGACACCAATATTTTGCTGACGCGTTTCCTGGGCGAGGGCGGCGTGGTGGATCTCTCCGACTTCATGGCCGTGGAACATTTGGGGCATCGCCATACGGTGGTGCGGCGCGTCAAAGCCGTGCGGGGCGATATTGATTTTGAAATGGTTTGCGCTCCCAAATTCGACTATGGCCGGACCGGCCATACCATGGAGCGCAAACCGCACCGGGTGATTTTTGGGCCGGAAAAAAAAGGGCTTTCCTCTTTGCTGTTTTGGTCCAGCGTTCCCATGAAGTGTGAAAATGGCGAAGCGCGGTCGCGATTTAAGCTGCGCACCGGCGAGACTGCCTGTTTCGTTCTTGAGGAAGCCCGGGACAGCGACGAATCACGGTCCACTAACTGTGATTACGTTTCCGAGGCCTTCAAGGAGACGATGAATTTCTGGCTCAACTGGGTTTCCCGTTCCCAGTATCGGGGACGCTGGCGCGAAATGGTCAATCGCTCCGCCCTCACGCTGAAACTGCTGACGTCCTTGCGGTACGGTTCGATTGTGGCCGCGCCCACCTTTGGACTGCCCGAAAAAATCGGCGGCGTGCGGAATTGGGACTATCGTTATACCTGGGTGCGCGACGCCTCTTTCACCCTCTACGCTCTGATGCGACTGGGCTACACCGACGAAGCGCAGGCGTTTATGAAATGGATTGAGCAGCGGTGCCAGGAACAGAAATCGGGCACACCGCTCCAGGTGATGTACGGCATTGACGGGCGGCACGAGTTGACCGAGGAAGCCTTGAAACATTTTGCCGGCTATAAACATTCGCAGCCGGTCCGGATTGGCAACGCTGCCTCCACCCAATTGCAACTGGACATTTACGGCGAACTAATGGACTCCGTCTATATCTACGACCGGCACGGCGAACCCATATCCCATGATTTTTGGACGAACCTCAGTGCGCTCGTCGAATGGGTCATCAAACACTGGAAAATACCCGACGAGGGCATTTGGGAAGTGCGCGGCGGCGCGCGGCCTTTTTTGTATTCACGGGCGATGTGCTGGCTGGCCATTGACCGGGCCATGAAAATCGCCCAGCAACGGTCTTATCCGGCCCCGCTCGTGCGCTGGCTCCGTGCGCGAAACCTCATTCACCGGAGCATCTACGAGGATTTCTGGAACCCAAAACTAAAAGCCTTCGTGCAATACCGCGGCGCAAAAACTCTCGATGCCTCGTGCCTGCTTTTGCCGATGGTGAAATTTATCAGTCCCCGGGATCCACGCTGGATTTCGACGCTGGAAGCAATCGAAAAAAATCTCGTGGAGGATTCACTGGTTTATCGTTATTTGCCATCCAAGGCCGCGCCGGATGGTTTACCTGGACGTGAAGGGACGTTTTCCGTGTGCTCCTTTTGGTACGTCGAGTGTCTGGCGCGCGCGAATGATTTGCGGCAGGCGCGATTTATTTTCGAAAAGGCCCTGGGTTACGCCAATCATTTGGGCCTGTACGCCGAGCAATTGGGCCCCCGCGGCGAGCACCTGGGCAATTTCCCCCAGGCTCTCACGCACATCGCCCTGATCAGCGCAGCCTGGAATCTCAACGAACGGCTTTCCAATGAAAAAGGCATTTAATGGCCAGGATAACTGCTATTTGATTTTTGCCGCTTCGAAAGTATATTGGGCCCGAGGAGTGTCACACTAACAGTAAGCGCGATGAAATTGAAATTGTCAGCCGCCCACTTGAAGCGGTACCGGGAAATTGCCGCCCTCCTGTGGAAATATGGCCGCTCGGACCTTGTCCGCCAAATGGGCGTGGACGACCTGTTCAATTCCCGCCAGGAAACTAAAGTCAACGGCCCGCCGCCCGAGGACCTGGCCAATGATCTCGAGGCGATGGGGCCGACCTTTATAAAAATCGGCCAATTGCTTTCCAGCCGATCCGATCTGTTGCCGGAAGTTTATCTCAAACCGCTCTCACGCCTGCAGGACAGCGTCAAACCGTTTCCTTACGAGCAGGTGGAGCAAATCGTCCTCTCGGAATTGGGAGCGAGAATTTCGAAAGCGTTCTCAGATTTCAATCCCAAACCCATTGCGGCCGCGTCCCTGGGCCAGGTGCATTTTGCGGCCTTGCGCGATGGCCGCCAGGTCATTGTCAAAATTCAGCGGCCGGAGATTCGCAAGCAAATCGCCGAAGATTTCGAGGTGCTCACGCAAATCGCCGAGTTTTTGGATGCGCATACTGAATTTGGCCGGCGCTACCGTTTCCTGACCGTGATCGAGGAATTTCGGATGACCATCCAGCAGGAACTCAATTATGAGCGCGAAGCGCAAAACCTCCTGACGCTGGGGCAAAACTTAGAGGATTTCGATAAAATTCAGGTGCCTCAGCCGGTTGCCGATTACACCACGCGCTGTGTGCTCACGATGGATTTCGTGCAGGGTCGCAAAATCACGTCGCTTTCGCCGCTCGCCCGGCTGGATATCAACGGAGGAGTGCTCGCGGAAGAATTGTTCGAAGCCTATCTGAAACAAATCATGGTGGACGGAATGTTTCACGCCGATCCGCATCCGGGAAACGTTTTCCTGGCCGACGACGGCCGCATTGCGCTCATTGACCTGGGAATGGTCGGCCACGTTGCGCCGACGCTCCAGGAGAATTTGCTCAAACTTCTCATCGCCATCAGTGAAGGCGACAACGAGCAGGCCGGCGACCTTCTCGTGCGCATTGGCCGCACCGATGATAATTTCGACCAGGTGCAATTTCGGAGGCGGATCGCGCAGATCATTACCGTCAGCCAGAACCAAAGCCTGGAGCGATTGAACGTGGGCAAATCGCTGATGGACATGAGCAAGACCGCGATTGACAACGGCCTTTTTGTGCCGAGCGAATTGACGCTGCTGGGCAAAACCCTGCTGCAACTGGACGAAATCGGAAAAATCATTGATCCAAAATTTGATCCGTATGCCGCCGTGCGCCGCAATGTTCGGTCCCTCCTGGCCCAGCGGTTCAAACGGCACGTCAGCCAGGGAACGCTGGCCAATACTTTGATTGATTTCAAAAACCTGTTCACAAACCTGCCCGTGCGCCTGGGCCGGATTGTGGATGCCGTCGCCAATTCCGAGCTTGAAGTCAAAGTGAAAGCGGTGGACACGCAATTGCTGGTGGAAGGATTTCAAAAAGTGGCCAACCGCATTACGGCGGGCGTCATCCTGGCCTCCCTGATTCTGGGCGCGGCGCTGCTGATGCGGATTCAGACCCAATTTACGATTTTCGGCTATCCGGGCCTGGCCATTTTATGCTTTTTGGGCGCGGCCGCCGGCGGCGTCTGGCTCTTGTTCAACATTTTCTTCCAGGACGAAAAAATCAAAAAAAAGAAAAAAATTTGATTGGCCGTAACTTATTAATTCGCATAGCGTCTGAAAGGAAAAATGATATGAAAAAACTAAACATCACCCCATGGCTCATGGCTGCCGCCGGCGCGGCTCTGCTGGCCGGTTGCGCATCACCCCAACCAGCTCCTCCCCCCCCGCCTCCATCGGCAACCGCGCCTCCCCCAAACGTCGTCGTCACGGACGATACTCCGCCGCCTCCGCAAGTCGAGGTGGTGCCGGCCGCGCCGGGTTCCGCGGATGTGTGGTTTTGGATTCCAGGCGAATGGGTCTGGCGCGGCAATTGGGTTTGGTACGGCGGCCACTGGGGCCGGCGGCCGCATCCGGGCGCAGTCTGGGTGCATGGCGGCTGGGTCTGGCGCCACCATCACCGTGTCTGGGTCGAAGGATATTGGCAGTAAGACGACCAGCAGGCGATATCCTCTGCCGCAGTTTTTCGGCTGAATCCCAAAGGGATTCAATCATTCAGCCCAGTGTTGGCCGGCAACGGCCTGCACTGGGTATTACTGTGCCGCTTTTTCGACCGACTGAAGAAGGTTGAGAAAATACTCGTTGATGCCATCCGACGACTCCGACCGAAAAGCGGCAGGGACTGCCGCACTCCAAAAGCTTCGCCAATTCGGTCGGCAGGACGGCCTTTCTGGGA
>JASHPN010000150.1 GCA_030038175.1 Verrucomicrobiia bacterium
CGCCCCCGCCTACACGGACATGACCGTGCATGGTTTTCTGAGCTTCGCCGCGGAAATACGGGGCCTGCGCGGCACCGAAAAGGCAAAAGCCGTCAATCGCGTCGTGGAATTGTGTTTTCTGGAACCGGTCCGGCACCAAAGCGTGGACACGCTTTCCAAGGGTTACCGGCATCGCACCTGTTTCGCTCAATCCATCATTCACGACCCGGACATTTTGATTTTGGACGAGCCAACGGACGGGCTGGACCCCAATCAAAAGCATGAAGTGCGGCAGCTCATCCGGAAAATGGGCGAAAACAAAGCCATCATCTTTTCCACGCATATTCTGGAGGAAGTGGACGCGGCGTGTTCGCGCGCCATCATTATTGACCGGGGAAAAATCGTGGCGAACGGCACGCCGGAACAACTGCGCCGCAAATCCGAATGGGCAGGCGCGGTCACGCTGCGGGTGAACGGCGTTCCCTCCAGGGCCGTGGAAGAAAAATTGGCCGGGCTGCGTTCCGCGAAAAAGGTCGCGACGAATACGCAGGGCGCGCGCGTGTCGGTTACCGTCTTTCCGCGCGTGGCCGGTGACGGCGACCTCACCCGGGAAGTCATGGAGGCGGTAAATGGCTGGCAGATCGAGGGTCTGCGCACCGAGGAAGGCCGCCTGGATGACGTTTTCCGCAGCATGACCCTCTCCGACACGAAAAATTGAAATGCGTCATGAATAGTTTCGGCACCATAAAAACCATCACGAAGCGCGAGTTAATGGCGTACTTTTCCTCGCCGGTGGCTTACGTGTTCATCATCATTTTTCTTCTCCTTTGCGGATTTTTCACTTTCATGGTCGGGGGCTTTTTTGAGCGAGGCGAAGCGTCCCTTACCAATTCGTTTTTTGTTTGGCATCCGTGGTTTTACCTGTTCCTGGTGCCCGCCGTTGGCATGCGGCTCTGGGCGGATGAACGGCGAGTGGGAACGTTGGAACTGTTGTTGACCATGCCGATTGCGCCATGGGAAGCGATTGTCGGAAAATTCATCGCTTCCTGGCTGTTTTTGGGCCTGGCGCTGGCTCTGACATTCCCGATCGTACTGACGGTCAATTATCTGGGCAGCCCGGACAACGGCGTCATTTTGGCCGGATATGTAGGCAGTTGGCTTATGGCCGGGGCTTATCTGGCCGTGAGTTGCATTACCTCGGCGATTACGCGCAGCCAGGTCGTCAGCTTCATCGTTTCGGTGATGGTGTGCCTTTTCCTGATTCTTGCCGGTTATCCGCCCGTCATCAACTTGCTTCAAAACGTCGGGCACAATGCGCAGTGGCTCGTGAATCTGGTGACATCTTTCAGCGTCATGACCCACTTTAACGGTTTTGAAAAAGGCCTGCTGGATTCGCGGGACGTCATCTTTTTTGTCTCGGTCATCGGATTCTCGCTGTTCACCACCAGCGTCATTTTACGAACTCACCGAACCAGTTGATTGGGAAGCAAGATGCAAAGGAAGTCATTTCAAACCATTCTCTATTCGTCGGCGGGCATCGTCGTGATGCTCGTTCTTATCATCGCCATCAATGTCATTACCGGCGCCTTCCCGTTCCGCGCCGACTTGACCCAGGAAAAAGCCTATACTCTTTCGCCGGGAACCAAAACGGTGCTTAAGAAGCTGGATACGCCAATAACCATCCGTTTTTATTGCACGCAGGGTGAGACGGCCACGCCGGAAACCATCTACCTCAAGGATTACGCGCGCAACGTGGAAGACCTGTTGCACGAGTACAAGGAAGTGGCCGGAAAAAATCTCATCATTCAAAAGTTTGATCCGGAACCGGACTCGGACGCGGAGGATTCGGCGCGGTTGGACGGACTGGAAGCCCAGCAACTTTCCGATGGCGACAATTTTTATCTGGGCTTGTGCATCAACATGGCCGATCAACGGGTGGCCATTCCCTTTCTCTCTCCTGACCGGGAAAAGCTTTTGGAATACGACATCACCCGCGCCATCACTGAAGTGCTCGAGCCGCAAAAACCGGTCGTCGGGATCATGAGCGGTTTGCCGGTGTTCGGTTCACAGCCCAACCCGGAAATGCCGATGGAGGGCCAGCAGGGCACTCCCGCCTGGACCTTTGTCACTCAATTGCAGCAGGACTTTGACGTGCGGCAAATTCCCATGGACTCGGACAAAATTGACGACGACGTCAAGGCGCTGGTCGTCATTTTCCCATCCGGGATTTCGGACAAGGCGCAATACGCCATTGACCAATTTGTCTTGCGCGGCGGGAAATTGATTGCGTTTCTCGATCCGGAATCCGCCATTCTCAGCCGGCAGCAGCAGAACCCCATGATGGGCGGCTCGCCGCCGCCGAGCGCTTCGTTGGACAAACTCCTCGATGCCTGGGGCATTCAATTCGATAAAACCAAGGTCGTGGCCGACCTGGACTTCAAGATGGAATTGCAAAATCAGGACGGCCAATCCCAGGAAGAGCCGGCCTGGCTGGACCTGACCCCTGACGGGATCAATCAGAAAGACATTGTCACCAGCGAAATTGACAGCTTGTGGCTGCCGATGGCCGGAGCGTTCACCGGCGTGCCGGTCCAGGGACTGAAAGAAACAGTTTTATTGCATAGCTCGAAAGATGCCGAACTCGTGGACGCGATGATGGCAAACATGGGAGGCGATGCGCTGATGAATGGTTTCAAAGCGACGGGCGTTTCCTACGATCTGGCCATCCGCCTGACCGGAAAATTCAAGACGGCATTTCCGGATGGCGAACCGAGGGATCCGGATGACACCAACGCCGTTTCAAATACCGGCGCTTCATTGAAGGAATCGAAGGTGGAAACTTCCGTCGTTCTGGTCGGCGATTCCGATCTGCTGGCCGACGATTTCTCATTGAATAAAACGGAAAGCCCCTTCGGCGAGATGGTCAGTCCCATGAACGCCAATTTGGATTTTGCGCAAAACCTCGTCGGGGAAATGGCCGGGGACAGCGACCTGATCGGCCTGCGCAGCCGGACCTCGATGAGCCGTCCGTTCACCCGGGTCAAAAAAATGGAGGCCGCCGCCGAAGCCACCGGCCAGGCAAAAATCGATCAGTTGCAGCAAAGCCTCAGCGACACCGAAGACCGGCTCAACCAATTGCAGCAGCAAAAAACCGGCAAAGACGAGCGGTTGATTCTCTCGCCGCAGCAACAGGCGGAAATTGACAACTTCCGCAAACAACAGGCGCAAGTCAGCGCTGAACTGCGCCAGGCGCAAAAAGATTTGCGTCGCGAAGTCGTTTCACTCGAAACGCGGCTCACGTGGCTCAATATTCTGGCGATGCCCTGCACGGTCACGGTGGCGGGCGTTGCCATGGCGTTGATCAAACGGAAAAAAACTTCGGCGAAATGAACAAGAAGCAATTCATTATCCTGGTCATAGTGGTCGTGCTGGTTGGCGCGGCCGGATGGATTGTTTATCAGCGCGGCAACAATTCCTGGCAAAACGGCGAACAGAGCATCGGCGGTAAATTGCTGCCCAGTCTTCCCATCAACGATGTTGCCCAAATCACCATTCAATCCGGCACGAACGAAGTCGTCCTGGCCCGGCGCGAGGACCTGTGGCGCGTGCAACAACGGGGAGATTACCCGGCCGATTTTTCAAAAATCAGCAGTTCGCTGATGAAGCTGGCTGATTTAAAAGTTGTACAAAGCGAAGACATCGGCCCATCGCAGTTGGCCCGATTCAATTTGTTGTTACCAGGTACCGCGACCAATTCCGCCACGCTGCTCGAGTTGCGCGATCAAAACGGCAAGGCCCTGGGCTCACTTTTGCTTGGCAAAGATCACATGAGCCAGCCCAATAACGGCGAAAGCTGGCCCGATGGGCGCTACGTGATCGTGGGAACCAATGGCGCCGGCGTGGATTTGATTTCGGACGCCCTCGATGATTTTCAGCCCTCTCCCGAAAATTGGCTCGACAAAACATTTATCAAAATCGAAAACCCGGCTTCCATTGCCGTGACTTACCCGGTGGCGACCAATTCCTGGAAAATGACGCGCGCCTCGGCGACGAACGATTGGAAACTCGCGGACGCCGGCCCTCATGAAAAATTGGATTCGTCGAAATTGGACGACGTCACCAGCCCGTTTGAGTCCGCAGAGTTTAACGACGTCTCGCCCGGCACAACCGCGCCGAACGATTGCACCAACGTGACGATTGAAACCCTCGATGGCCTGGTCTATACGACCAAAGTTTGGCCCGCGAACGACGGAAACTATTCCATGACCATCGGTGTAAGCGCCGATGAAGCCCGGGCGAAAAACACAGGAACAAACTCAATTTCCGACCAACTCGCCGACGACAAGCAATTCACCGGCTGGACCTATACGGTCCCCTCTTATACGGTTGATTCCCTCCTCAAACTGCGCAGCGACTTGTTATTGGCCGAAACCAACACGGTGGCTGGGACCAATACGATCAGTTCGACGAAGTGAAGTGGTGACTGGTTAGATCGGTTAAATCGTTAAAAGGGTTGAAACGTTAAATGAGGAGTCGGACGTAGAAGTTGTAGGCCGGGTTGCCTAGCCCGGCGTTCGCCCAATCCACAACATCCCGCCCGGTGCAGCGGCGGCCGAGCCTACAAGACCACACACACATTCTTTGTGCGCGGGTTTGGAAACGAGGAAACGAAAATCGGATGCGATGGACAGGGTTTTAATCCCGAAGGGATAAATGGAAAAATCCGTCATTTCAATGCCGGGGAGCGTCAGCCATGGTTTTATCAGTCCCCGAAGGGACGGCTGAATCACGTCAGGGACTGAGTTCGGTTTGATCAACGTTGCCTGTTGACGGTTCCAATCGTCCCTTCGGGACTCACGGCCAATTCCCATGTTCCCGGCGTTGAAACACCGGGCTATTCTCAAACGTCCCTCTCGGGACAAAAGAGTGGCGAGAGCCTGCGGTGACGAAAGGAATCGTATGAAGGTGCCAAATGCAATCGCGGCTGCGGAACTACAGGTTATACGCCAGCTTATGGGTTGGCTGATACAACTGGATGTCATCTATGCCGGGCACGATCATCAGGATGATGTGGCCATAGGCGTGGTGCTGGACCGGGCCTCGGAATTGCGCTCCTTTGGCCCGCAACTCGGCAACCGTCTTATCAAGGTCATCGCACATTAACGAGATCGAATGGTGGCGGGGAAAATCGTAGGTTTTTCCTTCCCATTCGCTGTGGGTAGGGTGCACGCCCAACTCACTTGGACCGGATTTGAAAATGAGCCAATCATTGTCGAAATCCTCGGCCACATACTTCCACCCCAGAACATCGCGAAAGAACGCGCGGGTCGCCTTGGAATCGTCAGAATAAATCAAAGTATGAATCGAGGTAATCATATGGTCTTCTGTGTTATCGCACATCGCGAGCGTGCCGGCCGTCCAAAAAATGTGCCACGGTGCGATAAACGGCAAGTGTGAAGTGACGCCTGACTGATGTTTACATCACCGACTCGCGGACCCGGCGGACCCGGCGGTCCGCGCTCCTGGACCTTCCACCCGGGCTTGACATCACGATGAACGGCGTTAGGGTAGCAATGTTGCCATGAAACGTTTGTGCGCGAACTTTCAGCGATCCAGGCCGATATTTTCTGTCGGGCTTCTTGCGGCAGTCACCAGTCTTTTTCTTTCATTG
>JASHPN010000151.1 GCA_030038175.1 Verrucomicrobiia bacterium
TCTCCATCTGGTTGATCAGCCAATGGCCGTCCACGCGCTCGAAGGTAAACTTCACTTCCTGCACGATGGCGTCGTGTTCCCCGGAAACATCCGCTTCCACCGTGACATCCGCCGTGGCTGAGGTTTTATCCGGCGCGACCGTTACGTTAATGTCCGGCATTTTTACGTTCAGCCCGGACAGCGTCTGGCGCGACATCAGGACCGCCTGCGTGATTTCGGCCCGGCTGGCCAAGGTTTGCTGCTCGTGATTGGGCACGTTGATGTTGACGACCACGTTGCTGGAGAAAAAATCGGCCACAACCTGCGCGCGGGCCATCTTTACCAGGTTGTTCTCGGCTGCCGAAAATGAGACGTCCTGGGTCAGATTGATAAGTTGTTTGCGAATCGCTTTTTCCGGGCTGGGAAATAAAATCGTCCATAGCCAATAGGCCAGTGCGGCCAGGACAATCAGGACAATGATACGCTGAACTGTTTTCATAAAAGGACTTTTCCGACAATCCGATCGCGGTCCACCCGTCCCCAGGTATGGTCCTGCGGCGGCATGGTGCGATTGTCGCCCACGATGAGATATTGGTTCGTGCCGAGTTTTTCCGGCGGAACGGTCCAATCGCTTTGCCATTTCTCGTAGGGTTCGTCGAGGGGCCGGCCGTTGATGAGCACGCGGCCATGGTCGAAGGCCACAGTTTCACCGGGCAACCCGATGATGCGTTTCATCAGCATCAAGTGCAACCCCGCCCAGGCGCGCACGGCCACAATATCGCCGCGCCTGGGCGGATGCCGGAGATAAGACAGGCGGTTCACCAAATTGACGGAACGGTCTTTGTAAGTGGGTTCCATGCTGATGCCATCCACCCGAACCGGGAGCAGAACAAAATGAAAGAGAGCGTAGCATAACGCCCCGACAATGACGGCGCGAACCAGGGTCTTGCGCGGATTGCGCCCAATCACAATCACTTGAAACCAATGCGCTCGCGGCCTGGGATTGTCCGTTTCAGATTGCGCTGCCATACCAAAAGCTTCGCGCAACCTGGTAATTGTGCAACCGAAAATGAAAATCTCGTCCGTTCCATCTTCCTCAAATGAAAATCAATCTTCGTCTCGGTGATATGCGATGAACCAATTCGATTCGATAGGCCGCATATAACAGTTGGCGGGTAATTCCCCGGCGTTATCCAGATTCGTCAAGGGAATTCCATCACGATGGGCGTAAAAAATTGCGATCAGCTTTTGGTCCGTGTCCGGATTGTTTCCACACCCCGCACAAGCGCACAGGCACGTTAGAATGGCATAGAAAATAATTTTGGAAGAATGGACGTTGGGACTCATATTGCGACTTCATCGAAAGAGGAAAGCACTCCCTCCTTGGTGCAGGATTCTTCTCTCTGAAAAGAGGTGCAAGTCCCGAAATTAAAATTCTCGATCATGCCGTTTGCCTCCGGCCATTATAACAGGCGATTGCAAAAGAGTGAAGGCGCATAAATTTAGCAGGTCACATCTCGTTTTGTGTAATTATAATCGGATTATGTCGCTCCTGACGGAGCTTGTGTTTCGTATAGGCGGATTTTCTACAAAGATGCCGCCCCTGGACGGGGCTTACACGCCTTCATGGGACGGTCAGTGGTAAATGACCAGCGCCGTAGGCGCGACATATCTGTAGAACCGAACGCTTCAACAACGCCAAGCTCCGTAGGAGCGGCATACTCTGATTCGCAGGCCGCCATACTGGAACAATTTGCCGGCTTAATCCCTGATCTGAGCGCCATTCCCCGTCGGGCGACATCTTTCTGCCTCATTACCTTTTAAAAACTAAGATGCGCCCCCATCCGTACCGCCAATAAAATTATGTGTTCATTTAAGTTGGTTTATGTATAAATGACGCGATGGGCATGGACCGTTCACAGGACGGGGCTTTTCTATTCAAACGCATCGCAGTCGCCGCAATGGCTGTTTGCCTGCTGGCGCGGCCGGCCATCGCCGGCCAAACTAATACCATCCCCACGCTTGCCGGCCTTCAGCAGAAGATCAGCACGTTTTTGGCGGCGACGCAATTCGACAGCGCGCTTTGGGGAATCAAAATCGTCTCGCTCGATACGGGACAAACACTTTTTCAAACCAACGCCGCCCGGCTCATGAGCCCGGCGTCCAATTGCAAACTTTATACCGGCGCGCTTGCGCTGGACCATTTCGGCGGCGATTACCGGATTGCCACGCCGATTTATGCCACCGCCCGGCCCAATCGCTTCGGCACGGTCCGCGGCGATTTGATCATCTCCGGCCGGGGCGATCCCACCTGGAATCCCCACCGTTTTGGCGACAATTTTTGGGACTTCCTTGAGCCGTTTGTGGATGCGCTCACCAATGCCGGCGTTCACAAGGTCACGGGCGACTTGATCGCGGACGCCACTTATTTTCATGGCGAACCAACCGGCGGCAGCATGATGATTGACGATTTTCAAAACGGTGAATGCCCTTACGTCTCGGCGTTGCAACTCGACGACGGCTTGGCGCACGTCCGCGTCGAACCCACGACGGTTGGCATGCCATGCAGCCTGACCGTGCTTCAACCAGACGCCAACCTGGTCTTTAGCAATCTCACCACCACCGTTTCGGCCGGCGGCTGGCGTCACATTGACTATTACATGCCGTTCGGCCAGAAAATAATCTATGTCTTTGGCCAGCTTCCGTTAGATGGCACGAATGAGATTTTGGACGTTCCGGTTTTGGACCCGGCGCGATGGTTTGCTGCCGCCCTGAAAGAGGACCTGGCGCGACATGGAATCAAAGTTTCCGGCAAAGTCCGCGGCATCGCCTGGCCCCAAACGTTTTCGCTGCCGCTCGATGCGGTCAAAATTAGCGAAGTGCTTTCGCCGCCGTTGCGGGAAGTCATCCGTTACTACATGAAACCCTCCCAAAACCTGGAAAACGACACCGTGCTGGCGGACGTGGGCGAAGCCACGCGCACGACGAATATGCCCCCGTGGCGCTCTTCCGAGAGCCTTGGACTGGCAGCGCTTCACCAATTTTTGGATACCAATGATTTGCCGGCGGATGAAGTGCGCTTCGACGAAGGTTCCGGCCTTTCCGACAACAACATGGCCACGGCAAATTCTTTCGTGGCCCTCCTGCAATACATGTCACGGCATCCTGCCTCGCAGGATTTCATGGACGCATTGCCGATTGCGGCGGTGGACGGCACCCTGCGCCATCGGCTTCATGGCACGCCTGCCGCCGGAAATCTTCGCGCCAAAACCGGCACGCTCCATTGGGCCTCGACCCTTTCCGGTTACGTGACGGATGCCGCGGGCGAACACCTGGCCTTCAGCCTCCTGCTCAATCGTTATGAGGCGCCGCCGGATTTTAGCAGCCACGAGGCATTGGACGGCATTGCCCTGATGCTCGCCGATTTTTCCGGCAGCTCGCTTCCCGCTCACGCCGCCCAGGAGGAACAATTCGCGCCCTACGGGCGCCTGCTCTTTGCCAATCTCGCGAGCGCGCCCTTTCCTCATCCGGCCCGTGCCGACGGGCATTGGAACAAGGACCACACTCAATTCTTTTCCGCGGCCATTCATTATTCGAACAGTACGGTCGCGATCTTCATCCCGAAAAATTTTCGCGAAACCGACAAGGTGGATTTTCTTGTGCACTTCCATGGCTGGAGCGGCACCGTGCCGGCCGTCTTGCAACATTACAAACTAATCGAGCAATTCAGCACTGCTGACAAAAACGCCATTCTGGTCATTCCACAAGGACCCTTTAATGCGCGCGATTCGTTCGATGGCAAACTCGAAGATACTAACGGCTTCGCCAGGTTCATGGCGGACGTGGTGAGGACACTTAAGGACAACGGCACGTTGCAGCAGGGGAACGTGCAAATCGGCAATATCATTTTGTCCGGTCACAGCGGCGGATATCGAGCGATGGCGTCCATTGTCAATCACGGCGGTCTGTCGGACCAAATCCGCGAGGTTTGGTTGTTTGACGCGCTTTACGCTGGCACAGAAAACTTTGTCGCCTGGCAAAAGGCCGAAAATGGGCGGCTGCTGAACATTTATACCGACCACGGCGGCACGGAGTATGAAACGGCGGATTTGGAAACCTGGTTGAAAGACCATGGGATCGCCTTTTTTGCCGGCGAAGACACCAACGCGACTCGGGAGGATTTGGAGTCCAACAAATTTGTCTTTCTCCATACGGACCTCCCTCATGACGAAACCCCCTACAAGCGCAGCCAATTTCAGAAATTCCTTGAAACGAGTTGTTTTGAGGATAAATAAAGGCTAGATGTTTATTCCGAATCGTGTCACTCCCGCAACCATTTCAATATCAAGGCAGCAAACGGGCGTTGGCGCCATTGATTCTCAAGTATTTGCCGGCCAACACGCGCCGGTTGATTGAACCGTTTTGCGGATCGGCTGCAGTTTCAATTGCCGCGGCCGCGCATGGCCGGGCAAAGGAATTTTGGTTAAATGACTTTAATAAGCCCTTGTCGGAATTGCTTACGGCAATGGTTAATAGTCCAAAGGAGCTTTCCGGGTTTTACGAAGAACTCTGGCGGGAAGATCACGAAGATGCGTTGGAACACTATTACCAGGTGCGTGAATCGTTCAATCGGAACCATGACCCACGGCTGCTTTTATATTTGCTCGCGCGGTGCGTGAAGGGCGCAGTACGTTATAACGGCGAAGGATTGTTCAATCAAAGCCCCGATAAACGCCGGTTAGGTACGCAGCCAAAAACCATGAGAAAAAACATCGCGGTTATTTCCGCGTTGTTAAAGGGAAGAACTATGGTCACTTCCATCAGTTACGAAGACGTCCTCGCCAACGTCCGGCCAGATGACGTGGTCTATATGGATCCGCCTTATCAGGGCGTTTGCGGCGAGCGCGATTCGCGGTATTTTGCCGGAATTTCGTTTGACGGATTTGTCGCTGAGTTGGAAAAGCTGAATGAAGATTCGGTTCGCTACTTCGTCAGTTACGACGGTCGTCTTGGAAGCCGCATCTACGGCAAGCCTCTGCCGTCGCATTTGAATCTAACGCTGGTAGAGATTGAAGCTGGCCGTTCATCACAGGCGACATTGCTAGGGCGCAATGAAATGACTGTCGAATCCCTGTACCTCTCGCCAGCACTGGCAGAGGAAATGGAAGCGAGCCCGAAGGTCCACCGCCGACGGCATGCGGAGCAGATGCAACTCATGGACTCACGTCCGCCTTATGGGAAAAAAACAAAAATATCCAAAAGAATTTCTTGAACTGTGCGCTTCCGTCACAGCAAAACGCCCCAAGACCGTGATTGACCACATCCTTAAACACGGTCATATCACTACTGAGCAACTAAAAACCACTTATGGTTATGACCATCCGCCTCGGGCGGCGCGCGATGTTCGTGAGTTGGGCATCCAGCTTGAAACATTTCGCGTGGAGTCAGCCGGCGGGAGAAAGATTGCGGCTTACCGCTTTGCAGAACAAACCAAAAAGCAATTCCGCCGATTCGGCGGTCGCACCGGCTTGTCGAAAGAAATCAAAGAGCAACTCATCGAGAAATACGGTTGCCGGTGCTTTATTTATTTAGAAACATTGCCGGCGAATTATTTACAAATCGACCATCGAGTCCCTTATGAAGTTGCCGGTGACAGCGATGAGCTTAAAGCCGAAGATTTCATGCTTCTCTGCGGATCGGCAAATCGCGCGAAATCCTGGTCGTGTGAACACTGTGAAAACTGGAAAGGCGTCAAGGATAGAAATATTTGTCTCTCCTGCTACTGGGCCTATCCCGAAAAATACTCCCATGTTGCGATGCGGCAGATTCGCCGGATTGACCTTATTTGGGAAGGCGAAGAAATCATCCAATATGAAAAGCTAAGGATGGACGCCGTTAAAGCGGGCTTGGAAATGCCGCAATTTGTGAAGAATATCCTGGCGAAAACATTGAAATAAAAACATGACATGCCATTTATAAATGAAAACCTATTATTTTTCTCTGCTCATTTTCGCCGCCCTCCTCGCCGGTTGCCAGACCGCGCATAAAAACTGTTGCTGCCAATGCGAAAGCGGGCTTGCCGCCGGCGGTAAGAATCAATATGCGCCCGTTAAAACCGGCGTGGAGGTCTTGTTCGAGAAACACATGGACCTGATTCGCGGCAAGCGCGTCGGTTTGATCACCAATCCCAGCGGCGTGGATTCGCATTTGGACAGCATCGTTGGATTGTTTCAGTCGCATCCGGACGTGAAGCTCGTCGCTCTCTACGGGCCGGAGCATGGCGTGCGCGGCGATGCGCAGGCAGGGCAGACGGTGCCGTTTTATTACGATAATCATTATCATCTGCCGGTTTTCAGCCTTTACGGACAGACGGAACGACCGCCCGGCGACATGCTCACGAATATTGACGAATACATGCGCTCTTATGATACGCAGCACGCCGGCAAAACACCCGTGGCCGGCTCGCTGAACGGGATTGACGTGATGGTCCTGGATTTGCAGGACGTCGGCACCCGCATTTACACGTTTGAATCCACGATGGCCTACACCATGCAGGCGTGCGCAAAGGCGGGTATCCCTTTCATCGTGCTGGACCGGCCCAATCCCATCGGCGGCGTGGCGATGGAGGGCCCGATTTTGGAGTATCCAAAATACAGTTCGTTCATTGGCGCCTATCCGATTCCGTTGCGACACGGGATGACGATGGGAGAATTGGCCCGGCTTTATAACGCCAAGTTTCTCGATCCCAAAGCGAACCTCACGGTCGTCCCGATGGAAAATTGGAGACGCGATGAATGGTATGATCAAACCGGCCTGCCTTGGGTGACTCCGTCGCCGAATCTGCCCACACTCGATTCCTGCGTGGTTTACCCCGGCCAGGTCATGCTTGAGGGCACCGATCTTTCCGAAGGCCGCGGGACAACGCATCCATTCGAAAATTTCGGCGCGCCGTGGATTGATGGTTTTGTCCTGGCAGAAAAATTGAACGTGCTGCATTTGCCCGGCGTGAAGTTCCGGGAAGTTTGGTTTACGCCTACGTTCTCGAAGTTCCAGGGCAAGCTTTGCGGCGGCTGCCAGATCCATGTCACCGACCGAAATGCTTACCAGGCCGTGGCGACGTCGCTCAATATTTTAGCAACGATAAAAGAGCTTTACGGCGACAAACTCGAATTTCACGCCAAATACTTTGATCGTGTGCTGGGCAATTCAACCGTGCGCGAAGCGCTGGAACAAGGCGTGCCAGTGAACCAAGTCGTAGCGGACTATCAGCCCGGACTGGATGCTTTTGCAAAATTGCGGGCGCCGTATTTGTTGTATCGTTAATCCTTCTGCACCTTCGCCGCGACCTTCAGGCGCAGAGCGTTCAACCGTATGAAGCCGGTGGCGTCGTCCTGGTTGTAGGCCTTCGTCGGGTCGGCTTCCATGGTCGCGATGTGCGGGTTGTAGAGGCTTACCGGGGATTTTCGCCCGGCCACCATGATGTTGCCCTTGTATAATTTCACCCGCACGGTCCCGGTCACGTTTTTCTGTGATTCTTCGACGAGTGCCTGCAACGCGAGCCGTTCGGGAGCGAACCAGTAGCCGTAATAGACAAGCTCCGCGTAGCGAGGAATCAGAGAATCCCGGATATGCATGACTTCCCGGTCCATGGTGAGGGATTCCATTTGCCGATGGGCGAAATGGAGGATGGCGCCGCCGGGCGTTTCATAGACGCCTCGCGATTTCATGCCCACATACCGGTTCTCCACCATGTCCACCCGGCCTGCGCCGTGTTTGCCGCCGAGTTTGTTCAGCGCCTGCATCACACCGAGCGGCGACATTTTTTTGCCATTCACGGCCACGCAATTGCCTTTCACAAAATCGAGCGTCACGAACTCGGGTTTGTCCGGCGCGTCTTCCGGGAAGACGGACAGCGTCGTAAAATAGTCCCGGTTCTTCAAATCATATGAATTGAACCACGGATCTTCGAGAATGCCGGCTTCGTAGGAAATGTGCAGGAGGTTCCGGTCCATGGAGAACGGTTTTTTGGCGCTGGCCTGGACGGGAATCTTTTTGCTCTCGCAATAGGCGATCATTTCCTGACGGCCGGGAAATTCGTTGCGATACCGCGCATCCCGCCACGGCGCGATAACTTGCAAATCAGGCGCAAGGCAGGCGGCGGTGAGTTCGAATCGCACCTGGTCGTTGCCTTTGCCGGTGGCGCCGTGGGCGATGGCATCCGCCTTTTCGCGTTTGGCGATTTCAACCATGCGCTGGGCGATGAGCGGCCGGGCGATGCTGGTGCCCAGGAAATATTGGCCTTCGTAGATCGCTCCGGCCCGGATCATGGGATAGATGAAATCCCGCGCAAATTCCTCCTGCAAATCGTCAATGTAGATTTTGGATGCGCCGGTCTTTTTGGCCTTCGCCTCGAGGCCGCGCAATTCGTCCTCCTGCCCGATATTCGCGCAGAAAGCGATCATTTCCGCGTCATATTTTTCTTTGATCCACGAAAGCAGCACCGAAGTATCGAGGCCGCCGGAATATGCCAGAACAATTTTCATAAACGGGAATTAAAGCGGGAAGGGAAGGGAAACGCAAGCGTTGCTGCTCGTGTTACTGGTTGCGTGTTGCGTCAAGTATTTGACAATGAAATAAGTGTTCCGGGAAACTGGCTTCCGTAGTCCCCTGCTGCTGGCATTGTGTTTTAATGATGAATTGCAGGGTCTTTAGCCTGGAATCTCTTCAAGTTAGAAACCAATTGGTCAATTTTATCCGCAGCCGGCTCAGAGCGGAATTTTTGAGCCGTTTCTGCGACCACCAGAGCCTCGGAATATCGTTTCTTGTGCATTAAAAACGCCACATACTGGAACACTACCTCTGGCGAATAGGGGCACAAGGCCAAGGATTGCCGAAAAGCAAAATCAGCGGCGGTGTCCATCCGCTGTTTGTCAACCGGATCATTATCATGTTTCGCGCGCCAGGCGTAAAGGTCGGCGATGGATGAACGCTCCTTGGAAAACATGCGTTGCGAATAGACGTTTTCCACAAATGCCGGGTCGCCCCTAAACCCGCCGAAGTCGTGGTGAAGATAGACTTTTTCGGCAAAAGTGCCGATTTCCCGGGGCGACGTGTCGTCCTTCAGCCAATCGCCTATCATCGGTGACACGGTCTTTATCCAATAATCATGGTCTCGCTGCACAGTTTCCCTGGGCAACGTTGTAAATGGCTGGTGAATCATTTTAAAAATTAGCCCGTGCGGTTCCAGATACGGATACATCCATTCGAACGGGAAACTTTCTTCAACATAAAATTCCCGGTTGGTGTTTCGATCAAAAACTACTTTGGCCACCCGCTCTTTGACCTGGATGAGCGACATATAACTAATGATTCGCCATTTGCCATCGGGTCCGTTCGTAGCGTCTTCACCGGGCAGAAGCTCATTTTTGGTCCGCCGATCCTGGTAGTCCCGGTAATAGTCATCGAAACATTTCCGCGAATCGGCCTCCGTGGGAATATAAATTATATTTCCATACATGGAGCGCAGGTAATCCAAATAATAGGCGTCTGAAAGCGCATTTTGTGTAAGACCAAAGAAGGGATTGCCGTCTATTTGTGATTTCTCCATGGCTGTGACGATAAACCGTCCCGGGTCTGTCCCGCCGAAATAAATGCTGCCGGGCGGAATGGATAGGATAATCCCATTGCCGTAAGCGGACGCATATTTTCCATTGTTGAGGGTAAACTGCTCTGCAGCACCATAAGCCTCCAAGACCGGTTGCCACCAACTTCCGTAGGGAGCACTATCACGGCCAAGGCGCTCTCTCCCTTCTGCATAATCGTTGGTCGCCTCCGCCCAATTGGCATTTTCGATGGCGGAAAAGAGCTTTTGAATTTGTGATGGCAATTCCTGGCCGTCGGCAGATGCAAGAGCGCGCCCCTGCCGTTCTTTTTCCGCGGCGAAGGATTTCAATTGCGCTCTTATTACGGGGTCCTGGACAAATTCAGGCGCGCCGTTCTTGAGGCAGCCAGCCACAACCAATCCAGCGGCCAGCAACATCAACTTCATTGATTTTGGGATCGCTATCATCAGGGTGTTTCAACTCTCAAGTATAGACACCGTGAAGGGGAAATTTGTATATCAAGAGCGCATGGCCGGCAATGATGGAGATGGGGCCGAAGTCGGCTCACAGTTGGTTTTTTTTGAGAAACTCGGGCGCGTAATGGGCGGTGAGCTTGAGATATTTCTTGCCAAACTCGTAGCTGGGCTCGATTTCAGAGCCTTCATGCCATTCGTTCCAGGTGGTAATCAGGATCCAGTCCGGATTGGCTTTGATGGCTTCTTCCCAAAGGATGCGATAGACTTGGCCGTTCAGGCGATCCACGGCCTGGCCGGGATGGCGGACTTTGGTGTCGTCGTAACCGGGAATCACATCCAGGCAACTGATCCGGCCGTGATCACGGGCGATTTTAACTGCCCGAGCGTAATAGCCGGTGGCCCAAGTGCGAAGCTCGTCCGGTGATTTGCCTTTCACCTGGCCGCAGATGTTGTAGGTGTGCAAACCATCAAAAACGCCGGCATTGCGCGGGGCGTAGCCGTCGGAGATCAGCAGGAAATCGCCGACCGTGGCGTGAGCGCGGCTGGTAATTTCCGGCCATTCATCGAATGGCACCTGTTGCATCACGCGGCCATAGACAAAGATTACCGGTTTGCCATCTACTTTCAGAAAGGCGTCGTTCGTCCCGTAATGCGAGACGAGATAAACCAAATCGCTGACGGCCTGATCCATCTGCGATTGCCCATCGCCGGGAGCGGTCTCCCAATAAACTGTCACGTTGAAATGCCTGCCCTGCGCGGCGCTGAGCACGAGTGGAACGGCCTGATCTTCGTAAGTGCCTTGCCCCCACCAGGTGCAAATGAAACCGGTGATGCCGCTTTTGCGCGCGGCAGCGATGTGTTTGGCGATGAGGGCCGGATCATGGGAATCGTAAGCGCCCAGCGCGGGGTAATGACGCGCGGCTTCGATGTCATGATGCGCGGAGTCCACCTTGCCCCAATGCCGGTCCGGACCGTACCAGGTATAATAGAAGGCGAGCACCTGGCGCGGCGGGTGAAGGTCGGAGGCGGGGGTTACGGTAAATGTGTTGGTTTGAGCGAGGACCTGGGAAAAACCGGCGACAAATGATAAGATAAATACAAGAATCTGAATAATCGAGGAGATCGAACAATTCTTCCTTTGCATAGATTCAATTAGTGGTGACCGCCCAGGATTCGATTGAGCCATAATGAAAGGTCATCTCGTTTGGATCGTATGCCTTATACCATTTTGCGTGGCCGTCCACGAAAAGGACATTCTGGCCCAGCGAATGAATTTGCCACAATTCATAGGGCGTGCCGTTGTTGGCGCCGCCGATACAGTTTTGGGAATAGTCATCCTTGTCCGCATCCAATGGGTCAAAGGTCTCGCCGGCGCCTTCGCCCGCCGTTTGGTCAGGGATGCCGCAGGTGTCGCCGCTCAGGACATAACAGGATGGGAAACGGATGCTCGTGTTATTGAGCGAGGCATAGGTATCGTCCTGCAAATAAGCAGCGCGACAGCCGTTGAAATAATTGAACGGACCCCGCATGTCCGGCGGCAACTGCACGTTCCCGGGGCAGTTATAGACATTCGTGTTTTGGGTGTACATATAGATTTGCTGCGACCAACTGGGTTTGCCGGTCGTTGGATCGTTGGTGCCCCAATAAATATCGCCGCCGGACTCGGGATACAGTTCGGAGTTGTCGTCGGCGAACATTTTCATGCCCATGCCGATCTGGCGCAAATTGGAAAGACATTGAGTCGTCCACGCGCGCTTTTGGGCTTGCGACAGGACGGGAAGCAGGATTGCCGCCAGGATTGCGATGATGGCGATGACCACCAGCAACTCGATCAATGTAAAACCCTCAGTTTCCCTCACAGTAAGATGAGACGGCGCCATAGCGGAAAACGTTTCAATTTTTTTGGTTGCGCGGCGCGGGAATTTTGAGCGGTTCAATGTGGACCAGCACATCGCTGACGGCCGGCATGGTATCGCGGATTTGGTCCTTCACCAGATGGGCAATCTCGTGCGACCGCAACACGGTCATTTGCGGGTCCACTTCGATGTGCATTTCGACAAAGAGCAGGTGCCCGGACTTGCGCACGAAACATTTCTCCACATTCGCCACGCCGTCAGTACCGGAAGCAATTTGCCGGATTTGTTCGATCACTGCCGGGTCCGCGGCCTGGTCCATCAATTCGCCGAGCGCGGGACGCAGCAACAGCCAGCCGTTCCATCCAATGATCAGGGCCGCGAATATGGCGGCCACATCATCGGCGCAAACGCATTTTGGGCCGCCGGCGAGCGCGATGGCGATGCCAATGGCCGCGGCAACGGAAGTAATGGCGTCCGAACGATGATGCCAGGCGTCGGTCTTGACGGCGGCGTTGTCCGTGTCCGCGCCTTCCCGCGCGACAAAACGGAAGAGACCTTCCTTGACGAAAACGACCACGCCGAGCACGACCAGGGTAAACCATAGCGGTTTTGCGCGGTAAACTCCGTGCGTCCATTGATAGAGATCGAATCCGGCTTTGGCGATAATCCAGACCGCGGCAACTACCAGCATGACGGCGCCGAACGCGGCGGCCAGGGGTTCGGCCTTGCCATGGCCGTAAGGATGGTCTTCATCCGCGGGCGCGGCGGCGACCACAATCCCGCGCCAGACGATGAGCGAATTAAAAATATCGGCAAACGATTCCGTGGCGTCGGCGATGAGCGCGTGAGAATGGCCAAAAAAGCCCGCCAAAAATTTGCCGATGCCCAAAATGGTATTGACCGCGATCCCCAGAAAGGTCGCGCGCAAACCACGTTGAAGGCGATTGGCCACGAGCCAATGTTGAATTACAAACCCGAAGTGTCGAATCCAAAATGTGTTCGGTGGGGCCAGTGGAACAGGCGTCCCGCCTGTTCGACGCCTGTTTGGGCGCCGTTCACGGGACTGACGGGCGGGACGCCTGTCCCACTACCGGTTAAATCATGTGGCAAAACATGGCGTCGCGCAGCTTGGGCTCAAACCATGTGCTCTTGGGGGGCATGATGCCGTCGGCGTCGGCAATGGCCATCAGGTCTTCGATGCCGGTCGGGAACATGGAGAAAGCGCAGGCGTATTCGCCGCGGTTCACCATCTTTTCCAATTCCCCGTGGCCGCGAATGCCGCCGACAAAGGCGATGCGTTTGCTGGTGCGGGGATCGTCAATGCCAAAAATCGGCGCCAAAATATTTTTTTGGAGCAGGGTCGCATCGAGCGTTTCAACGGGATCATTGGACTCGAGGAATTTTTTGCGAAAACCGAGCGTGTGCCATTGCCCGCCCAGATAGAACCCCAACTGATGTTTGGCTTCGGGCACCGGCGACCCGTTCCGCTGAATCGCGAAAACCACTCCCAAAATTTCCAGCAGGTGTTCCGGATTGTTTCCGTTCAAATCCTTCAACACACGGTTGTAAGGCAAAATCTGCATCTGATTATGGGGGAAGATGACCGTCAGGAAATGCCCGCTTTGGCCTGCGCCCTGGCGCGCCTGATAAACCCGCGCGGCCGCCGCGCTGCGATGGTGGCCATCGGCGATATAGAGAAAAGGAACTTCGGCGAATTGCTTTTCGATGAACTGAATTTCCTTCGGAGCGGACAGTTGCCAGGAAGAATGGCGCACACCGTCCAGCGCGGTAAAATCAATGTCAGGCTTTCCGGAAATCTTTTTGGCCACGAAATCGTCTATGGCGCGGACGGCGCGATAGGTCAGGAAAACCGGGCCGGTTTGGGAATTGAGGGTTTCGATGTGGCGGACCCGATCGTCTTCCTTGTCCGGGCGGGTCAGTTCGTGTTTTTTGATGATGCCGCCCAAATATTCCTCGCAACCGGCGGCGGCGACCAGGCCGGTTTGGGAATGGCCGCCCATGATCTGGCGATATAAATAAAAATTCGGTTTTTCGTCCTGCCGGAGGGCGCCCTGTGAAATAAGTCTTTGAAAATTTTCCCTGCCTTTGGCATAGACTTCGGGCGCATCCACGGGAGTTCCGCGCGGCAAGTCAATCTCGGGCTTGCTGACATGCAGAAAACTGAGCGGATTTCCCGAGGCCATCTCACGGGCCTCGTCGGAAGACATCACGTCATAGGGCAATTCGCAAATCTGCGAAGCCAGTTCGGGTTTGGGCAATAAAGCGGCAAATGGTTTCAACGTAGCCATAAAAAAATGCAGCTGAAATTGAACAACAAAGAAACGAAGAAACAAAGAATTTTTATCCGCAAAATTCCGGGGGCGGAACGGATGGTTCATCCGCCACGAACTGCCGTCTCGATAAGCTGGAACTTTCCAGGCACCTGACACTCCTATTTTGGGCTTGGAATCGGGCCGCCTACGCTAAAAAATGGCCGTCCATGTTAAAATGCGTTTTAAGAAATATATAAAATGGGTCCTGGCAGTTCTGATTGTTCTCTTCGGTCTATTGCAACTCGTCCAGCCGGAACGAACCAATCCGCCGATCCAAAGCGATTTTTTGACGGTCACCAAAGCGCCGGCGCAGGTAGTGACGATGTTTAATGCCGCGTGTTATGATTGTCACTCGAACGCAACGCGCTGGCCGTGGTATAGTTATGTGGCCCCGATGTCGTGGCAGATCGCCCAGGATGTCAGTCATGGCCGCAAACATGTGAATTTGTCCGAATGGCCCGCCACCCCGGATCTGGCGCGAAAAAAAATCGAGGACATGAGCGATGAGATTGACGATGGAGACATGCCGCTCGGGAAATATACCATGATTCACAAGGACGCGAGATTAACCGCGGACCAGCGCAGTGAGTTGACCCAATGGCTCGACGGGCAGGCGGCGGCGCTGAAGGCGCAAGCGGGGGCCAAATAATTTATGCTGGTTAGCGAATTGATTCCGGCGGCGGAAAAGAGTTCCAAACGATTGATGGTGATGCTCCATGGGTTGGGTGACAGCATTGAAGGTTATCGCTGGATGCCTGAGACGCTGGAATTGCCGTGGCTCAATTATTTGTTCGTCAACGCGCCGGATGAATATTACGGCGGTTTTTCCTGGTTCGATTATCCCGATAACATGGCGCCGGGAATTTTGCGGAGCCGGCGGCTGCTTTTTAAGCTGCTCGACGATTTGGTGGCCAAAGGGTTTGCGCCGGAAGAGATCACGCTGGGCGGTTTTTCGCAGGGCGGCCTGATGACGGTGGACGCGGGCTTGCGTTATCCGCACCGTCTCGCGGGACTGGTGGATATCAGCGGCTGGGTCTTTGAGATTGAGAAATTACTGGCGGAACTTTCGCCGGTGGCAAAGCAGCAGCGATTGCTGATCAATCACGGCCCGTTTGACCCGCTCATTCCGTTCGACCCCGTCAAGGAACAGGCCCAAAGACTCAAGACCGGCGGACTGGACGTGGAATGGCATGAATTTCCGAAGGCCCACACGATTTACGGCCATGAAGAAATCGCCGTCATCCGGAATTTTGTGAAGGCGGGATATCCGGCGTGAGAAATATTTTAAAGTGAATCCAGCAATAATTTCCGGCCGGGTTCCAACGGATCATTTGCCGCCGGGGAAGCCGGGCTGGTCGCAATTTGAAAAGTTTCGATGCTTTTCTTCAGTTCCGGCCCAGGTTCGAGGGTTTCCAAAAACGATTCCCATTGACGAGCCATTTCTCGGTGGAGGCCGTTTTCCCAAAGACAATATTGTGACAAGG
>JASHPN010000152.1 GCA_030038175.1 Verrucomicrobiia bacterium
CCGCCTTCGCTCGGCTACGGCGCGACAGGCGCGCGACTTCGCAAATGGCGGCAGAATTTTAGGGATCGCTACCTGGGGTGGCGCTTCCGCCTTCGCCAAGGCTCCGGCGGACAGGCGCAGACTCGCTTACCCCAGGCTATATATCCTGTGCCCCGTCAGGGCACTCAGTTAGCGCCTGCGGCGTAGCGTAGCGTCAATTAGCGGCTCAAATTCCGTCCCGCCCTTCGTTTCCCCGTTGCTAAACCCACGCACAGAAAATGTGTGTGCAAGGGGGAGCATACGCGCCTTCGCCTGTGTCGTGCGCGCCTCGCGCTCAATGGGAGGGGAGGATTGAGGGGTGAAGATCGGAGCGCAATTGGACACGGCCGCAAATGAGACACGCGCTATTCCGCCTTCGCTCGGCTACGGCGCGACAGGCGCGCGACTTCGCAAATGGCGGCAGAGTTTTAGGGATTGCTACCTGGGGTGGCGCTTCCGCCTTCGCCAAGGCTCCGGCGGACAGGCGCGGACTCGCTTACCCCAGGCTATATATCCTGTGCCCTGTCAGGGCACTCAGTTAGCGCCTGCGGCGTAGTTTAGCGTCAATTAGCGGCTCAAATTCCGTCCCGCCCTTCGTTTCCCCGTTGCCAAACCCACGCACAGAAAATGTGTGTGTAGGCGTGACGGATGAGTTGCTTGTCATGCGTGGTTCATTTTCCTTAGGCGTCTGGAAGATCGGGATGCGGGTGACAGGCGAGAACGGGCCTTGGCTCCGGACTCAAATACGATGTAAACGGTTGCGCCCATCGCTTCGGCGACCCGGCGCAGCATCCGCAATGAATGACCTTCATACGCCGGTGATTCAAGGCGGCTGATTTGCTGCTGCGAGGTTTTTAATTTGCGGGCGAGGTCCTTTTGAGAAAAGCCGGCTCTTTCGCGCAAAGCAGCAATTTGCAAGGCCACATCCCAGGCTTTGCCTGCCTTCTCAAAGCGTTCCGCAAAGCCGGCATCCTTCATCTGTTCGGCAAGATACTGGTCAAAATCCGTGTTCATCTGTGGTAAAAGTTTTCTCATTCCACCGGCAATCGCACCGTGACGGCGGTTTCTTTGCCGGGTTCGGAGGCGAAGCGAATGGTGCCGTGATGCGCGGCGACGATCCATTGCGCGATGCTCAGGCCCAGGCCGCAGCCGTCCACCGCGCTGGAATGGCTGCTGTCGCCGCGGAAAAATCGCTCGAACACGCGCGGTTGCAGCTCCGGCGCAAGGCCCGGGCCGGTGTTGACAATCTTTAGCTCCGCCGTTCCATTGTTCCGGCAGAGCGACACTGTGACGGTCCCGGCCGGACGATTGTGTTTGATGGCGTTGTCCGTCAAGTTCAGCAGCAGTTGCCGCAAACGATGCCGGTCTCCGGATATGCACACCGGTTCGCAGGCGGTCAAATTCACCTGGATATTTTGCGGCTGCGCCAGGATCTTCGCGTCGGCGAAACTTTCCCGGAGCAATTCGTCCAGATGGATGGTCTCCAAATTCAAGGTGATTTGCCCCGCGTCCGCGCGAGTCAACAGCGTCAGCGCATCCACGATTTTGGCCAGCCGCTCGATTTCGTCTATCTGGCTCAGGAGCCGCTCGCGTTGCACCGGCGTGAAATTTTCCTCGCGCAACGCCGTCTCCAATTCCCCGCGCATGACCGTCAGCGGTGTTTTGAGTTCATGCGAAGCGTGCAGGGTAAACTCGCGGATGCGTTGGAACGAGCCGTCCAGCCGCGCCGTCATGGCGTTGAACACTTCCGTCAGCCGGTCCAGTTCGTCGCCGTTGCCGGTGCGCGGCAACGGTTCGCGCAGGTTGCGATCGTGGATTTTTTCGACGGCTTCGGTGAGCCGGGTCACGGGCGCCAGCGCCCGGCGGGTGATCCACCAGCCGCCCAGCAAGCCCAGGACAATGGCGGGCAGTCCGACCTGAAAGACCATCTCGCTCGTCTCGTTCAGGGCATGTTCCCAAAGGTGCTGCCGGTGGTCATGGCGCATTTGCTCGGCAATTTGCTGATAAGTGCCCACGCCCATGAGGATGAGCGAAACGATCAAAATCGTCGCATACCACAAGGTCAATCGTGTCCGGATTTTCATTTGTTCAACTGACTGTCAACGTGCGGCCAGCACATAGCCGGCGCCGCGAACGGTGTGCAGCAGTTTGGGTTCAAAGCCGCCATCAATCTTTTCGCGCAGGCGTTTGATATAAACGTCCACCAGATTTGTGCCCGGATCAAAATCGTAGTCCCAGACTTTTTCAATGATGCTCATGCGCCCGCACGTCCGGCCCGCCGAACGCATTAAAAATTCCAGCAGCCGGAACTCGCGCGCCGTTAAATCGAAAAACTGTCCGCCGCGTTCCGCCCGGTGCAAAATGGTGTCCAGCGTCAGGTCGCCGACCCGGAGCACGGGAACCTTCGACTCGGCGCCCCGCCGTCCGAGTGCGCGGACGCGCGCGACCAGTTCGGCGACGGCGAACGGTTTGGGCAGATAATCGTCGGCCCCGGCATTCAGGCCTTCCACGCGTTCGTTCACTTCGCCGCGCGCGGAGAGCAGCAGGACGGGCGTGTGATTTTTCCCCTCACGCAGTTGCCGCAGGACGCTCAAACCGTCGCGCCCCGGAAGCATGATATCCAGGACGATGCCGTCAAACGGCGTGGCCGCCGCCGCCGCCAGCGCGTCATCGCCGCGGTCGCAGACGTCCACGGCAAAGCCGTCCGCCTGGAGCGCTTTACGAATGAACGACGCGGTTTTTTTTTCGTCTTCAACCACCAGCACGCGCATAACGTCATGTTATCGCAAATTTTCGCGCTCAAATCAAATCCCTGTTTCGGTTGGAGCGCGGCTGTGTCTCCCGATTGATCGGGAGACCAGCCGCAGCACGTCCGCAATGCGATGAGCCGTGGCCATACGCAAGACCTCTGGTTGGCTGCGCGCTGCGGCTGGTGCTATCGCACACAGCCGCGCTCCGGTCGAAATCGAACACTGCGAAAAGCGCAGGGCAGGCATCAGCCTGCCGGTTATGGCGGCTTCCAGCCGCCTGTTGCCCCTTTGCAAACTAACCGGCAGGCGGGATGCCTGCCTTGCTGGAACCGGACAAAGCCGTGAACCTTGAACGCCGAATTTAATCAGGGCTCCACAGAGGGTCGCCCCACCCGATTATTAATCGTTGTCTTGTCCCACCGAAATGACGCCGCCAGTGATGGCGTCAATGTTGACTTCCGTGGTTTCGCGCGAACCCGGCGTGCGCATGTCAAATGACCATTGTAATTTGCCGTTCTCCTTTTCCAGTTCGGCTTCCTTGATCGTGCCGTTCGGCACCTGGGCCATCGCGATTTTTTCCGCGTCCGCCTTGCTGATTTTCGCCTCGGCGGCCTTGTCTTCTTTCATCGAGGCGCAACCGGCGATCAAGCCGGCCGCCAAACCCGCGCAAAGCGCGGCCTTCACCTTTACCATCGCATTTTTTGTCATCATGGTTTTCTTTTTTGTCTAACCGAAATGATTTATTTGACCAGTCCAATTGGGCGCGAGGCGCGCCCAATCACACGCGAGGGCGCGTATGCTCCCCCAATGAACATCAAGGCCGGATAAACACAAAATGAATTTTTTGTCATTTGGGTTTTTTTACTCGCCGACCACAGGCCGCCTTGCAAAGATTATTGAAATATTGAGAACGCTCTCAAGGATCCTTATGAAAACAAAACTCACTACGTTTCCGGCAATGGCTGCCGCTGCAGCCGGACTTTTTTTGGGCGCGACCTGCCAGGCGGACGGTCCCTATCATTACCTGACGCAAATCCCGATTCCCGGCGAGGGCGGATGGGATTACTTGAGCATTGACCCGGCCACGCACCGTCTGTTTGTGTCCCATGCCACGGAAGTTGTGGTCATTGATTTGAAGAACAACCAAATCGTCGGGGACATCACCAATACGCCCGGCATTCACGGTGTGGCCATTGCTTCGAAACTCGGCCTGGGACTCACCAGCAATGGCCGGGAAAACAAGGCCGGCATTGTGGACCTGAACACCCTCCAAACCCTGGCCAAAGTGGACACGTCCGAAGGTCCTGACGGATTCTGTTACAATCGGGCGCATTCGGAAGTCTATGTGTTCTGCGGGCGCGCCCAGGCGGCGACGGTGGTGGATCTGAAAGGCCAAAAAGTCGTTGCCACAGTTCCCCTGGCTGGCCGGACGGAGTTCGCGCAGGCCGACCCGAAGGCGGACCGCGTCTATGACAACCTCGAGGACCAGAGCGAAGTCGCGGTGATTGACGGTGCGGCGCACAGCGTCGTGACCAATTGGCCGATTGCGCCGGGCGAAAGCGCGTCGGGCATGGCGATTGACGTAAAAGATCATCGTTTGTTTATCGGTTGCCATAACCGTCTGATGGTGATGATGGACAATACCGACGGCCATGTGGTCGCAACGGTTCCGATCGGCGATGGCGTGGATGCGAATGCGTTTGATCCCAAAACCAAACTGGCCTTTGCCTCCTGCGGCGACGGCACCACCACCATTGCGCATGAAGATTCGCCGGACAAATTGACCGTCGTCCAAACGCTCGAAACCCAGCGCGGCGCGCGCACGATGGCGCTCGATCCCGAGACGCACAATATTTATCTGGCCACGGCGCAGTTCGAGTCCTCCACCAACGCGCCCGCCGCCGGCGAACGGCGCCACCGCCCGAAGATCATTCCGGGCACGTTCAAGATTCTGGTGTATGGCATGGGGCAGCCGTGAGGTTCTCGAACGCGAGGGCGCGGTCGAGCACACGCGAGGACGAGTATGCTCCTCGTTTCTCCTGGGAATTGTCGTTGCATTTTTCGCGGCAACGGCCCGGGCCGGGCCGCCGTTGATTACGGACGACCCTGATACCCCGGGACCAAACCATTGGGAAATTAACGCCGCGATCACGTCTGAGTACGCCGGCCATGAATGGCAACTCGAAACACCGTTGATGGACAACAATTATGGCGTCGGCGACCACATCGAATTGACCTACGAAATCTCATGGGATGAGATTGCCCCGGACGATAGTGGCGCCCGCAGCGGTCTGGGTGACTCGCTCTTCGGCGTCAAATGGCGTTTTTTGGACCAGGAAAAATCGTGGCTCGATGTTTCGGTTTATCCGCAAGCGCAATTCAATAACCCGACTTCTTCGGCCAGACGCGAAATTGTCAACGAAGGAACGAGCGTTATTGTTCCGTTCGAGATCGGGCACAAATTCGGGCCATTGAACATTTACACCGAACCCGGGTACACATGGAACCAGCGCAGCGCCGCGCAGGGGTTCGAGGGCATCGCCGCGGAATATGAATTGAGTGAAAAGTTCACTTTGATGGGCGAATTGCATTATGACTTTGTGAACACCTTTCAACAGAACGAACTTCTTTTCAACATCGGCTTTCAGCAGGTGCTCACCAAACACATCAGCCTGATTGGCTCCGCCGGGCGGGCGATTTTCGGGCCGTCCGCCGAAGCGCCGGCTTTTATGAGCTATCTGGCGCTCCAATTCACGTTTTGACATTAAATTTTTCTTCTTTTGGGGCACGCAATGTATTAAATAATTCAGATGAAATCTTCTGCCGTTTCGAATCCGTTTTCCCGTCGTGAATTTATCCGGACTTGTTCGCTGGGAACAGCCGCATTGGCGTCCGGTTCCGTTCTTGGTTTTTTCAATGCCGCAAAAGCCCTGGCCGCGTCACCATCCGGCGCGGCGAGTTATTTGTTTTCCCTGGATCAAGACTGGCTTTTCGGCGGCCGATGGAATGGAGACTCGGATTACCTCCAGCCCGGCTATCCCGACAGCGGCTTTTCAACAGTCACGCTGCCGCACTGTGTTTCGAAGCTGTCCTGGGAGGGCTGGACGCCCTCCGATTGGTCCGGTATTTGGCTTTATCGCCGCCATTTTGCCTCACGGGAGGAGTTTAAAGACCGCCGCGTGTTTCTCGATTTTGACGGCATCATGACGCGCGCGATGCCCGCCTTCAACGGCCACGCCCTGCCGGAATATTGCGGCGGTTATTTGCCGTTTCATTACGAAATCACCCATTTGCTCAAAGAAAAAAATACTTTGGCGGTGGCGATTGATTCCCGTTGGCTGAACGTCCCCCCGGATGGTTATCCCCAGGGACCGAACGCGATTGATTTCTACGAACCGGGCGGGATTGTGCGTTCCGTAAGGTTGCGGGCTGTGCCGCGCATTTTTATTTCCGATGTGTTCGCCAAGCCGGTGAACGTCACGGAACCCAGCCGCCATATCGAAGTCACCTGCACAGTTGATGCAGCCGTCCTTCCTGATGGGCCATTGCAAATTCGGGCTGAACTGATGGATGGCGGCCGCGCCCTGGCCAGCGCTTCAAAAGCCTTCACCCTGGACCAACCGTGCGAAACGCAGGTCCAATTGACGCTGTCCGATTTGGGCGACGTCAAGTTGTGGGACCTGCATGCGCCGCACCTATGCGACGTCGTCGTGACCCTGCTTTCCGGCGGCACGCCGCTGCATAATTATCGCGTGCGAACGGGTTTGCGCGAGGCGCGTTTTGAATTGGACGGCTTTTTTCTCAACGGCAGGCGCCTCCAGATCTTCGGGTTGAACCGGCATGAACTGTTTCCGTATGCCGGATTTGCCATGCCCCCACGGGTGATGCGCCGCGACGCGGAGATTTTGAAAGGGGATTTTAATTTAAACATGGTTCGTTGTTCCCATTATCCGCAGAACCCCGCCTTTCTCGACGCGTGCGACGAACTGGGCCTGATGGTTTGGGAAGAAATGCCGGGCTGGCATTTCATTGGGAATGACGCCTGGAAGGACCTCGCGGTGCGCAATGTGCAAAGCATGGTGCGGCGCGATCGAAACCGTCCCTCCGTGATCATCTGGGGCGTTCGGATCAATGAATCGGCGAATGTTCCCGATTTTTACAAGCGCACGACCGCCGCGGCCAAAGAACTGGATGATTCGCGTCCGGCTTCCGGCGCGATGGACCGTTACGGGCTGAGTGGATGGTCGGAAGACGTTTATGCTTTTAACGATTATCATCAAAATAACAAAACCGGCGAAATGGAATTGAAGCCTCCGCTTCCGGGTGTGCCCTTTTTCTTTACGGAAGGCGTCGGTCAGTTGATCGGTCCGGGGTCGAGCATCGGGCACAAATACCGCCGCGCCGGGGACATTGTCTGGCAGGAACGACAGGCGATTTACCATGCGCAAATGCATGATCAGGCCGCCCGGCACAAACAATGCGCCGGCGTGGTTGCCTGGTGCGCTTTCGATTACGCGAGTGGAGAAAATCCTTTTAATAATATCAAATGTCCGGGTGTGGCGGACATTTTCCGCATTCCCAAGCTGGGCGCGACCTTTTATCAGGCCCAGGTCAGCCCAACCGTGCGTCCCGTCATCGAGCCGAATTTTTATTGGGATTTCGGACCAGACACGCCCCGTGGCCCGGGCAGGAACGTGGCCATCTTTTCCAATTGCGAGCGGCTCGACATTTTTGTGGCCGATAAAAAAGTGGCGTCGGCGACGCCGAATCGCTTCAGCTTCCCGCACTTGAAATATCCGCCGTTCTTCTGTGATCTCGATATTGAGGTCCCAACGGTCAAAAACAAGGCGGTATATCCCGAACTCCGCATTGACGGATACGTCGGCGCCGACATGGTTCTTTCGAGGTCTTTTTCGGGAGACGTGGCCAAGGATGACTTTTTCCTGAAAGCGGATAATACCGTATTGATGGCCGATGGCGCGGATGCCACGCGGGTGGTCTTCCGGGTGGTGGACCAATACGGAGCGCCACGTCCATTTGCCAATGGCGCCGTGACGTTCAAACTCATGGGGCCGGGAATCCTGGTCGGCGATAATCCGTTTACGCTATTGGATGACAGCGGCGGAGTCGGCGCGGTTTGGGTTAAAACACTGGCGAATCAAACGGGAAACATTGTCCTGGAGGCGCTTTATTCAATCTGGAACGGTGATTCCCAATGGAGCAACGCCAGGACCATTTCCATCAATGCTTTGCCGAATCCGGGGCGGGCGATGACGATTGTGTAGGGGGCGAAACTTTCCGTTAACCGGGCGGAGCGCGGCCTTTATGCCGCTTCATCGTACGATAACCGAGGCGCCAATGTAGTACGTGAATCTCACAACATCGTCCGCCGAAGCGACCCCGCCTCTGCGGGGTCGCGCTCCGATAGATCGCCCGATTGCCTGGGATGACGGATGACCGCATTAGTCCACGGTACCAATGCATCCTTGAAAGGAAAGCGGGCTTACCGTGAACCGTGGCAGGGGCGACCTGCGGGTTGGCCCCGGACCCGCAGCGGCACGTTCCCACTATCCCGGTGCATCTCATCTTTGAATTTCCCAATCCATTTGTTATTATGGTTCTGTGAGTTTTGCTGCTGAATTTAAATCATTTGCGCCGGCGCAGTTTGTCCAACATTCATTGGCTGCGACCGCGGCGGACGTCCGCAACAGTTTGCTGAAAAGCAAATTGTCACTGGCGGATTTCGCCTGTCTAATCTCGCCGGCGGCGGCCGAATTTCTGGGTTCCATTTCAGTCCGATCTCAAAAAATGACGCAACAGCGTTTCGGCAAGGTGGTTCGCCTGTTCGCGCCCCTTTATCTCTCCAATGAATGCGTCAACAACTGTGCCTACTGCGGTTTCTCCCGGGACAACCCGATCCTGCGGGTGACGCTTTCGGTCGAGGAAGCGTTGCGGGAGGCCCGCGCTTTGCGCGACCAGGGATTTCGGAACATTTTATTGGTGGCCGGCGAACATCCCAAATTTGTCTCAAACGATTATTTGCGCGCTTGCGTGGCGGCCTTGCACGAGAACAGCCCGTCCGTCTCGCTGGAGGTCGGCCCGATGGAAACGGACGATTACCGTCCGCTGGTGGCCGCGGGCGCTGACGGACTGGTCGTCTATCAGGAAACCTATGACCGGGAAGTGTATGCCAAAGTGCATACCGCCGGACCCAAGAAGGATTTTGACTGGCGGCTCGACACTCCCGAGCGCGCCTATGCCGCCGGATTCCGGCGCCTGGGAATCAGCGCGCTTTATGGCCTGGCCGATTGGCGTTACGAGGCAATTTGTGTGGCGGCGCACGCGGCCCATTTGCTGCGCCATTGCTGGCGCGCCCAGGTAACCATTTCATTGCCGCGATTGCGTCCCTGTGCCGGCGAGTTTCAACCACTCACGCAAATATCCGACCGTGAACTGACGCAAGTGATCTGCGCGTTCCGCCTCATGTTTCCGGACGTCGGGCTGGTATTATCCACGCGCGAATCTCCACGCCTGCGCAACGGCCTGATCCCGCTGGGCATCACGATGATGAGCGCCGGCAGCCACACTGAACCCGGAGGCTACACCGGGGCCGGCCGGGAAAAACTTCATCACACCGTCCGCGGAAAGATTGTGGAACTCCCGGCGGGAATGAGAATCAACGGCGAAGGCGCGAGCGAGTGGGCGGGCGACAGCCGTGCTACCGGACAGTTTGAAGTTTCCGATGACCGTTCTCCGCAGGAAGTGGCCAATTTGATCGTCCAACTCGGCTACGAACCGGTCTGGAAGGATTGGGATACTGCGCTTGCATGAATTGCGTCATTGCCAACGGAAAATCCATTACGGCCAAACTTCCCTGTTCGATCGAGGAATTTTTGGCGGCCCAAAAGCTTTTGCCGCGCAGCGTCGTGGTGGAGCATAACGGCCAGGCCGTGGCGCCGTCGGAATTCGCGAATCGCGAATTAAAAGCCGGGGACAGGCTGGAAATCGTCAAGATCGTCGCCGGAGGGTGAACCGCTCTATGGATTACTGGATTGTTGGGCCAGGGAGGCCAATTTTGACATTTCACGTTTTCCGCCCGTGGTTTAAACTGCGTTCAGTATGGACTGGTTGACTCATTTTCTGTGGAACGACATTATTTGGCACGCCGGAAAATTTCTGGACATCGAATGGAGCGTCTGGAAGGTGATCGGATGGATGGGCAATGCCACGTTCTCATCGCGCTTTATCGTGCAATGGTATGCCACGGAAAGGAGCAAGAGGGTCGTTGTCCCGGCGGTTTTTTGGTGGTTGAGCCTGCTCGGCTCCCTGTTGCTCCTGGTTTATGCGCTGCGCCAGACGGATTCGGTTTTCATCTACGCCTATTTGTTTCCGTGGATTCCCTACACGCGAAATTTAATCATTCATTATCGCCATCAAAAAGCGCACAGCGCCTGCGGCGCTTGCGGCAGCCGGGTCCCTCCTCAATCGAACTTCTGTCCCCAGTGCGGGGCGAAATTGGTTAGTGATTCTGCGGTTTCGCCGTTCCAGGCGTCCAGCCGTACTTCCCCAAAACCCGCTGCCCAAAGTCCCGGTGGGTGAGCGCGTAGTTGCTGATGTCCTGGTCAAACTTTTTTATGGTCGGCGCCTCCCGTTGATAGTTGCCAATCAATTCCTTGACTCGCGGACGGCTGGTTTCCAAATCGTTGCCCAGAACGCGCGATTGATAACAAAGATAAAATACCACGGTGGCCGCGACGATAATCAGAGCCAGCAGCAGCAGGAACACCTGCCGTTGCAATGATTCCACGACTAACTCCAGATCGGAATTGCGTTCGGAGGAATGAGTTTCAAGATCGTTCATGGTATTAGCGGGTGGCTGGTTTGGGCTGGAATGGTTGGAGAATGCGTCCCAGGTCCGCGTCCGGATGGGCATTGTAATAAGCCCGCGAATCATTGATGACGGCTTGGGTCTGAAGCAGAGCCGTATTGGCAAAATTCGCCTGGGATTGCAGCGTGCGGAGTTCGTGGGTAATAAAAACCACTTTTAGCGCGAAAAACACGCCCAGAACCAGCAGGGCGCCTAACACAACAGTCAGGATGCCGTTTAATGCTTCACTTTTCATGGTGGGCGTGAATTTAGCGGATTGGCGGCGGTTGTCCACTCGTTTTTTAGGGTCTTCCGGACTCGGCAGACCGGCGCAAAGCAACACGCAAAGCAAAAACAATTGCTTTTTATTTGGGAAGTGCGGTAAATAAAAGGTTTAGGCTTCTTGTGCCCAAAGAAGATCCAATCGAGTTGACTGGAAATGTGACGCAGGTGTTGCCCGGCACCATGTTCCGCGTGGCGTTGTCCAACGGTCACGAAGTTCTGGCCCACATTTCCGGAAAGATGCGAAAAAACTTCATCCGCATTTCCGTGGGCGACAAAGTCAACGTCGAGATGTCACCCTACGATTTAAACAAGGCCCGCATCATTTACCGCCATCCCTGAGCCGAAATGATCCGGTTGGGTCACGTGAAATCCATTTCGATTTGACGTCGCGCCGGATAGCCAACATTGTTGGGCGATGCAAATCCATTTTTTCGGCGCGGCGCGCACCACCACCGGCTCGAGGTATCTGTTTGAGCTGAACGGAAAAAAACTGCTGCTCGAATGCGGCCTGTTTCAGGGCCATCGCGAGGAGGAAACGGCCCGCAACTGTTGTTTTCCATTTGATCCAAAACAAATAGACGCCGTGGTATTGAGCCACGCGCACATGGATCACGCCGGCAATTTGCCAAATCTCCGCCGGCAGGGCTTCGCGGGAAACATCCATTGCACGTTCGCCACCCGCGACCTGGCGAGCATCATGCTGGTGGACTCCGCAAAAATCCAAATGGACGACGCCGCTTTCGTTTCCAAACAGCGGGCCAAAAAAAATCTTCCGCCCGTCCCGCCGTTGTACACCGTTGCCGACGCCGAGCGTGTGCTCGAACAATTTGTCTCGGTCAATTACGAGCGGCCAACGCGCGTCATGGACGGCGTGACTGTCACTTTTCGCGATGCCGGACATATTCTGGGCTCGGCGCAGGTGATTTTGGACATCGAGGAAGGCGACAGAAAATTCCGCTGGCTCTTCAGCGGGGACGTTGGCCGCGGCGGCGACGATATCTTGCGGGACCCGGCGCCCACTGAAAACGTGGATTATCTGCAAATCGAATCCACCTATGCCGGGCGCGAGCATACCGCCCGTGAACATGCCGACGAGGTCATCCGCCGCCTCGTCTCGGAAACGCTGCAACAGAAAGGCAAAGTGATTATCCCGGCGTTTTCCGTCGGGCGGACCCAGCAAATTGTCTATGTGCTGCACCAGCTCACGCTTGCGGGCAAGCTGCCCCGCGCTCCCATTTTTGTGGACAGCCCGCTCAGCGTCAATGCCACCGAGATTTATCGTCTGCATCCCGAATGTTTCAACGACACGATCAATAAATTTTTGCACGAAAAGGAAAACCCGTTCGGCATGGCCAACCTGACTTATATCCGCGATGCGGGCCAATCCCGGAAACTTAATGACTTAAAGGAGCCGGCCATTATTATCAGCGCCTCAGGCATGGCGGAGGCCGGCCGCATCCGGCACCACCTCAAGAACCACATCGGTTACGCCAACAATTTGGTCCTGTTTATCGGCTATTGCGCGGAACATACCCTGGGCGCGCAAATTCTGGCCGGGCGGAATCCCGTGAACATTTTTGGCGAACCGCACCAGGTTCGCGCAAAAATCGCCTCGATCGATTCTTATTCGGGGCACGCTGACAAAAACGAATTGAAACGTTACGTGGAGCGCATTTCCGGGAATTTGAAGAAAATCATCTGCATTCATGGCGAGGAATCCCAGTGCCTTGCCCATGGTGAAACCCTTCGGGCGATGAAACCCCAATCCGAGGTGCTGGTACCGCAATACGGCCAGACCGTCACGGCATGATGTTTTTTTCGACATCTTTGGAAGTGAGTGACGGTTACGGCAGCTCTTTTTTTGCTATCCTTGGGACATTTAATGTCCACTAGCGCCTCAAACGTCCAATTTTAGAACACGGTTCGGGTTTAGGCGGCCCCAAAAGCGCCGATATCAAGCTTGGCATCCCAGGCAGGCATTCAAGTTGCTTAATTGGCCCAAAGCCATATGGAACCTATTCAGGAACCAGCAGTTGAAACCATTCAACGTCCGAACAGTCCGGTGAATGGCCGGCCGGAGAGTCTATCTCCAGCCGCCAGTTATGCGGAACTGGCGCGGGAGAACGCGCAACTGAGGCACGAACGCGACCTGCTGCAAACGGTCATTGACAGCCTGCCGGACCCCATTTTCGCCAAAGATATTGCCGAATTGACCCGCGCCAAAAAAACATCGAGCGCGGAACTCCAAAGGCGAACGATCGAACTTTCCCGTGACCGCCTCCTCTTGCGAACGCTGATAGACAATCTGCCCGACTGCATTTACGCAAAGGACACGGCCGGCCGGAAAATTTTGGCCAATCCCGCCGACTTGAAAAATCTCCGCTGCAAAACCGAAGCCGAGGCCATCGGTAAAACCGATTTCGATCTTTTTCCACGGGAAATGGCGGAAAAATTCTGGGCTGATGATCAAAAGGTGATCGGGGGTGAACCCGTCATTGATCGTGAGGAGTTTTTGCCTGGCGAAGGCGGCCACAAAGTCTGGCTTCTGACGAGCAAGCTGCCCTTGCGGGACCAAAGCGGACAGCTTGCGGGCCTGATCGGCATTGGCCGGAACATCACCAAACAAAAAGAGGCCGAAGCCAGATTGGCCTATGAACAGCGTTTATTCCGGCAATTGCTGGAGGCGTTGCCGGAAAACATTTATTTCAAGGACCGCGAATCGCGGTTTGTGCGGGTGAGCCATTCGAAGGCGGAATCCACGCTGCAAACCGTCCGGGAAAGGTACCAGGCGGCGCACCCGGAGGTGGCGCCGGACGCATGGCCGGCCCATCTGACGAGCGTCAAATTATTTGCCGATTGGTTAATCGGCAAAACGGATTTCGACACGTTTTCCGAGACCCACGCGCGCATGGCTCATGAAGACGAGCAGGAAATTATTCGCAGTGGTAAATCCATTACCGGCAAACTTCAAAAAGTGGAATATCCGGGAAGGACCGCCGCCTGGTGGCTCTCCACCAAGATGCCCTGGCGGGATGCCGAGGGAAATATCATCGGCACTTTTGGCACGTCACTGAATGTGACCCAGCTCAAGCAAGTGGAAGAGGAGTTGAACCGCGAGCGCATTTTGTTGCGGACCTTGATTGACCGGCTGCCGGACGCGATTTACGTGAAAGACGCGGCCGGACGTTTCATCTTGAACAACGTCGTCCATGCCAGGCGGCGCGGCCTGAATTCACCGGAAGAAATGAAGGGCAAAACCGATTTCGACTTTTTCCCGAAGGCGGTGGCGGAACAATTTGCCGCGGACGAACAAAAAATTATTCAAACGGGCGAACCCGTCATTAATCAGGAACAATGCGTTCCCGCGGGCGAGCATTCGAGTGAAATGCGCTGGACGGCGGTGAGCAAAGTCATCTGGAGGGATGATGCGGGGGACATTCTCGGGACGATCGGGATTACGCACGATATCCATGAGTTTAAGGTGGCCCAGGAAGCGTTGCGGGCCAGCGAGGCGAAATTGCGGGAGTCCGCCACCCGCCTCGAGCGCAGCAACCGCGAGTTGCAGGATTTTGCCTATGTCGCCTCTCACGATTTGCAGGAGCCATTGCGAAAAATTGTCGTTTTCGGCGATCGTCTTAGGGAAAAGGCCGCCAGCCGCCTCGATCCCGAGACCCTGGATTATCTGGAGCGCATGCAAAAAGCGGCCTCGCGCATGCAAAACCTGATCAACGATCTTCTGACGTTTTCACGCGTCACCACCAAAGCGCAGCCGTTTGTGCCGGTTCACTTGTCGAAACTGGCCGGCGAAGTCATCGAAGACCTGGAAGGCAGGATCGAAATGACGTCCGGCCGCGTGGAACCGGGCGCTCTGCCGGTGATTGACGGGGAGCCGGTGCAATTGCGCCAATTGTTGCAGAATCTCATTGGCAATGCGTTAAAGTTCCGCCGCCCGGACGTTCCGCCGGTGGTGAAGATCGAGGCGAGAACCTGGTCGGGAATCCCGCCGAGAGTTGAGGCCAAGGCCGGACCCCAGGAACTGTGCGAACTCACCGTGAGCGACAATGGCATTGGCTTCGATGAAAAATATTTGGACCGCATTTTCAACGTGTTCCAGCGCCTCCACACGCGCAATGAATACGAAGGCACCGGCATGGGCCTGGCCATTGCCCGGAAGATAGTCCTTTACCACGGGGGCGAGATTACCGCCAAAAGTGTCCCGGGGCAGGGCGCCGCATTTATTGTAACATTGCCCGTAAAACAGCCAAAAACCCCAAACAACGAAAGTAAATTATGAAAAAGGACGGAAAAATGATCACAATTCTGCTGGCGGACGACGACCCGGACGATCGAAAACTAACCCACGACGCATTCATGGAAAATCGCCTGGCCAATGAATTTCACGCCGTGGAGGATGGTGAAGAACTGCTCGACTATCTGCATCGCCGCGGCAAATACGATTCTTTGCGGGGAGAGCCGCTGCCGGGACTGATCCTGCTGGATTTGAACATGCCGCGCAAAGACGGGCGCGAAGCCCTCAAGGAAATCAAGGCTGACCCCGAATTGCGGCGCATTCCGGTGGTCGTCCTTACCACGTCCAAGGCGGAGGAAGACATCGTTCGCACTTACGATTTGGGCGTCAATTCCTATGTAACCAAACCGGTGACCTTCAAGTCGCTCGTGGAACTGATCAAGGTCCTGGGACGTTATTGGTTCGAGGTGGTGGAACTGCCGCCGGACGAAGGTTGAACCATGAGCGTTTTGCCCTTCAAGGTCCTGCTGGTGGATGATGATGAAGATGATTATCTCATCACCCGCGATCTGATTTTACAGATCCGCGGCCGCCAGTATCACCTCGATTGGGTGAACAATTACGACGATGGCCTGACGGCGGTAGGACGCCGGGAACATGACCTTTGCCTGCTGGATTATCGCCTGGGAGCGCGCACGGGGCTTGAGTTGTTGCGCGAAACACGGTCCGTCAACGATCGGGCGCCCATCATTTTGCTGACCGGGCAGGGCGACCAGGAAATTGATATCGAAGCCATGAAAGCCGGGGCGTCCGATTACCTGGTCAAGAGCCGGTTGTCAGCCGATACGCTCGAACGCGCCATGCGTTTTGCGGTTGAGCGCAAACGCGCCCAGGAGAGCCTGCGCCAGGAGCACGATTTCGTCAGCCGAATCATGGAGACCAGCCCGTCCGGCATCCTGGTTACGGATTGCGACGGGAAAATCACCTTTGCCAATCGCCGCGCCAGCCAGGTCTTGAGGCTTTCCCAGCATCCGGAGCACGCGTCCAATGTTTTGAACTGGCGGGTTGCCGATATCAACGGCAGTCCCTTGCCGGGACAACGGTCCGTCTTGAAAGTAGTCCTGGGTTCCGCGCAGCCGGCGCTGGATATCCATCATGTCATCGAATTTCCGGGCGGCCAGCGCACCATTCTTTCCACCAATGCCACCCCTCTTTTCAAAGGCCAGGGGCGCATTGATGGAATGATTGTCACGGTGGAAGACATCACCGAGCGCCTGGCCCTTGAAACGCAACTGCGGCAGTCGCAGAAAATGGATTCCCTGGGGCAACTGGCCGCCGGCGTGGCGCATGACATCAACAATATTTTGACCGTCATTCAGGGGCACGCCGGTTTGCTGCTCAATGCAGCCCCGCCGGATTCCGATGGGGCCAAATCGGCCTCTCAAATTCTGGCCGCCTCCGAGCGCGCGGCCGGTTTCATCCGGCATTTGCTCGCGTTCAGCCGCAAACAAATCTATCGCACCAAAATTATTGATCTCAATGCGCTGCTTCACAACCTGGAATCTCTCCTGCCGCGCATGTTGGGCGGCCACATTGCGCTCGAAACGCGCTACTGCTCCCAATTGCCTCATATCGCCGCCGACACGGCTTTGGTGGAACAAATCGTCATCAACCTGGCGATCAATGCCCGCGATGCCATGCCCAAAGGCGGCAAACTGTTGATTGAAACGTCGGCCATGGATTTGGATTTGGTGGCCGCGCGCCGCCATGTGGATGGCCGACCGGGGCGGTTTGTTTGCCTGACCGTCGCGGACAATGGGTGCGGGATGGAACCCGGCGTGCTCCAGAAGATCTTTGAGCCGTTCTTTACCACGAAGGAAATGGGCAAAGGAACCGGGCTGGGGCTGGCCACGGTTTATGCGGTCGTCAAACAGCATCACGGCTGGGTTGAAGTTCAAAGCGAAATCAATCTTGGCAGTGTGTTCAAGGTTTTCCTCCCGGCCTCCGAGCAAACGGTGGCCGCCCCGGTCGCACCGTCGCCGGAGACGGAAAAGGTCCAGGGCGGAAAAGAAACGATTTTGCTGGCCGAAGATGAAAAGGCCTTGTTGGAACTTTTGCGGCGCGTCTTGTCCGGCTACGATTACAATATCCTGGCCGCCGCATCGGGCCAGGAGGCGCTGGAACTTTGGGATAAGCACGATGGCCGCATTGACTTGCTGTTAACCGATATGGTCATGCCCGGCGGCATGTCAGGCCGCGAACTGGCGGCGGAATTAAAAAAGAGGGACCCGGAATTAAAGGTCATTTTGACGAGCGGTTTTAACGCGGCGATGGCCGGCAAGGAATGGGGCAACGCGGGAGACACCACGTTTCTGTCCAAACCGTATTTGCCGGATGTCGCCGCCAAACTCATTCGCAATACCCTCGACGGAAATTCAGCTTCCCGTTGCTCCGCGTGACAGTACCAGGGTGGCAGGGACGTGCCCTGCGCCGTCACCGCCCGTAAAGCGGGCGGAAGAACGTCCGTTTATCGGGCAATTGTTCTGCAGACGGTTGCGCCGCTCTGCGCGGCGCGGACGCCGCAGCGTGGCGTCCCTGCCTGGATTCGCCCTCGCCGCGCATCTGTTGTTTCCTGCAAGCGCAAAAGCCGCTATCATAACCCCGGCATAATCAAAACACGCAATCATCGGCTCAATGAACCAATTGAATCATACGAAAATTTGCCTGGCGATTGATTTGGGCGCGGGCAGCGGCCGCGTGGTGGCCGGGCTTTGGAATGGCACACGGCTGGAACTCGACGAACTCCATCGCTTCCCCAACGACCCGGTCAAGGCCGCGGATGGATGGCATTGGAATTTTGAAAACCTCTTTGCCGACATCAAGCGGGGTATCGCCTTGGCGGCCAAAAAATACGGCAAGGCCGTGGTTTCCGCCGGCGTGGACACCTGGGGGGTGGATTATGGGCTGCTCAATGGCGATGGAAAATTGACCGGCGCGCCCTTTGCCTATCGCGACGCGCGCACGCTGGGAATGCCGGAGAAAGCGTTTGCGCGGATGCCTCGCGAAGAAATCTATCGGCGGACCGGCCTCCAGTTCATGCGGTTTAATACCCTGTTTCAATTGCTGGCCGAAACCGGACTCGACCGGGCGGAACGGTTGCTGTTCCTGCCCGAACTGCTTCATTATTTTCTAAGCGGCGTTCGTGCCAACGAACGGACCATCGCCGGCACAAGCCAATTGCTCAATCCCCGGACCCGCGACTGGGAACGTGACATCATCCGCGCCATGAATTTTCCGGGTAAAATTTTTGGGCCGCTCCTGGACCCCGGGACGGTCCTGGGGAATTTGCTGCCGGATCTTGCGAAGGAGACCGGCGCCGGGGAACTAAAAATCATCGCTCCGGCGGCGCATGACACCGCCTCGGCCGTGGCGGGGGCGCCGGCCGCGGAGGACGAACCGGTTTTTTTGAGTTCGGGCACATGGTCCATTGTCGGCCGCGAACTGAAAGCCCCCGTCATTTCCCCGGAAAGCCAGCAGGCTTGTTTTGCCAATGAGATCGGCGTGTTTGGCACGATCCGTTTTCTTAAAAACATCGCCGGCATGTGGCTATTGCAGGAATGCAAACGCGCCTGGGAAGCCGCCGGGAAAAAAGTGAGTTACCAGGAGCTCGAAGATGAAGCCGCCAAATCGCCTCCGTTCGTGACGTTGATTGATCCTGACGCCGAGGAATTTCAGGCTCCGGCAAACATGCCTCAAGCGATCGCGGAATTTTGCCGGCGCACCGGGCAGACCGTGCCGGAAAATGCCGGCGCCTACACGCGCGCGATTTTTGAAAGCCTGGCCTTGAAATACCGGGTGGTCAAAGAATCATTGGCGGCGCTGACCGCCAAACCGGTGGAACGGGTCTATGTCGTGGGCGGCGGCTGCCGGAACCATTTGCTCAATCAATTCGCCGCCGACGCTTTGGATTGCCCGGTCGCCTGCGGCCCGGTTGAAGCTACTTCCATCGGCAACATCATGATGCAATTGTATGCGCTGGGCGAAGTCCGTTCGCTCCCGGAAAGCCGTTCCATCGTTCGCCGTTCCTTCGAGGCGAAACATTACGAGCCCCAAAATGCCCGCGCATGGAAGGACGTTTTCGGACGTTTTCAAAAAATATTGGCGTCTTCGGCGGCCTGAAAAATCGAAAAGTCCCGGGCTGGCAGACTTGGTGCATCTCGATTTTTGAGAAGCAAAGAGACAGAAGATGTCGCCCCGATGGGGCTTGGGATTTTATTGAATTTTTTACTACAAAGATGTCGCGCCGACGGCGCTGGGGGCTTCCCCCCTGGCCATTCGGTCGTGCGCGTCCAAGCCCCGTTTAGGGGCGGAATATTTGTAGAAAACCGGCCAAGCAGGAGAAAAAGCCCCGTTAGGGGCGACCTCGTCTGGCGACCGTCAAAAAACTGAGATGCTGCCGGCTTGCCCGTTTAAGCGAGCGTTCATTTTCCTATTTGCTTCGTATCTTAAGCAGCTTTGCCGGCTCATCAAATCCCGGACGCACAAACGCCCGCGCGTTGGGAAACAGTTTCTCCGCCTCGCGCCGGATGGCGGCCAGTCGCGCCAGCAAATCTAAAATTTCATCCCGCTCGTTTTCCCCAAGTGACTGGCGCAAACCTGACCAGGCGGCAATCGAGCGAGCCATCACTCTTGTTTGAGAGCGGACATCGCTCGCACCATCGGTCGCAGTAATTGTAAATGCCTGGAATGAAATTCGGATTTCGCGCCAGCTTGCGAAGGTCTTTGGTTTTCATGCCGCCTTTGGCTCACGGCCTGGTCGCCAGCACGAGCGGCGATACCGCGGGCACTTCCAGCAATCGCGGATTGCGGAAACCGGCTTCGCGCAGCCAGCCGCTCATTTCGTTGAAGCTGAAGGTGTCGCCGGCCTTCGTGTTCACCAGCATGTTCACGGCGAAGAGCAGGCTCATCGGCGGGCCGGAACGGTCGTCGTTCACCATAAATTCCATGATCGCAATCGTGCCGCCGGGGCGCAGGGCCGCAAAAACCTTTTTCAAAAGGCGGCGGCTGCGGTCGCGGCCTTCGCTGTGCAGGATATGGCCCAGCGTGGCGATGTGATGGCCGTTGCCATAGTCCACTTCCAGAAGGTCGCCCGGAATGTGGGTCAGCCGGTTGCCGACTCCGTGCCGGTCGGCCATTCGTTGCGTGGTTTTGAGCACCAGGGGCCAGTCCACGGCGGCAATGTTTACCTGCCGCGATTGTTTGGCCAGGGCGATGCCCCAGACACCCGAGCCGGCGGCGATATCCAGCACGTTCACGGGAGTACTGGCTTTGGAGATTTTCAGGTGTTCGCCGAGGACGCTGGCTGCCGGAAAGCTCAAAGGGAACAGCGATTCGACGAAATCGGCAAAGAATTTGGCGCCGTCTTTTTCATTGTTCACGGAAAAAGCGGGTTTGCCCGTGCGAACGACGTTTCGGAGTTGAAGCCATTTGGGAATCAGTTGTTCGGTGGTGTGGCGGAAGAACTCGCCGTAGTAAGGCGCGCGCATGGAGACCAGGAAGGCCGCGCTTTCGGGAGCGAGCGCATAGCGATGGCCTTTGCGGGTGAGCAGTTGCAGACCCACCAGCGCGTTCAGAATGGCGGTCAGGCCGCGTTCGGTCACGCGTGCTTTTTTGGCAAGTTGCGCGGCTGTTTTCGGCGAGGAATGAAGCGCGTCAAACACGCCATTCCGAACGGCAACCTCGATGATCAGGGGCGGCGCATAACCCCAGGCCATCTGCATGATCCGTTCCGGTGTGACCTTATTTGGTGATTTTTTCATGCCAATCCATAACCGATGTGTGACCGAGCTTCAATTAAAAAGCACGGCTGTGCTGGAGCGGGAGTGCATCTCAATCTTTGTCAGGCGGATTCTGAATATGTCGCCCCTAACGGGGCTCTTTTTTTTTCGAGGATTTTCTACAAATATGCCGCCCCTGAACGGGGCTCGTACGCATGCTACGGGGAGTCAATGGCTGGTTCCGAGCGCCGTGGGCGCGGCATCTCTGTAGTAAAGATCCATTAAAATCCCCAAGCCCCATTAGGGGCGATATCTTCTGTCCCTGTTAGCGCTCAAAAACTTCCGTCGCGAAAGGCAACTGAGTTGCTGAAATCCGCCCCTAGCGCAGTGTGGGGTTAAAAGCTGAATTGCTGACTCTGACGGCCGGGCGTGCGCACACATTTGTTGTGCGCCGGTTTGGAAACGGGGAAACGAACCTGCCTTTGCTCCCGCCGTCGCTGCGCTTTGGCGCGGCAAGCAGAGCTACGGCAAGGCAGGCCCGCCTTCGCTCGGAAGCTTTGGCGCGACAAGCGGGACACATTTCATTTGGGTATAGGGTGTGAACGAAGTAAACGAAGGGTTTTTTAGCCGCCTCGATCACAATAAGTTGTTTGTTTATAGATAGTTGCGACGCAAGCGCGTTCGGCTGGCCGGTGTGAACGAAAATTCAATTTAAAGTTAAAAATTTCAGATGGAAACGGTTAAATGGGGCGGCGGAAAGTCTCACGCAAAGGCCGCGAAGGTCGCGAAGCATTGGAAACGACCCGCCTTCGTCCCGCTCGGAGCGGGACTACGGCGCGGCCGGGGGCGCGTATGCTCCCCTTGGTTTAGTTTTTGAGCGGAGGATATCGAGCAGAACTGCGACCGCCAGCCGGGCCATAGTCCCACACCGGGCGGGACGACGGTTGGTGAGGGAGCGGCCATTGTCACACGTTTGCAGATCACTCTCGCGTTTCAGCGGCTCATTTTCGGCAGCACGAGTCTGCACCTTCTTTGAATGATTCAACGTTGCCTGGTATCTGACCCGCGACCGGCGAGAGAACGCCCGGCGGATGCGTGAGGATCACGCAGATGCGTGAAATTTTCACGCAAGTGGCCGTCTCTCAAAAATCGAAAGAAAGGATTCATTGGGGTTTCCGTAAACATATAAGTTGGAACGAGGTATGCTTGCGAAATTGGCATCCATTGGCTTAAGAATAAGCGTATCATCGGCGTTCGTGAGCAAAGCTTCAATAGAGTTGACGCGGAGACCTGGAATTCTTCAAAGTCGGGCTGCGCCCAGGGAGGGGCGAAGTTCTGGCGGAAACATCAAAGCTCATTTCGGGGTGGCTTTCATGAAAAGGCTAACGACGATGCCCGTTGTCTTAATTGCTTCCGTCATTTTAGCGTACGGCCAGGGTTTTTCGAACCTGAACTTTGAGTCCGCTTACGATTTGCCCGCGAATCCGGATGGCGAGGGCGAGCTTGTTCCTGTTACGAGCGCCCTTCCGGACTGGACTGCTTACGAGGGTAGCCTTGCTTTGTCGGAAATTTATTATGTGAGTAATACTTTGGGAAATGTCTCCGGAACAGTCGAACGGGAAGGTGGCTCTCTGGCGCTAAGTGGAAATAATTTGAGCGTCGGACTATATGATGGCGGTTCCATCAGCCAAACGGCTATGGTTCCGGGCAACGCCGAATCTTTGGATTTTGAGGCTTTTTTGCCCGGGCCTGCTGCCAATCTCGTGGTTACCCTGGGCGGGCAAAAGCTTTCATATTCGGCTCTCTATGATGGGCCGAATTATATCGAGTATGGCGCGAATATTCCTTCTGCCATGGAGGGTCAGACGGAAGCGTTAATTTTTTCGTGTAATGAGGGGCCGGGGTCAGGAGGCGCTATATTAGATAACATTCAGTTTTCGCCTTCGGCCACGCCGGAGCCGGGGGAAATGGCGTTGATTGGGCTTGGGGCGGTTTTGTTTTACATGAGCAAACGGAGAAAACAGAGTGGGGCGGGCAACGAGGATGGATGATTGACCCGCCTTCGCTCAGAAGCTACGGCGCGGCACGCCCGCCTTCGCTGGAGCTATGGCGCGGCTTGGGGCGGCGGAAACATCGAACCTGCCTTCGCGCAAGGCTATCCCGATAAAAAGCATAGGGACTTGCAGCGGCGGGCAGGCAGCGGCGGTCCGCGTCGGCCGAAAATTTGCGCAGTAAAACAAGATGGAAGAGATAATGCGACAGGTAAAAATGCAGCGCTACCGAGCCGCTGCTACGATGTGCAATGTGAGGCGAATTTTTTTTCTGCGAATGGGCGCAAATAAGAATGCCCAAATCAAAAAGCATTGGTGGAAGTGGGCGCAATTGGCAATTTCGTTGCCTTTTCTCTGTTTTCTCCGCCATCTCCTGTTCAAAAAGGTGACCGTTAAGTTGATGTTCGGTGTTTGGCGTTCGCCGTTCGTTGTTGGTTGTTCGGTGTTTTCTCCGTGCCCCTCAATCCGCCGTCTGGAGGCTCCACATGCCGCTGGGAGCGGTGGACGGGGTGCCCCGGGGGCCGGAGGGAGCGGCGGTCACGGTTTGTTGCCACATGAGCGTTTCGACGTGGCCGTCGTGGAAGGCGTAGTTGAAGCGGTTGCGTTGCGCCGGATATAATTGCAGGCCTTCGCTGGCGCCGGTGGTTGCCAGGCTCTGCGGAGTTTGCGGGTCGCCGGCCTCGATTTGGTAAAGCCCGGAGCCTGCGCTTGAATAATACGGGCCGAAACAAAAACTCGGCCAGGAATTTCCTTCGACGTCCTGGCTGTTCGCCAGTTCCACCAGCATGATCGTGCCGGCCGGATGGAGGACCACCGATACCGGATAACCAGGCGGACTCATGTCCGGTGTCGTGTCGCCGGTGCTCAACCAACTGATACCCACACCCATAAAGCCCGAGGAGTAAATACTCGTCAATCCGTTCGCGATGGGCACGTCCCAGCCCGTTCCGTAACCTTGTCCGGCGGCAACCATTTCATAGGTTCTGATGGAAAAGTCATTTTCCGTCACATAGGTCTCTTTCGTAAAAGTGTCGAACGGACAGGCCAAAATCTTGAGTCCGAGGGGACAGCCAATGGCGTCGGCGCTGACCGAATCATTGCAATAAGCTCCGGCCGTCAAAAGAGTCGAGGGGACGCCGCTGCCGCCGCCAATGTAGTTGTAGAGCAGCGTATCCCAACTGACCGTCCCGCTGGACCCATACCAATCGGCGGGCGGATAGGCATTGTTGTGGTCGTCGCAAAAGAGAAACATGCCGGTGGCCAATTGCTTCATATTGTTCATGCACTGGGCGCGTTGCGCCGTGATCCGGGCATTGGACAGGACCGGCAGAAGAATCGCCGCCAGGATCGCGATGATGGCGATGACCACCAGAAGTTCGATGAGGGTGAAGGCGGATTGATGAACGCGGATTGCGGATGGCGTAGAACAAAATTTTCCGGAGCGCGGCTGTGTGCGCAGCACCAGCCGCAGCAGGGTGGCATTCGGAAGATTTGCGCATACGGCGCGGTTCACCGCTTGCGGAGGTGCTGCGACTGATCCCGCCATGCGGGACACCCGCCGTCGTGGTACTATGGCGCGGCAAGCAGTCGCGCTCCGGCGGAGCGCGGTTGATGGCAAATGGCGCGGAAGATTCATTGGGTTGAACTGACGAGAACAATGAAGCCTCTTTGGCCAAAGGCATATTTTTGCCCGGGCGGCGGGGGCGGTATCTTGACGTCTGTGGTTCCGGCAAATTCTTCAAAGGTCTGCGGATGCCGATGATTTTTCATTTCCCATCCGACGAGCGCCCGATTGAGCACCTGAAGTTCGGTCAGGCCCGGTTTGGGGGAAGCGGATGGGGGCGACGGTTGCATCCGGTCGGCCGGGGGTGTCGTTGTTGGCGCGGCAGCGACGGATGTTGCGGCGGGCGGCGGTTGGGACACAACCGGGGGCGGCGTATTATCTGACTTCCCGCATCCCGCGCCGGCGGTTAAAGCGAGGACAAGGCAAAGCCTTCCCGCTCCCGGCTTCCATGCGTCGGGCCTGCAAAAATCGAGAATAGCTTTCATGCGGACGACTGTCTGGATGTGCTAAAGAATAGCGCCAAATAGCATTCAATCAAAGTAGTGAAAATTGACGACAATTGCGTGGGCGCATCTCAATTTTTGACCAGGAAAAGAGGTGGAAGATGCCGCCCCTGACGGGGCTCGAGATTTGCGTGGGTTATTACTACAAAGATGTCGCGCCGACGGCGCTGGCAGTTTCCCATTAACCGTCCTATCGCCAGGTGCGAGCCCCGTTCAGGGGCGGAATAATTGTAAAAAACCGGGCAAAATGGCGAAAAGCCCCGTCAGGGGCGACATCGTCCGGTTACAGTCGCAAAAGATGGGTACAATTATGGATCGGCCGTAACTGCGCAGGTATTTTACTGGATCTTTTTGCGCAAGGACGCCCATTGTTTTTCGCTCGAAAATGGACGCTCCCTCACCAGCCGTCGTCCCGCTCAGAGCGGGACTATGGCCCGGCAGGCGGTCGCGGCTCGGTTGAGGGCGTCCAATTACGGCAGGGGCGGGCCGACGATGGCGCGGTAAAAGCGCACGGAACCGGTCGCGGCAGAATCCTGCCACGTGAAGGGCATGGCGGGAAAATTAGTGATGAACGCCGCGCTCCATTGCGTCAGATTGGTGGAGACTTGAATTTCGTAATCCGGGCCGGTCTCGCCACTGATTTGCATGGCGAATTGCCCGTTGCTGAACGAAACGGCGGTGAGGATGGGCGGAGTGTTGGTCTGCAGCGGAATGGCCAGCTCGGCCACGGTATAGGCCGGCAAAGTGACGCTCAATGAATTGCCGGACACAGAAATCATGTTGGTCGTTGGTGAAGAAATCGGGATATTTCCGTCCGCGCTCGAGGCGCTGAAATTGTTGGCGCCGAATTGAATTTGTGTCGCGGAACTTGCGAGATTTGCGTTTGGAATGGAAACGTTCACGGTCTGGCTGCCGGTCATGTTTTCGTTCAAAAGCAGGACGCCAATATTTCCGCTTTGCTGCACGGCGGCGTGAACGCGCAATCCCGTGGCGCTGGACGTCGCGCTGACAAGCTGGTCGCCGGGGCCGGCCATGGCGCGCGCCATTTGCACGGCGTAATAAACACAGCCGGGCATCGGCGGACTGTTGCCGCCCAGGTAGGTGTCGGCGCTCATTTCCAGCCAATCTATATTGGCCACGCCGAGTTCGAGCCAGGTGGCGTAGCTGTCGGCGGCAAACAGCGCGTTGACCGGGCCGGTGATGGGCTCGCCATTTTCGGCATTGGTGAGGCTCCCGGAATAGCCAAATTCCGTGATGAAGATTTGAACGTTCGTGGTGTCGGCGCGGTAGGCGGCGATTTCGTCCTTCAATCCGGCGGTGGATCCGTCGGTGTGCGCGCCCGTGCCGTTGACCATCGCCGGGTAAAGCGAAGCAGGGATGGGCAAGGTTTCGACGCCGTTGTCGAGGTCTCCGTTGTAGGGATAGGAATGGGCGATGACGAAATCCATGTTGGTGGCGCACTGCATGAGCACCTGGTCGGTCCAGTGCTGTCCATCATAGCTGTCCCAACTGTAATCGTCGGGCGGCGTGGAAACGACCGCGCCAATTTTTATGGTGGGATCAACGGCTTTCATCAGGATGGAAAAGTTCTTCAGGCATTTGCCGTAGGTGGCGGGGGAAAGGCTGGCATTGCCGTAGCGCCGATCGCTGGTGTACGGATACGGCACGGCATAATTGACAGAATAACCGTTGTCGCCGCCGGAGTCGTAATAACCGGAGCCGTAGGTCTCATTGCCGATTTCCCAGTATTTGATGCCGATGGGCGCTTTGCGGCCGATGCGCAGGAAATTATAGCCATCGTCCGTGGCCAGGGGCGTGGCGGCGCGCAGCATGGCCCAAAAACCGGCGGTCTTCCAATTGTTGCCCTGGGAATCGGAGCCGAGTGTGACGTCACTGGCCGTGCCGTAAATGTTCGTATTGGCATTGGCGTAGGCGACCCAGGCGGCGGCCTCCGGCGGTTCCGCGTTGGTGGTTGGAAAAGTCATGCTGTCATCGGCGCTGCTGCTCCATTTTTGCCCGGAACCAAAATCCACAGTGATCAGCGCCTGGCATTGGGCATTGGTGAGCACGCGCACCCAACTGCCGAAGTCGCTATCGGTTCCCATGTAGCCATAATTGCCGCTCTCGCCGAACCAGGGGGACATGCCGTAGCCATTGCCGCTTCCGAGCGCGGGCCGGGACGCTGACCAGTGAAATACGTCCGCATAACCGCCGCCCGGATAGCGCATGACGCTGATGCCGCCCTGGCTCAAATCGCCAGGCAAAGCCGAACTGCCAAAGTTATTGGCATAGACGGAGGTATGAATGCCGTACGCGGTGGCCGGCACGACGGCGAGGTTGCTTGAGACATTGACGGTGACATCGGCCGTGCCGGCGAGCGACGTGAGTTGGGCCAGGAACATCCAAAAGAGCAAGGATGCAATGATTATGGAAGGGCGGTGGTGTGCGATTGTAACCATGGCAAATCCGGGCCGGACGAGGCGTGGGGTTTTTGTATTTCCTGGCCGGCCCCCCCGTAAACGGGATGGTCGCGAACCCAGGGATCGCTCCAAACGCGAGTTTCGGCATGGCCATCGCCAAAGGCCAGCGAAGTGCTTTCGCCGTGGTAACTGGCGGGAACGTCCTCCCATTGGGTATTGCTATCGAGCAAGTTGACCCAAAAGAATCCGTCATTAATGGAGTCGCCGTGCTCGTCAATCATGACCCAGAGGTCCACCGGCCCGGGAAAGAGCATCTGGCTGACCGCCTGGTAAAGGCGATACGAGGTAACGCTTCCTCGCGGCCCTGAACCGGAAGTAATATTCCCGTTGCCGTCCGTCGTATTTCCGTTGAGATATTCGGATTCCGAGGACCAGCCGTTCATCATGCTGTTCATCGAATAGCTCCGGACGCGTTGTCCAAAAGGCCCGGGCACGGTGTCGCCCGGGCATTTGAAAACGGCGCACGTTTTGCCCACGTAATTGCCGAACAAACCCTGGTGGTCGGCCACGAGGCCGGGGCCATTGGTGACCGTGGTCGTTGGGTTCGCGTCCGCGGCCATATAATTTGCCAGGCCATCCCAACTGGGGCCGGTCTGCCAGGCGCCGGAACTGGTTGAAACGTTGGGAACCAGTTTTCCGCCGCAATCGTCGGGGTACATGATCCAGGCATATCCCAATTGGCGCATGTTGTCCATGCATTGGACGCGCTGGGCCTTGAGCTGGGCCGAATGCAGCACCGGCATGAGCAAGGCGGCGAGAATAGCGATGATAGCGATGACAACGAGGAGTTCGACGAGGGTGAAGGCGGATTGCAGGTCGCGGATTGGGGATGGCGCAGAACAAGATTTTTCGGAGCGCGGCTGGGTGCGCAGCACCAGCCGCAGCATGTTGCCCGCCGGACGACTTGCACATACGGTGCGGTTCATTGCTTGCGGACGTGCTGCGACTGATCCCGCCGTGCGGGACACCCGCCGTCGTTGTACGATGGCGCGGCAGGCAGTCGCGCTCCGACGGCGCGCGGCAAACCTTAGACGACCGTAAACCTTGCAACGATCTAAGATTTCGCCGCTGCGACTGGCTTTCAGCACAGTCGCGCTCCGTCGGATGGTCCTGCGGCCGGCTTCGGTCATAGTCCGGTTATGAGGATTACCGTTGAACCCGATAGAACATCCGCGGTGTTCCGGGAACGGGTTGGACGGTAAATGGCGATGTGGCTCCGGGCACGGGCAGGTAAGGTCCCAGGACATTGGTCGCGGAGACCAGCGCGCCCTCCGGCCAGTGCAGCACCAGGCCGCCGGCGGAGTTGGTGAAGGTGACCAACTCCCCCATGGCCGCAAAATAGATTTGATTAACCGTCGCGGCGGACAGGGCATTGGTAAAGATGGCGACGTCGCTCATATAAACGTTTGCGCCGTCATAGGCATCGCCCTGCGCCTCAGCCCAGGGATAACCGCCTCGCCCGAGCAGTATGGGAAAATCATTCTGGTAGCTGGTGCCCGGATAATTTGGATCCATGCTCGGCACGGTGGCGGTGGCGGAAGTCAGCGGGCCATTGCTGTTGCCCAGGTACATCGTAGCGCTATTGGACGCCGTCCAGACCATGGCCAGGAAGTACCAGCTATTGGTCGGCGGGAACAAGCCGCTGTACCAGTAGTAGCCGTAGAAAGGCGCGTCGGGATTTTCCGCGCCGCCACCCCAGCGATAACATAATTGGCCCGTCTGGGTCACGGCCCCCGACGAATTGGTTTCCTGGATGTAGCTCAAACCAAAAGCATTGCCATAGCCGCCATCGTTGTTGTCATCGCGGTTGAAGAGGAAGCCGGGTTCACCCCAGGGATTCTGATTGGGGGCGGGCGCATAGAGCCAGAGCATCCAGGTCAGGTTCGGGCCATAATTGGTCAAACCGGGAAGGTCCGCCCGGGCAAGGACTCCGTTATTGGGGATAAATAAGCCGACATGGTTGGCCGGGAATCCGGCGTAGGGGGCAGCCGGCTGATCCTGAAACACGCCGCCCAATACATAGTTGGTGCCAACGAGAACCAGATTCGTCGTGTCGAGGATGGATCCATCGTTGCCGCCAAAATAATCGTGCAGGTTGGTGGTTCCGTAATTTTCATCCAGACGCCAATAACCCCAGGGCGTGTTGCTCAGGACCAGCGCCGCATAGCCGCCCGCAGCCGGAACCATGGCGCTGAAGGGAACGGGAGCACTGTTGGTGGCCCCGTAGGGATTGGACACGTTAACAAAATAGCTGCCGGCGGCGCTGGTGGGAATCGGGGCGGTCAAAGTGTAGCTGGTGAAGCTGGCGTTGGTGGATTGGGTCAACAGCAGATTGGTGACGCCACCGCTGATTTGATACCAGTTGTACGTAAAGGGCGGTGTCCCGATAACGCTCACATTGAAGGTAAAGGGAGCGGCGCCCGGCACGGAATACCGGCCACCCGGCTGCGGCGCGACGACGATAATCGGGGCGCTGGGAGCGGTGATATTGAGATAAATCGGCGCACTGGTGACAATGAGCGTGGATCCCGATTCCCAGCCGTTGGAAAATGCCAGGTTATAATAACCGCTGTTGGCAATGACCGGACTTGGAAGCGCGAAGGTATTGCTGCCGAGGCCGGCGACATTCAGGGTCGCATTGCTGTTATAGAGCCATTCGTACCAGCCGGCGGGCGGTGTGCTGTCTATGTTCGCAACCCCATTAAATGTGATCGGCGTGCCCTGGAAATAGGTGTTGGTAGGATTCGACGGAGTGATCGTGGGCGGCTCGACTTCTTCGCCCAAAATCTCGGACCATGTGCTGGCCACGCGGATGCCGTCTATGGTGCAGGGATTGAAATGATTATTTCCATACATCCAGACCAGGAGATAATCGAGGTTGACGGTGTTGGTGTAATAATAGATGGCGTCCCATCCAGTGGCGGGATTTGGGCTGGTGTCAACGGCAAAGGCCACCGTGTCCTGGCCGGAATAATTTTTAACGTCAATCTCCGTTGCGCCTCCAACCGAGGTGATAATCCGGCCCACGAGGATGCCGCCGATCATGTATTGGTCGCTGCTGTCTGAGGTCGGATAGCCGCTGGTATAACCTTCGCATTGATTGATGACGCCCGAACCGCTGCCGTCACCGGCATAGGCGCGGACATAGTACGGCCCGCCGGAATCGCCGGGATGTTCCGGATAGCCGGCCTGGCCGAGGGTGCCCGAGGTAATGTACGGCGTATCGCCGATGTCCGCGGAGCCGGTGAGGTTGGTGTATCCCGTGCCGTCGTAGGTGTTCTTAGCAACGGACCGGGTGACGCCGATGCCGATGAACGCAGAACCGGACGAATTGCCGTTGGCGAAACCGAGGCCAAATCCCGCGTCGTCTTCTCCATATCCGTTGGTGCCGCCCACCGTGTAGAAAAAGGAACGTTTGACCCAGCGACAGGCGAAATAATTTGTGCTGCTGGAATTGAGATGGATCCACGAGGTGGATGCCATTAAGCGGGTGGCCCAGGTTCCGGAATCCCAGCCGTTGGTATTTGGCTGGGGCAGCATCAAACAACCGGGAACCGTCCACTCCACCGGCAGGTCGGGGTAGATATAATACAAATACTCAAAGGAATCGTTGAGGTTGTTGACCAGAAGGGCATTGGTGGCGTTTGGATCGGCGGGGTTCACGTTCCAGATGCCGAGCAGGCCGGAGGTGGTAGTTCCATTGCCCTGGCTTTGCAGAGGATAATAACCCTGGGCAACCTGGGTTCCGTTGGTGACATTGTCCCACAGTTCGCGCACGAACAAGGTGGCCCGCGATTGAATTGTGCCGGCGAGAATTAAAAGGATGGAAAGGGCAAAAATACGTTTCATACGATGGTTGCGTGTGGCACACCATATCGAAAAGCACCCGAATTTGCATGTCGTCAAAAATAATGACGCTCTGTCGGTATAAAGCGGGCGGAAGGAATTGCGCGTCCGGAAAGGCGGCTGGCATACCAGTTGCGCCGCTGAACGCGGCGCTGACGGCGCAGCGCGCCGTCCCTACCACAAGAATGAGCCGGCCAGTTTAGCTCTTGCGTCCGCGGCGAATCAGCGCCAGCCCGCCCAGGCCGAGGCCCATCAAAGCCAGCGTGCCCGGCTCGGGCACGGATTGGACTAAAATGTCGTCAACATGGAACGGCAAATCCGGCGCATAATTGCTGTTATACATGACGCCGAATCCAAATCCATTGAACGAGCCGGCTGCGATGGTATAGGGGATGGTGGCCTGATAAACTTCTTCGCCGTTGTCATCCTGGATGCCAAGGTCCGTCGTTGAGCTGGAGAAAAAGGTCCCGTAGTAGCCATCGGCACTGTACTGCAACAGGACGCCCAACTGGAAGTAGCCGCTGCTGCCGACTTCGTTGTCCGGAAGGGAAAAGTCCATAAGAAGGTTGCCGGAATACGCGACCGAAGTGTTTCCGGAGCACCCGGGATCGATCGCCGATAGAAACGCCGCATTGCCGCCCTCGCTGGGTGCGGCGGCGATCTCATTGAAGGAGCCGACACCCGATGCCCAGGTGATTGAAAGTGAACCGGATGTGCCTGTGCCGCCCGCGGCGGAAGTGTTGCCAAGGCCGTTAATCGTGCTGGTATCAGCGCTCCATAAGCCGTCGGCGGAGACCGTGCTGCCGGCATTGGCAGACCATTGTGAAAAGTCGTTTTCGGTGGTGAAAAGGGTCTGGGCAGGAGCGCTTTGCAACGCGAATGCCACTATGCCAGCCGAGAATAATACAAGTTTCTTCATAGATTTTGCGATGTTTCTGTGAAATCGCTCAATATTATCCCTTTAAATGGCGTTTAAGTCATGTCAACAAAATTGACGACATCCGGGGGCGGGAGACAAAAATCGGAGCGCGGCTGTGTGCGATAGCACCAACCGCAGCGGCACGACGAAGCCTAAACCACCGTACTTCCTGCAAGCATCCCGGACGTGCGTGCTGCGACTGGTTCCGCAGACGGAACACCCGCCGTCGTTGTACTATGGCGCGGCAAGCAGTCGCGCTCCGGCGGAGCGCGGTTGTGTGCGATAGCACCAGCCGCAGCGGCACGACGAAGCCTAAACCACCGTACTTCCTGCAAGCATCCCGGACGTGTGTGCTGCGACTGGTTCCGCAGACGGAACACCCGCCGTCGTAGTACTATGGCGCGGCAAGCAGTCGCGCTCCGGCCTTTACGGCAAAGTGCTGCGCGGTCGTCCGCCGACAGCGCCCTGGACCTGGGTAAACCGGGCCACGGCCTGGGAGCGGGAGCGCACGTGCAGTTTTTCGTAGATGCGCCGGATGTAAGTATTTACAGTCGGCACACTGATGTGGAGCAGGTCGGCGATTTCCTTGTAAAGATAGCCTTTGGCCAGCAATTCGAGAACTTCGCGTTCGCGGGATGACAGTTCCGCAGCTTCGCCGAGTTGTTGGGCGGGCCTTTGAAATGACAGGACAACTTTGCGCGCAATGTTGCTGGTCATCGGTGAACCGCCGGCGTGAACCTCTTTGATTGATTCCAGCAGTTCGCCGCGAGGCGTTTGTTTGATCAAATAGCCGGTGGCGCCCGCCGCCAGGGCGTCGAAGACGTGGTCCACGTCCTCATAAACCGTCAGCATCAGGAATTGGGTGTCGGGCAACAAGGATTTGAGGCGGCGAACGCCTTCGATGCCGCTCATCCCCGGGAGGTTGATATCCATCAAAACGACGGACGGTTTTTCCGCCGGCAGATGTTCGAGGGCATGTTCCGCGGTTTCATGCTGGCCGGCGCATTTAAAGCCCGGAGCATGCCGGAACCAGTCCGCCAGGATTTCATTCGTGGGCGCATCGTCCTCAACTATGGACACGGAAATAGACATTCTGCTCTTCATGATACTCCTGAATGATTTCTTCGTATTGTCGTAATTTTTGATGACAGAGCAGCGAGATGATTTATGGGCGCAATGGCACGACGAATGTCACGGACGTTCCAACGCCCGGCGTAGAGCAAATATCGCACGAGCCATGGATTTCCGCAAGGCGGCGGGTCATGTTGGCGAGGCCGTTGCCGCGGGCAATTCGGTCTTCTTTGGACCGAATTTTTTGAAGATCGGCCGGGTCAAAGCCGCGCCCATTGTCCGCCACAATGAGGATTAATTTTGACGGCTCCAATTGCAGCTGCACGCGGACCTCGTCGGCCAGGGCGTGTTTGACGACGTTATGCAAGGCTTCTTTGAAGGCGAGGAACAAATTATGGCGGACGTCGGCGGCGACGGGGATGGAGGGCAACTGCAGCGCGACGTCGAGCCGGCAGCGGATTTTCGCCACGCTCAGATATTCGTAAGCGAATCGGCTCAAATAATTCGCCAAACTGTCCAGCCGGTCGTGGCGCGGATTCACCGCCCATACGATTTCGTCCATCGCCCGCGTCAATTCGCGCGCCGTGCGGTAGATGCGGTCCAGGTTGATGGTGATCGGTTCGGGCAGGCGGGCATCGCCGTGCACCGATTCGCTCAACATGACGATGCGCGTCAGGCTGGCGCCCAGATCGTCGTGAATGTCCTGAGCAATGCGGGAACGTTCACGCTCGATGTCGCGCTGGCGCTCCGCGCGTTCAAGCCGGCGGCGCATCCGCCGCCGCGTATCGAACCAGACTACCCCGCCGGCGGCCAGCACGGTCGCCAGTCCGCCGCAAACATGGAACCAGGTTGTCTGCCAGAAATAGGGAAGGACCTCAAAGGCCAGGCTCGCGGCGTGTTCATTCCACACTCCGTCATTGTTGCAGGCGGTCACTTGAAACAGATAATTTCCGGGCGGGACGTAATTGTAAGTGGCCACCCGTTTCGCGCCGGCGTCCACCCAATCGGGCTCCAGATTGTTCAGCCGGCATTTGAACCGCACCTTTTCGGGCGTGACAAAACTCAGGCCGGTGTATTCGAACTCGATGCGGTGGCGGCCCGGCGGAACTTTAAAGGGCGCGGCGAACGGATGATCGTCCACCACCATAGACTCGATGACGACCGGGGGCGGCAAAGAGTTTGTTTTCACATTGGCCGGATCAACCGACACCAGCCCCTTGGCCGTGGCAAACCACAGCCGTCCATCCGCGGTTTTGCAGCCGGCCGATTGCAACCCTTCCGAACACTCCAGCGTCGGCATGCCTTCATTGATGCCGTACGTCAAAAATGGAACATTGGTAATGCCGCCGTCGGCGCAGCGGTTTAAATCCTCTTCCCGTGCGCGCAAAACGCCGCCGTAGGATCCCATCCAAAAATAGCCGCGGCCGTCCGATTCGATGTGGCCGATGACGCCGTTGGGCAGGCCTTGCGCCCGGTTGATGACGGAGAATTTTCCGTCCTTGAACCGGTCCAACCCGCCGCCAAACGTGCCAATCCAAAGCGACTGGTTGTCCCCAAAATGAAGGCACTCAATGAAATCCGAGGAGAGACCGTCGGATTTTGTGAATCGGCGAAATGTGCCGTCCTGGAGGCGCACCAGGCCGGTCCCCGCGGTGCCGAACCAGAGCGCGCCCGCGTGGTCCCGCGCCAGGGCGCGCACATCGCCGAAGGGCTTGCCGTCTATTTCATTGAGCTGTTCCAGTTTTCCATGTTGATAGCGCGCCGCGCCCTCCGATGCGCCGATCCAAAGCCGGCCTTCGGTAAATAAGAGAGCCGGAATCGGCAAAAGAAAATTTGTGAGACCCGGCGCAAAGTCAAATCGGTCGTCCTTCTGCGCAAACAATCCGCCGCCCCAGGTGCCGGCCCAAATTTTGCCCTGGTGGTCCGCCGCGAGCGACCAGATGTAGGAATTGCGGATGCCCTGGGCGCTGTCGAAGTTCGTCCACTTGCCGTCTTGCAGGCGATACAAGCCGGCTCCTTCAGTGCCCACCCAGAGCGCGCCGTTGGGCGCCGGCAACACGGAAAGGACGGGACAGCTCCTCCATTTGTCCGGCGGCGAAACCGTCTCCAGATTGCTGGGGCGGACGAGCACCAGGCCCTCGCCGGTGCCGCACCACAGGTTTTCCTCGCGATCCTCGCAAAGCGAAATCACCCAATCGGACGGCAAGCCGCTGGCGCGGTCAACGTGCAACGCCGGGGTGTTCGTGGCATGGGGAGAAACCAGCCAGAGGCCGTCATCCGACATGCCGCCGGCCAGTACGCCGAAGGACGTTTCCATGAGGTTGGCCACGACGCTCCACTGCCACGGCGCGGGGCCCAGGTCGGCCACCCATTTGCCTTCCTTCCATTTGCGGATGCGTCCATCGCAGGCGACCCAAAACCCGCCGCCCCGGGCGGGGCAGAAACCCTGCACATAAATATTCGTGAAGATTCCGGGTGTCAACCGGCCGTCCTTGAGCGCGGACACCGCCCCTTCGCGTCCGACCCAGATCGTCCCATCCTCGCCGCGCGCCAGGGACACAACTTTAGAAACCCGGTCCGAGGGCGGCGAAAGAACTTTGCCGTCCCGCGCGCGCGCCAGTTCACCCGCTTCGTTCAACAGCCAAATGTCACCGACATTGTCGGCGGTAATCGCGTAAATTTTTCCGCCGCTCCAGTGGGCGTGCAACGGCACCGCGGTAAATTGGCCGTCCTGGTATTGCGAAACATCTCCGCTTTCCGTGCCAATCCAGAGCGTGCCGTCGGCGGCTTCAAACAGGCTCGTGATGCGGCTGCTGCGCAATTCCGGAGTGTTGTTGTCGTCGAAGACCGTGAAGTGGACGCCGTCGAACCGGGCCAGTCCGTTGTAGGTGCCGACCCACAAATAGCCGTCGCGGGCCTGGACCACGGCGGTGACCTTGTTTTGCGGCAAACCTTGCTCCACCTGCCACGTGCGCGTAAAATAATCCGGCGCGGCGATCGCGGGAAAAAAATCGAAGGCGAACACCGCGATGAAGGGCGCCAGCCGGCAAAGCAGTTTGCCTGGAGTCGCGTGGAGGAGCATCTTTTTATTTTGACAACCGGCCGCCCGGGGCAGCAAGTCAATTTAACCTTTTCGCCTCATGTATTTTGACGACATGACGAATGCGCGTGAGTCGGCCAAATTGAACAAATATTGTCCGCTCAAAGAAATTCCGGATTGACATGATTGCCCTGAACAAAACCACGATCGCGAGTTTCCTGGGCCTCGCCGCCACAGCAGCCGCAGCAGCCACAGCGGCCATGGCCGCCACCTCGCCGCTGCTCAATGAGCCGGTGGATATCAGCCCTGATTTTCGCGATTTTGCCAATACCTATTTTCTGGCCGACCAGCTTGCCGATTTTGACCCCGCCACCGGCCAGGGCCAAATCCAGTGGCAGCGCGCCCAGTATTTCACCCGGCAGGCCTTCGACAACATGCTGGCGGGCATCAAGCCGGTGGGCCCGAACGAATTTCCTGACACGGAATATGCCGCCAACCCAACCCTGCCCTTTTCCATTCAGTTCGTTTCGCCGCGCACGATCCGGCTGCGCATCACCAGCGGCCCGCAATTTCACCGGTCCGGGGAGGAACTCATGCTCGATGGCCCGGTGCCGGAGGATCATTCGTGGAACTATCAAAAAATCCCCGGTGGCTACCGGTACACGGGCGCGTTCGGTTCGGTGGCGATTCTGGAAAATCCGTGGCACATCGAGATTCGCGACGCCACTGGAAGGTTGTTGACCCAAACCGATCACGCGTCCGACAACGCCACGACGTTTACGCCGATTCTGCCGTTTTCCTTCGTGCGCCGTTCCTCGGATTATTCGCGCAGCATGGACGCGGTGTTCACGCTTTCGCCGGGCGAAAAGATTTTCGGCTGCGGCGAATCCTTCACCGCGCTGGACAAGCGGGGGCAAAAGGTCGTGCTCTGGACCACCGACGCCAACGGCATCCAGAACCAGCGAATGTACAAGCCGATCCCATTTTTCATGAGCAGCCGCGGCTACGGCATGTTCGTCCACACCAGCACGCCCATCACCTGCGATTTCGGATATTCGTTCAGCGGCGTCAGTTCGCTGATGGCGGGCGACGATGAACTGGACCTGTTCATCTTTCTGGGCACGCCCAAAGAAATCCTGGGCGAATACACCGCGCTGACGGGGCGATCGCCGATGCCGCCGTTGTGGTCGTTCGGCCTGTGGATGAGCCGCTGCACCTATAACAGCGAAAAACAGGTGCGCGACGTGGCCGCTCAATTGCGTGAAAACCGGATTCCCTGCGATGTGATTCACCTGGACACCGGATGGTTCGAAACCGATTGGCGCTGCGATTATCTATTTTCAACGAACCGCTTTCCCACGCCCCGGCGGATGATTTCCGATTTGAAGGACGAGGGTTTCCACATTTCCTTGTGGCAATTGCCGTATTTTGTCCCGAAAAATTCCCTCTTCGACGAATTGGTCACGGACGATCTGGTGGTGCGCGACGGCAAAGACAACCTGCCGCAGGAAGACGCGGTGCTGGATTTCTCGAATCCGCGGACCGTCACGTGGTACCAAAGCCATCTCGCGACGCTTCTGAAAATGGGCGTGGGCGCCATCAAAGCGGATTTCGGCGAAGCGGCGCCGTTGAACGGAATATACGCTGACCGGCGCTCCGGATTTTACGAGCACAATCTCTATCCGTTGCGCTATAACAAGGCTGTCGCGGACATTACCCGGCGCGTTACCGGCGAAAACATCATCTGGGCGCGCAGCGCGTGGGCGGGCAGCCAGCGTTATCCCATTCATTGGGGCGGCGACGCCGAAAGCACGGACCAGGGTATGTCGGCCGAATTGCGAGGCGGCCTTTCGCTGGGCTTGTGTGGCTTTTCCTTTTGGAGCCATGACATCGGTGGTTTCACGGCCAGTTCCGTCGCTGCCATGGACAAAAACCTTTACTTGCGCTGGCTGGCCTTTGGCATGCTGACGTCGCACAGCCGTTGCCACGGCGAGGCGCCCAAAGAACCGTGGCACTACGGCGCGGATTTCATGGACAAATTCCGCGCGATTGACGATTTGAAATACGAGCTGATGCCCTACATCTATGCGCAGGCCAAAGATTGTTCCGAACGCGGGCTGCCGATGCTGCGGGCGCTATTCATCGAGTTTCCCGGTGATCCCGGCTCATGGCAAATTGACGATGAATACATGTTTGGCTCGGACATGCTGGTCGCGCCTTTGATGCACGAAGATGCGACGGGGCGAAATGTCTATTTGCCGCCGGGGAACTGGGACGATTTTCAGACGGGCAAAAGCTATTCCGGGGGGTGGAATCAAATCGAGGCCGGCGAAATCCCCGCCGTCATTCTGGTGCGCGACGGCTCGGCGATTCCCGAAATTAACCTGGCGCAATGCACCCGGGACATGGATTGGTCAAAACTCGCATTGCGCGTTTTCGCCAAAAATACGCCGACCGCCGGCGGTCTCGTTTACTTGCCGGGCGAGACGGAATTGCATCATCTGACGCTGCAATCGGAAAATAGCGCCTTTCAATTGGTCAACGATCCGCTGGCGGGAAAAGTTGCGTGGACAATATCCGACGGCGAAGTTCATTGAGTATGAGGGTGAAAGAGACATGGCTGATGGCCGCCGCGCTGCTCTGCGTTCCGTGGTTCTGCCGGGCGGGTAGTTATACCAACTTTAACGTCGCGGTTTACATTCCCGTCAACATCGTCCACAGCTTCGAAGACCCGAGCGTGTTGAACCGCCAATGGGACACCATCAGCCGGCAGTTGAAGGTGGACAAAGTTTATATCGAAGTTCAGCGCGACCGGCAAACGAACAGCGATGCGCTGCTGGAAAGCGTCAAACAATTCTTTCTCGCCCGCGGCGTGCGTGTGGCCGGCGGCATGGCACTCTCCGACGGCAGCGACGGCGGCCAGTTCAAATCATTTTGCTATACCGACCCCAGGGACCGCGCGTTCATCGAGGGCGCCTCCGAACTGGCCGCGCGGCATTTCGATGAAATCATCCAGGACGATTTCTTTTTCAGCACGACCAAAAATGATTCGGACATCGCCGCTAAAGGAGACCGGACCTGGACGCAATTCCGGCTGGCCCTCATGGATGATGCCGCGGAAAATTTGATCATCAAACCGGCGCGGGCGGTCAATCCGCGGGTCAAGCTGGTGATTAAATTTCCCAATTGGTACGAGCATTTTCAGGGGCTGGGCTATGACCTGGACCGCGAGCCCCGGCTTTTCGACGGCATTTATACCGGGACGGAAACACGGGACCCGGTCATCACGGACCAGCATTTGCAGCAATATGAGAGCTACGAAGTTTTCCGCTACTTTGAAAACGTCGCGCCCGGGCGCAACGGCGGGGGGTGGGTGGACACTTATAGCCTCCGTTATCTTGACCGATATGCCGAGCAGTTGTGGGACACGCTGTTCGCCAAAGCGCCGCAAATCATGCTTTTCGAATG
>JASHPN010000153.1 GCA_030038175.1 Verrucomicrobiia bacterium
GGGCTGCATTCCACTGGGCCGGATCGTGGACCTGACTGCGAAACTTGACGCCAATGGAAAGCTGCATTGGCATGTGCCCCAGGGCAAATGGATCATTTTGCGCGTCGGCTATACACCCACCGGCGCCCGCAATCATCCTGCTCCTCCGGAAGGCACCGGGCTCGAGTGCGACAAATTAAGCACCACCGCGCTGGACCATTACTGGAACGGTTTCATGCAAAAGGCGCTCGACGATGTCGGCCCGCTCGCCGGCCAGGGCAAGACACTCAATAGCTCGCTCATTGACAGCTACGAACAGGGCGACCAGAACTGGACGCCCAATTTCCGCGAAGAGTTCCGGAAACGGCGCGGTTATGACCTGCTGAAATATCTGCCCGTGTTTAGCGACCATGTCGTGGAGAACCCGGCCGTGACCGAGCGGTTCCTCTGGGATATCCGCCGCACCATCGCGGATTTGTTCGCCGACAATTACTACGCGCATTTTAGCGAACTCTGCCGCGAACACGGATTGTTCAGCGCCGTCGAGCCCTATACCGGTCCCTATGAATCCCTGCAAAGCGGGGCGTCGTTGGGAGTCGTCATGGGCGAGTTCTGGCCCGGAGGCCAGGGTGACCCTTCAGTCAAGCTTGCTGCATCGGTGGCACATATTTATGGCAAGACGATTGTCGGCACGGAGTCGTTTACTGCGAACCCTGAGCATGGACGCTGGCAAAATGATCCGTATTCACTGAAGGCGCTGGGCGATTTGATGTATTGCCAGGGCGTCAACCGCTACACGTTTCACCGTTACGCCATGCAGCCGTGGACGAACCGCTGGCCGGGCATGACCATGGGGCAATGGGGCATTCATTTCGAGCGCACGGAAACCTGGTGGAATGAGGGCAAACCCTGGATTAAATATATCACGCGGTGCCAGTTTCTTCTGCAACAGGGCCGCGCCATCCAGGATGTGGCGTATTTTGACGGCCAAAGCGCGCCGGTGGAACGGCGCGACGGCGATCCGGCGCTGCCGGCGGGCTATGATTTTGACGCGGTTGACGCTGACGTGCTCTTGCATGGCGCGACGGTCAAGGATGGGCGTCTCACGCTGGCCAGTGGCGCGAATTATGCCGTCCTGATCCTGCCGCCCAGCGACATCAACATGACGCCGCCAATGCTGGCGTGCCTGCGCAAGCTGGTTCGCGACGGCGCGACCGTCATGGGCCCGCGCCCGGATCATTCGCCGAGTCTTGACGATTACCCGAAGTGTGACCGGCAGGTAAAAAAAATCGCCGACGAACTTTGGGGTGATTGCAACGGCTCAACGGTCCTGGAAAATAAATACGGCAAAGGCCGCATCGTGTGGGGCAAACCGCTGGCCGACGTATTGTCCGACCAAAATCTAAAGCCGGATTTTGAATATCAGAGTGATGACGCCGCGACCCTGGCTTATACCCATCGGCTTGCGGGCGATGCGGACATTTATTTTGTGTCCAACCAGCGGCAGCAGTTTGATTCAGCCGAATGCACGTTTCGCGTCACTGGCAAAGCGCCGGAATTGTGGCATCCCGATACCGGCGTCATTGAACCCGCTCCGGTTTGGAGCGAGCGCGACGGGCGCACGACGGTCAGCCTGAACTTTGATCCCTCCGGGTCGGTCTTTGTCATTTTCCGGCGGCCCATGAGCGCCATGGATCACGTCGTCGCCGCCGGCGGCGACGCAGCCCCGGAATCTGCCGCTGTTCCGCAGCAGCAGCTCAAAATTCAACGCGCCGTTTATGCGGCCGTGGATGGCGCCGGTGAAATGGACGTGACGGCGAAACTTGCGGGAATGGTGCATGATGGCCGGCTTGCCGTGGAAGCCAGCAACGACACTTTCGGAGACGATCCGGCGCCGTTGCACGTGAAAGAACTGCGCGTGGACTATATTCTCGACGGCCAGCCTGGCCATGCCGTCGCGTCGGAAAACGCGACCTTCGCGCTCCCTTCGGATTCACAGATCGGCTCGGCGCCGCAATGGGCCGTCTGCTTTGCCGCCGACGGTTCGCCGATGGTCAAAGCCTGGCAAAACGAAAGCGTCAAATTACGCACGGCGGGCGGAAAAACATTGGTCGCGGACGCGACGGATGTGCCCGCGCCGCAGGCCATCAACGGGCCGTGGAACCTGAGTTTTCCTCCAAATTGGGGAGCGCCGCCTTTGGTTACGCTGGATAAGCTCATTTCCTGGACCGATGACGCGAACGAGGGGGTGCGCTATTTTTCCGGCACGGCCACTTATGAAAAAGAATTTGAAATTCCTGCCGACCGTTTAGCCGCCGGCCGCGAACTGTGGCTGGACCTGGGCGAGGTGAAAGATTTTGCCGAAGTTTCTGTGAACGGCAGGGATTACGGCGTTCTGTGGAAGCCGCCCTTCAGAGTAAACGTTACCGATGCGGCGCAGCCGGGAATGAACAAATTAGTAGTTAAGGTCACCAACCTGTGGCCCAATCGTCTGATCGGCGACGAGCAATTGCCGCCGGACCGCGAATGGGACGGCAAGGCGCTCAAGGCCTGGCCGCAATGGGTGCTGGACGGCAAGCCCAGTCCTACCGGACGATTCACTTTTACGACCTGGCATCATTATACCAAGGATTCACCTTTGCTTGAGTCCGGTTTGCTCGGGCCGGTGAGGCTGGAAACGGCGGAAATGGTGACGCCGAAGTGAACGTTAGCAACCGAGCCGTGACCGTGAGGGAGCGTCCTTCTCGCTTATGCCGAACCCTCGTCCCATGCCCTGATACCTGGGCGGATGGACGGATCCATGCGACTGAGGATGTGACTCGTTTACCCGGACGTATTGTTCGTTTACCAATTTCGTTTACCTGATTTCTAAGTGATTTGCCAATAAAAGCGGGGTTTTTCTGTTTCGTTTACCAAGTTGCACGTTTTTGAGGGCCAGGCATCCGCTTGACATTGGCCGGGCCGTGAGACAGTATTGTATCACGATGAAAACGGCGACAATTCGAGATTTGCGCAACCACTTTCCACGTGTGGCTGCACACATTGAAAACGGCGAGCCGGTGGAGATCACCAAATCGGGCAAACCGTTCGCGCGGTTGGTGCCGATTGTGCCGGAGAAACCGGTGGGATTCAAAATGCCAGACATCATGGCGCGGCTGAAAAAAACATGGGGTGACCGCGTCTTTTCCGCGAAGGAAGTCGCCGAAATGCGCGCGGCGGAATTGGAAGGCGAAGAAGGATGATCGCCTTTCCCGACACTTCGTTTCTCTGCGCGCTTTACCGGCGGCAGGACAATTCACCGGCGGCGGCGGAGCATTTCAAAGCAATGCCTGAAGCGTTGCACGTGACAGGCTTGCTGCTTTTTGAGTTTCGCCAAAGCATGCGTTTCCAGGTCTGGCTGCACGGGTACGACAAGAGCAAAGGCTATCCGCAAACGGATTGCGACCGTGCGCTGGCCGATCTACAGAGTGATCTGGACAGCGGGGTGGTCGTGATGGCCCCGGCGGATTGGGCGGCTGTTCACCGGCTGGCTGAGACGCTTTCCAAACGGCACACTTCAGTGGCCGGCCACAGGTCCTTTGACGTTCTCCATGTCGCCACCGCATTGC
>JASHPN010000154.1 GCA_030038175.1 Verrucomicrobiia bacterium
ACGAAATTGGCGAAGCCGGGCAAACCGCAGCCGGCCATGGCGGCCATCAACAAAGCCGTTCCAATGAAGCGCAACGGGCGGCACAACCCGCCCAACTCGCGCATCTCGAGCGTGCCGGTCCGGTGATAAATGTATCCGCTGAGCGCAAACGTGAGCGCCGCGAGGAATCCGTGAGCCACCATGATGAAGACCGCGCCGGTGACGCCCACGAGGTTCAAGGTGGCAATTCCCAGGAAAATGAAGCCCATGTGGGCGACGCTGGAATTGCCGATGAGGAGGTTCAAGTTGCGCTGACGCATGGCGACCCAGCCGATGTAAAGGATATTGCCCAGGCACAGCCACGAGAGGAAGGTCATCCAGTTTTGAACCGCCTCGGGCATGAGGGGCAAGGCGATGCGAATCAAGCCGTACAGGCCGAATTTTTTGAGGACGCCGGCATGAAGCATCGCGGTGGGCGAAGGCGCCGAACCGTAACCCAACGGCGCCCAGGAATGGAACGGCCACAAGGAAACCAAAATTCCAAAACCGAACAGCAACAGCGGAAAGATGAAATTTTGAGCGTGAACGGACATGGGATTGTTCTTCACATAGGCGACCAAATCGGGAATATCGAAGGTATTGGCGCCGGACCTCAAATAAAGGGCGATCAGGCCGATCAGCGCCAGGAGCGCGCCAATGCTCAGGTAGAGGGTGATTTGAAAGGTGGCGTAGTTTTTTCTTTCGCCGCGGCCCCAGACGCCAATCATGATAAACGTGGGAACGAGGGCGAGTTCATGGAGGAAATAGAAGAAAAACAGGTCCAGCGACGCAAAGGCGCCCAGGATACCACCACTCATGATCAGCAGGAGGATGTAAAATTCCTTTTCCCGGGTTTGGATTTCCCATGAGCACAGCGCCGCGGCAAACGAAACAACGGCGCCCATCAAAATCAGCCCCACGTTCAGGCCATCCACGCCCACGTGATAACTGATGCCGAGAGACTCCACCCACGGGACCCGTTGTTCGAACTGATACCCGCTCGCGGCCGGATTGAACTCGCAGAACATTTTAATGGCCAGCGCCATCGAGATCAGCGTGCCCAGAATGGCGATGGCGCGGATGATCACGCGGTAATTCCGCGGCACAAACAGGAGCGCCAGCGCCGCAACCAGCGGCCAGCCGTAGATGTAAGTTAAAATCGTCATTTATCTCAAAACCACATAGAGGGCCACCACCACACCCAGCACAAAGAGGAATGCGTAGGTCTGGAGATTACCCGTCTGGAAATACCGCAGACAGCGGCCGGTCAGGTCCGTGCCGCCGCGAATCAGTCCGATGCAAAAACCCTCAACCAGCCAGCGGTCAATCCCATTCATGACCGCAGCGATGCAATCATGGGCGCGGACGAAGACCCCCTCATAGAGTTCATCGAAGTAAAATTTATTTTTCATGGCGGTCGCCAAAGGCCCCAATATTTCCGGAAGCGGGTCTTTGTCGGCCTTTGCATAAAGACCGTAAGCGCAGGCCAAACCGATGAAAAACGCGAGGATGCCCAACCACGCCGCCATCGGCGCCGCGTGAAAGGGCGCGACTAGCGCCGCGGCAAACCCGGCGGAGGTCTCCGGCTGGGCCGCGAACATCCGGTTATAAATACCTTCAATGCCGATATACCCGCCGATCACGCTGAACACGGCCAGGACCAACAGCGGCCCGGTCATGACGGGCGGCGATTCATGCGCATGCGATGAGAGGTCTGATTTTTCCTTTCCCAGGAAAACGACAAAGAACAACCGGAAGATATAGAAGGTGGTGAGGCAGGCGACAAAGACGCCGACGCCAAAAAGCAGATAATTGTGACGAACGAGGGCCTGCCCGAGGATGCTGTCTTTGCTGTAGAAGCCGCTGAACGGGAAAATGCCCGAAAGCGCGAGCGCGCCGGCGAGAAACGTCCAGAAGGTCACGGGCATTTTACTTTTCAGATTGCCCATTTTCCAGATGTCCTGTTCATGGTGGAGGGCGGTAATGACCGAGCCGGCGCTCAGAAACAGCAGCGCCTTGAAAAACGCGTGCGTCGTCAAATGAAACATCGCCGGCGTCGGACCGCCCAGGCCAACCGCCATGACCATGTAGCCCAGTTGCGAAAGCGTCGAGTAGGCGATAATGCGTTTGATGTCGTTTTGTTGGATGGCAATGAGCGCGGACAGGAGGGCGGTAAAGCCGCCAATATAGGCCACGACCTGCAAGGCGTCGGCGTTGAGCACAAACAGCACACGACACAACATATAGACGCCGGCGGCGACCATCGTTGCGGCGTGGATGAGCGCGGACACCGGCGTGGGACCTTCCATGGCGTCGGGCAACCACACGTGCAGGGGAAATTGAGCGGATTTGCCGACGGCGCCGCAAAAAATCAGCAGGCCGGCGATGGTGGCCATGGTCCCCAGGGCCTGGGAATTGGCGGCCAATTGACCTTGCAACTGGCTGAAATTCAGCGAGCCAAGCAATCCCCAAACCATCAGGATGCCGAGCAAAAAGCCAAAGTCGCCAAGCCGGTTGACGATAAAGGCTTTTTTGGCCGCGTCCCCGGCGCTGGGCTTTTCAAACCAAAATCCGATGAGCAGGTAGCTGGACACGCCGACGAGTTCCCAGAAGATGAATAACTGGACGAAATTATTGGCCAAAACGATGCCGAGCATGGAAAAGGTAAACAGGCTCAAAAACGCAAAGAACCGCGCCATACCGGGGTCTTCGCGCATGTAACCGCGTGAATAAATGTGGATCGCGCCGCCGACGCCGGTCACGATGAGCATCATCATCAGGCTCAACGCATCGAGTTTGAGGCCGAAATCCACCTGAAGATTTCCGATGGAAAGCCAGGTGCGGACCGATTCCGCCCGAATTTGGAAACCGTTGGCGGAGATGAAGACGACGGTCAAAATAAAACCGGCCACGATCGCCCCGATTGAGATAAAACTGCTGAGCGTTTTGCAACGCAGCGTGAAAAGCGTGATGAACACCGCCGCAAACAGCGGCAGAAACAAGGTCAGCCAGGGCAAAAGTTCGTATTTCATCCGTCAGAATTTCATGCTGGTCAAATCTTCCACGTGGGCGGACCGGCGGCGGCGATAAAGCGCCACGATGAGCGCCAATCCAACGGAGACCTCGGCGGCCGCGACAGTGATGATAAAAAACACGAGGACCTGGCCGTCCAATTTGTTATTGAATCGGGAAAAAGCGACCAGCGCGAGATTGGCCGCGTTGAGCATCAGCTCGAGCGACATGTAAATGACCAGCAAATTGCGCCGCATAATGACGCCCAGCAAACCGAGCGCAAAGAGCAGGAAACTGACGGTCAAATAATGTTCAAGTCCGACGTGCATTTTAATCCAGATTTTTTTTGCTCAACAGAATCACGCCCACCATGGCGACCAGCAACAGCACGGAAACCACTTCGAAGGGGACGACGTAATGGGTGAACAATAATTTGCCGAGGGGTTCGGTGTTGCCTTCGACCGCGGGCGCCGAGTCCGAGTTGAGAGGCGTCGCGCCCAGGCTTTTCATGAAAATGGCGAGAATGGCGCCGACCGATACGATGCCCGCGATAAAACCATAGATTTTAATCCGGCGCATGGTCTCGGCTTTCAAATCCAGCAGCATGATGACGAAAAGAAACAGAACGATGACCGCGCCGGCATAAACGAGGATTTGCACCGCGGCGAGAAAGAAGGCGTGCAGGAGGACAAAGAGCCCGGCCATCGAAATGATGGTGAGCACCAGAAACATCGCGCTGGTGACGGGATTGCGGCTGAAAGGATTGGCGATCACGAGGGCGCCGCAGCCGAGGGTCAGCACGGCAAAGACGTAAAATAGAATATCGGGAAAAGTGTTGGCCATTGGCTTGATTTCAAACTTTGACCGGGAAATTCTCCTGCTCTTTGGCTTCCTCGGCTTTGTGCTTCCATTTCTGGATGCCGGGGTGGACTCCGCCAAGAGCGAGGAGTTTTTCCTTGTTAAAAACCAATTCCTGCCGGGACTGGCCGGTGATGGAATAATCTTTCAAAAGGAAAATGGCTTCTTCCGGACAAACTTCCTGGCACATGCCGCAGTAAATGCAACGCAGCATGTTGATTTCGAATTCCCGGGGCATTTTTTCGGCGTTCGCGCGGTCGGCAATCTGCCCGGCCGGTCCCGGAGGAATAATTTTGATCGCCTTGGGCGGGCAGACAAACTCGCAAAGCTGGCACGAGACACATTTGGTGCTGCCGTCCTGGTCGCGGACGAGATACGGCGCGCCGCGGTAATCCGGCGGGACCGCCCATTTTTGTTCGGGATACTCCATGGTGACCTTTTTTCCCGCGAACAAAGTGCGCCAGGCATGGCGCATCGTGACTTTAAGTCCGCCCATAATCGCGGGCAGATAAAGCTTTTCCCAAAACGTCAATGGTCTGCGATTAACAATCATGATATGGCCCACAGGACTATCGCTGTTACCAAAATATTTACCACTGCCAGCGGCACGAAGCGGCGCCAGCCTAAATCCATCAACTGGTCATAGCGGAACCGTGGAAACATCCAGCGCACCCAGATGAACACGGTCATCAGCGCGCACATTTTCGCGAGAAAAATCAGGATCTGCACGATGGCAATTCCGATGCTGTGCGCCGGCTGATCCAGCCCCCAGAACGGGAGCGTCCAGCCGCCAAAAAAGAGGGTGGTCATCATTCCCGTTGCGGCAATCATATTGGAATATTCCGCGAGAAAAAACAGGGCAAATTTCATCGAACTGTATTCGGTGTGATAGCCGCCCACCAGTTCGGTTTCCGCTTCGGGCAAATCGAACGGCAGCCGGTTCGTTTCCGCAAACCCGGCGATGAGGAAAATAATGAAGGACAGCGGCGCATAGATCACCAGCCAGCCGTGCTGGGCCTGCCAGGCGATGACGCTGCTCAAATTCAAGGCGCCGGCGATGAGAAAGACCGGGATGACGCTCATGCCCATGGAAATCTCGTACGAAATCATTTGCGCGCTGGAACGAATGCCGCCCAGGAACGGGTATTTCGAATTGGCCGCATAACCCGCCAGCACGATTCCGTAAACGCCCAGCGAAACGATGCCGAAGGTGTAGAGAATGCCGACGTTCAAATTTGCGATCACCATTTGTTGATGCCCCATCACGGACCCAAACGGAATGACGGCGATGACGATCATGGAAGGAATAATGGCAACCGCCGGAGCGATCCAGAAATAGGCTTTGTGCACACCCGCGGGAGTGAAATCCTCTTTGAGCATGAATTTCAAACCATCGGCGAGCGGCTGAAAAATCCCCCACCGCGTCAGCACCGGCCCGAGAACGGGAATATATTTCATGAAGGGCGGGGCGACCCGATTCGGTCCCACCCGGTCCTGGATCCACGCCGAGATTTTGCGTTCGGCCAGGACCGCGTAGGCCGCGATGGCGTGCAAAACGCCAATCGCAACCGCGATTTTAACGACGCTAAAAATGATAAAGTTCCAGTCCATGTTAAATTGGCACGGTTGCCCCGGAATCTCCCAGGCCGGCCCAGGTCAAACCTTTGAAGGCGGGCACTTCTTTGGCCATTTCATTAAACAATCCTTCGATGGTCACAAAACCGTCCTGGCCGGTGACGTTGAAAACCAGTTCATGCAGAAATTCCCATTCGGGCCGCGCATCACCGGGCGGCTCGACGGCTTTCATAAACTTTTGGACGCGGCCTTTTGCGTTGGTGAAGGTGCCGCGCTTTTCGGCGTGAGCGCAGCCGGGCAGCAAATAGTGGGCAAGCCGGGTCGTGGCATTGGGGAGAATATCGCTGACGATGAGCGTTTCCAATTTCCCGAGCAGGTCCGGGCCGAGGCCATGCTTCGTGACGTCTTCGCCAAAAACGATGAGGGTTTTGATTTTGCCGCTCGAAATGCCGCTGGCGATTTGGGGAATGGTGCTCCCCATTTCCGTGAAACAGATTCCGGTCAGGCGCGCGCCGTTGGTGTTCGGGTTGCGGTCGGCGTTCAGCAGCAATTTGTCCCCTTCCGCCATTCGGGGGACCGAGTCGCTGAGGGCGCTGAATTTTGCCTTTAATTTGCTCAACAGCCAGAGCTCCTCGTTCGCCTGCCGCGCCGAGGCGATGATGGCGACGGAACCCACCGGAGCGGATTTGAGCTTGTGAGAGATTTCATTTAAGGCGGCGTTCCAAATACTCTTTTCCTTTTGCCGTTGGACATCCTTGAGGCGGTCTTCGCGACCGATCCATTTATAATTGAGCCGGCCGGAGTCGCACATCCAACACGCGTTGACGGCGTCATTCTGGCGCGGTTCATAGCGGTAAACTTTTTCCTCCCGCGAGCCGATGATGATATTGCAACCGGTGGCGCAGCTCGTGCAAACGCTTTTGGTTTCCTTTAAAAACCAGACACGCATTTTGAACCGGAAATCTTTGGACGTCAGCGCGCCCACCGGGCAGATATCCACGGTATTGAGCGTGTAATTGTTGTCGAAAACTTTTCCGGGATAGGCGGTGAGCGTGTTGTAGCTGCCGCGATTGACGATGCCCAGGGCGTCGTCGCCCACGATATCTTTGGTGAAGCGAATACAGCGCGTGCAAAGGATGCAGCGTTCATCGTCGAGCACGATGCGGGGGCCCAGGTCAACCGCCTTGGGTTTGTGGACCTTGGGTTCAACGAAGCGGCTGGCGCTTTGGCCGTAATCCACGGAATACTCCTGCAGTTTGCATTCGCCGGCCTGATCGCAAATCGGGCAATCCAGGGGATGATTGATGAGCAAAAACTCCAAAACCCCTTCGCGCATTTGCTTGACGGCGGGAGTGTTCGTATAGATTTCCATGCCGGGCGAAATCGGCGTGGCGCAGGCGATGGCCGGGCGCGGCGATTTCGCGATTTTGGGCGTGCCATCCTGGTTCAAGATGGGCTTGCGATCCGGACCGAGCGCGGGAGTGCCAAACTCGACGAGGCACATGCGGCAATTGCCGGCCACCGGCAGCTTGGGGTGATAGCAATAGTGCGGCACATCCACGTTGATCAGGGCGCAGGCCTGGATCATGGTGGTGGGAATCGGCTTGCCGGAAATCGGGTCCGGCGTAGTCCTGGGCACCTCGATCTCGCGGCCGTCCACCTTCACCTTGATCTTTTCGACCGGAGGCGCGGGCTTAGTTTCGGTTGTAACTGGAGTTGACATTTTTAGGTCAATTCATACGCAAGGTTTTCGATATTGTAATTTGGTCCGGCATCTTCAAACCTTTCCACGCCGCAAATCGTCAATTGGAAAAATGAGATCAAAATCACCCCACATCAAATCACCATGGTCAATGTGAAACGATTTGAAATTCTTCAACCGGCGATATTTAGCGAACATCGGATTCCGCGCTTTTTTTAAAAAAGGCCCGAAATCCACGACGCGCCGCGCGCCGTCATTGAACTCAATGTCCACTTTGTAGCGCGGCACGTATTTGGCTTTTTCCACTCGAAAATACATATTCAAATTTTAATTCGTCTCGTGATAATCTCCGGCCTCACCACTTTATTCAGAACGAAAACGTCGTTCCACTTCTTTAAAATATCTTCGCCTTTCGCATTCACAAGTTCGATAAAATGTTTTCTCGTCTTGCCGGTCAATGGCCGGCGATTCGATACGCGACACAGCCGGATTGCAACAATCTTTCCTTCGCGCGTGATGAATTCCGCCTTTGTTTCCAACTCGCCGTATCGGCCATGAACATGAACCGGCAAATGTTCTCCGGCGAAAAAGAAGATCGTGATGCCGAGTTATTCATAAAGTTTGGGCATGACATTTTTTAATGCGCGGTTGCCAATTCATGCCGCTCGGGCGGAGTGGCGGTGACCGGTTTGACGTTTTCTTTCGCCCGGCGTTCTTCATCGGCTTTGCCCTTGGCCACAAACTCGTCTTTGAATTTCCCAACAAAACTTTGCACCGGCCAGGAACAGGCTTCGCCAAACGCGCAAATGGTGCGGCCGCCGGGGATGTTGTCGGCGATCTTGACGAGATAATCCGCATCCGCCGCCCGGCCTTCGCCGTGCGTGAGGCGGTGCAAGGCTTTGTTCATCCAAAGGGCCCCTTCGCGGCAGGGCGTGCACTGGCCGCAGCTTTCGTGGGCGTAAAATTCGGCGAT
>JASHPN010000017.1 GCA_030038175.1 Verrucomicrobiia bacterium
CGAAGCAAAATGATTCACGGTGAGGCGCCGGACGCCCAGGGTCGTCACCAGCCCGCCGGAACGGCAATCGGTGCATGTCACATCTTCAATCGTCGAATCGGTTATGTTTTGGACGGTGATGCCATTGTTGCGAATCTCCGAGCCTTCGCCCACTTCCCGCCAAAGTTCCCGCTGTTGATGGGAACGGTTGCCGTCAATGAACAGATCGGCGACGCAGAGATGCCGGACCGGCCGAACCGGGTGGTTGACCGGTTCACCCATGATAATGACCGGGCAATTGGCGTTGTTCGCCAAAAACAGGATGGTTTTCTGCCCAGCCGCGCCGCGAAGGGTCTGATCATCATACTGAAGGATAATCGGCTGGCTCACTTTTATTTTGCCTGATGGCAGGAGAATCTCGCCCCCGTTGGTCAAAAGGTCCAGATTCTTTTGAATTTCGACAGCCGTCACTCCCGCCGGAAGAGTAACAATTCTTCTGGCGATTGCGCGCGTATTCGTGACCGCCATAAGCGACATCGGCCATATCCCTAAAAGTGCCAAAACAACCAGACCACTGGCCATCCGGCACACTACCCCATAAGCTCGATTGAAGTTATTTATCATTGCCTGTAAATTTATTTCAACACCACGGCCCCAGTTCATTATTCCAACGAGTGGCCGTATCTTACTATCGCTCACGTCCATAAAACTTCCAAGCATAAAGTTGTACTTTCTTGAACTTTTTATGACATTTTTTGACTCGTCCTTTTAGAAAACTATAGGGGTTCCAGGTTTTTCGCAGGACGCACGTGCATTTTTGGGACACCACCCCAGGGCCAAACTCTGCGTCATTGAACAAAATCCACGAAGGTCTTATCCTCGCCTGATTTATGTTCAATGGAAAAGTCACGGAAAAGTTTTTCCCCGGCCAGGAAGGCTACCGTATGCCGGCGGAATGGGAGCGTCACGAAGCGACCTGGCTGGGCTGGCCGCACAATACCAGCGATTGGCCCGGCAAGTTTGAGTTGATCCCCTGGGTCTATGGCGAGATGATTCGAAAGATTTCGGCGGACGAAAAAATATGCCTGCTCATCCGGAATGACGCAGATGAAAGCCGCGCGCGCCGGATTTTGAAGCAGGTGGGCATTGATCTGCGGAAAATCCAATTTATCCGGCAACAGACGAACCGCGGCTGGACTCGGGACACGGGGCCCGTCTTTGTCAAAAAAGGTCCGGCCGGCAAAAGTGGAGAAACCGCCATTGTCCATTTCCATTTCAATGGCTGGGCGAAGTATAATAATTGGCGCAAGGACACGCGCGTGCCCGAGACGGCGGCGCGAGTCCTTGGCAAAAAGCTGTTTCAGGCCGAATACGACGGCAAGCCGTTTGTGATCGAAGGCGGCGGCATCGAACTCAATGGCAAAGGAACCCTGCTTTCCACCCGGCAATGTTATTTAGACCCCAAAATCCAGGTCCGCAATCCCGGCCTGGGGCAGAAAGAAATCGAGAGCGCGTTAAGGAGTTACCTGGGCATAAAAAATATTTTTTGGCTGGCGAAAGGTCCGGCCGGCGACGACACTCACGGTCATATTGATGATATTTGCCGATTTGTGAATTCCCGGACGATCGTCCTGGTGCGCGAGGAGAATTCCGCCGATGAGAATTATCGTCCCCTGGAGGAAAATTGGGAATGCATTGGCGATCTGCGGCTGGAAGACGGCTCGAAACCCGAGGTCGTGGAATTGCCCATGCCATCGCCGCTCTATTTCGCGGGCCAACGGCTGCCGGCCAGTTACGCGAATTTTTACATTTGTAATTCCGCCGTGATTATGCCGACGTTCAATGACCCCAGGGACCGGCTGGCGCTGGGGATCCTGGGCGAGCTGTTTCACGACCGTCCGGTGGTGGGCATCCATGCCGTGGACCTGGTTTGGGGATTCGGATCGCTTCATTGTTTGACCCAACAGCAACCGGCTTAAAATGCGCAAAATTGTTGTTGCATTTGCTAAAGTGTTCGGTATATAAGGATTACGAATCAAAATGGCCGAAAGGAAGCGATTTTGCCGAAGTAAACATTATGCGCAGCGCCGTGTGGGGTCTGTCACCGGGATTAGACGGTGTCTGCCAGAAATTTCGGCTTTTTGCGCTGACTTCCGGAGCCAAATAACAACAGAATGAACCCAACAGTATTATGACTCTGACCAAACGGCATCTTGTAACTCGCATTAGCGAAGAAACCGGGCTCGGGCAGCAACAGGTTTTTGACGTCGTGCAGAAAACGCTCGACTATATTTCTGAATCCCTCGCCAGAAACAACAAAGTGGAACTGCGCAATTTCGGAGTTTTCGAAGTGAAGATTCGCAAACCCCGCGTTGGACGCAATCCGAACCAACCCGAGAATAATGTTCCGATTCCGGCCCGTGCCACGGTGAAATTCAGGGCGGGCAAGGAAATGCGCTCCGAGGTATTGAAATTGCCGGCGAAAGTCTGAGCGGTTTGATCGCACCGGCACAGGATTCGGAACCATCCGCGCGGCAGAATGGCGCTGGGAGCTTTCTTTTGCGCTTCAATGGGCGGGCAAAATCCATTAGTGTCAACCCATGGAACGATTGCCCGGTTTCCGTGATTTTTATCCCGAACCGCTTCCGCACACCGATGTTTGGAGCGCTGCGGCGCGCCAGTATATTTTTGCAAAATGGCGTGAAATAGCCCGCCGTTACAACTTTTGCGAGTATGACGGTCCGCCGCTTGAACCGCTGGAACTTTTTACCACCAAAAGCGGGGATGAAATCATCGGCCAGCTTTACAATTTCACGGACAAAGGCGGCCGGCAAATCGCTTTGCGCCCGGAAATGACGCCTACCCTGGCCCGCATGGCCGCCGCCCATGAGCGCCAATATAAAAAGCCGTTCAAATGGTTTGCGATCCCGCAGCTTTTTCGCTACGAACGCCAGCAAAAAGGCCGGTTGCGGGAACATTTCCAATTCAACGCGGACATCATCGGCGAAAGCGAGCCGGCGGCCGACGCGGAATTGATTGCCCTGCTGATTGATACGCTATGTTCATTCGGTTTGACACGGGCGGATTTTATCATCCGTTTGAGCAGCCGCAATGCGTGGCAACAATTCTTTGAAGCCAAAGGGACGGCGCCGGAAAAAGCGCCGGCCTCGGCAGCCTATGAATTTTTTCAGGTCATTGACAAACTGGAACGGGTGCCGGCGGAAGAAACCGGGAAGAAGCTTGGCGCCCTGGGATTTTCGCTGGCGGAAGTCAACCAGTTCATTGAGTCCGGCCATCCGACGCCTGAACTGGAAAACATTGTGCAAAACCTCGCCGCCCGCGGTTTGCGGGATTTCGTAAAGATAGACTACCGCGTGATTCGCGGCCTGGCGTATTATACCGGCGTAGTCTTTGAAGCCTTCGATTGCCAGGGCGAATTCCGGGCCATTGCCGGGGGCGGGCGTTACGATAACCTGGTAAAACTCATGAGCGGCGGCAAAGTGGATTTGCCGGCGTTGGGCTTTGGCATGGGCGATGTCGTCTTGCTCGAATTGCTCAGAGCCCGAAAACTGCTGCCCGCCTTCGACTCGGGCCTGGATGTTTTTATTTTAATTGAAGATGAAAAGTTCCGGCCGGCATCGTTAAAATTGGTCCAGGATTTGCGGTCCGCGGGCGCGGCCGTCGAGTATTCACTCATGCCCGCCAAACCGGACAAACAATTCAAACGCGCCCAGGAATTGAAAGCGTCGTTCACGGCAAAAATGGAAAATCATTCCACGGTCCGCGTCCGGAATCTGAAATCCCGCGAAGAACAAGTGCTGGCCCCGGCGGAAATCGGAAGGATATTGCACCATTAACGCCAGCTTTTCCATGAAGCGTAACGCTGACGATCCAACTCTTCTCCGGAGAATTCATTTGCCCGAACGCGGCGCAAAGATTTTTGTGGCGGTTTCCGGGGGATTGGATTCAATGGTTTTGCTCCATGTGCTCAAGCGGTTTTCCTCCGCTCAACGCTGGAAGCTGGCCGTCGCTCATTTCAACCATCGCCTGCGGGGCCGGGCCAGCGATGCCGATGAGAGGTTTGTGCGGAAAACCGCCGCAGCTATGAAATTGCCGTTTGTGACCGATGGCGCGAACGTGGCGGAATTTGCAAAGGCTTCCAAAATATCGGTCGAAATGGCCGCCCGCAAACTGCGGCATGAGTTTTTGGCCAGGGCGGCGCGCGCCGGGAGGGTCAGAACCATTGCCCTGGCACATCACGCCGACGATCAGGTGGAACTTTTTTTCCTCCGGCTCCTGCGCGGCGCCGGCAGCGGCAGCCTGGCGGGAATGAAACCGCAGTCGCCATCGCCGGCGGACCGCCGGATTATTCTTGTGCGGCCATTGCTGGAATGTGCGCGGAATGAATTGGAGCAATTTGCCCGGGAACACATGATCCGTTACCGGGAAGACGCCACAAATTTGTCAACGGACTTTTTGCGGAACCGCATCCGGCATGAATTGCTGCCATTATTGCGCAAGAAATATCGTTCCGCCCTGGACCAAAGCGTTTTGCGGCTCATGAAGATCACGGGCGCCGAAGCGGAGTTCATCCATGACACGGCGCGCGCGCGACTGGATCATCCCGGCGGCGATTTTGAAAAACTGCCGGCGGCCGTTCAGCGCGAAGTCGTGAAATTGCAACTTTTGGAAATGGGCGTGACCACGGATTTCAATCTGATCGAAGCCTTGCGCCTTGGGACGGGCAACTATATCGCCGTTGGCCCGAAGCTTTTTGTGTGGCGTGACGCGCAAGGGCGCATTCGCCTGCATGAGATCCATGAGGGTGCATTTGACAGCCGTCGTCTGGCGATAAAAGCGACCCCGGGGGGTTCCACACAATTTGAAAACGCTCGCGTCAGATGGCAATTTTCCCCGCGCCGTAAAGATTGGCATTTGCCCTCGCCCGGACGGCCGGGAGTTGAATTTTTTGACGCGGACAAGCTCGGACCAGAGATCGTTCTGCGCCATTGGCAGGCCGGGGACCGTTTTCAGCCGATTGGCTCGAAGTCACCAGTGAAGCTGCAGGACCTGTTTACGAACAAAAAAATTCCGCGCGCGCGCCGCCATCAATTGCTCCTGGCGGAAACCAATGACGAGATCTTCTGGATTGAAGGTTTTCGCATTTCGGAGAATTTCAAACTGACTCCGCAAACGAAGCGCCTGTTCATTTGGCGTTGGGCGCGCCCATCCGTGCGGCGATGATGCGCGTTGAATACATTTCCTCTCTGGACGCTCCCGAATTGCGGCCCTACGGGACAATGCGCCGCCCGGTGGAACACGAAACCCAGGGCATCTTTGTAGCCGAGGGCGAAAAAGTCGTCCGGCGGCTGCTGGAAAGCTCCTTTACCGTGATCTCCGCGCTGATGACCGAAGAATGGCTTGCCGGTTTTCGGCGGGCCATCGAAGCCCGGCCGGAGCCGATCACCGTTTTTGTCGCGGACAAGAAACTGATGGAAACGTTGACGGGATTCGCGATGTTTCAGGGTGTGCTCGCCGTCGGAAAAATTCCGGAACCGCCCGCTTTTGAAGACATCTTGCGCCGAGCCGCGCCCCCGCGCTTGTTCGCCGCCGTGGACGGTTTGACGAACTCGGAAAATCTCGGGGCACTCGTTCGCAATTGCGCCGCCTTTAATGTCCAGGCCCTGCTTGTCGGAGAAACGAGCAGCAGCCCGTTCCTGCGACGCGCCGTGAGAAACTCGATGGGGGCCATTTTTCAATTGCCGGTCCTGGAACTGGGAAAAGGACCACGAACCTCTGGAAACCACGGCCAAACTCTGGCGCAGTCCCTCCCGATTTTGCGCGAGCGCGGCATTCGCAGCATCGCGGCGCATCCTCGCGCGCAAAAATATTTGTCGGAAGCTGATTTTGCCAAAGATTGCTGCGTCGTTTTCGGCAGCGAAGGAGAAGGAATTTCGCCGGCCGTCTTGAAAAACTGCGATGAGGCCGTTTCCATTCCGATGCCTGAAAAAATAGACTCCCTCAATGTGGGCGCGGCGGCGGCGGTTTTTCTCTATGAGGCCAGCCGTCAGCGGAGAAAGAACTTGTCATAAACTTCCCGGATCGCCCGGCGCCATTGGGCCAGGGCATCGCGGAACGCTTCGGGCGTTTCAAACCCGCAGCGCACCGACACGCGGTAAAATGCCGGCGCATCCGCGGGCAGGACCGTCTCGCCTTCGTCGCTCCAGCGCCGCAGGATTGCTTCGACGCGGCGGAGGCGGCGATAGTTTTCAATCAATTTCTCCGCCTCGGGAAAAATTTTGTTATCACGCCCGCGTTCCAACGCCTTGAGCGTGTTCGGTTCCTGCCAGCCGTTTTTGAGACCGAGCGTTTGGGCAATAAATTCAACGTCCATGAGGCCGCCTTTGCCCGTTTTGATGGCCAAATCATCCTGCCCGCCGGGCGTGCGCTCCTTCTCAATCCTCATGCGCATATGGTTGATTTCCTCCTTCCAACTCCCGAACCGCTCTTTGTTAAAACTCGGTCTTTTCGAAAAATCGGTAACGGCCGCCGCTAAGGCGAGAAATCGTTCGCCTGCGGCGTCGTTTCCGGCGATAAATCGCGACCGGGTCAGGGCCTGGAGTTCCCAAAGCTGCGCCCGGTTGTGATAATATCGCTCGCAGGAATCCAGGGTTTGGACGAGCAAACCTTTTTCCCCGTCCGGCCGCAGGCGCGCATCGGTATGAAAAACAATTCCTTGTTCGGTCCGGCGCGAAAGCAAATCCATGATTTCCGCCGCAATTTTTTGGAGGCGGGCCGGATCTTTTTCGCGGGCGCCGGCCACGAATAGAATATCCAGGTCGGAACCATAGGTAATTTCACCGCCTCCCAGTTTGCCCAGCCCGATAATGGCGAAGGGCGGCGACTTGATTTTATGAGCTCGCAGCACAACCTCCAGGGCGTATTGCAGGCAGGCGTCGGCCAGCGCTGAGAATTCGGCGGGCGTTTGTTCAATGTCCACCTGCCCCGGAACGTCGCGCAAGGCCAGCCGCATCAATTCCGTCTCGTGGTAATGACGCAACCAAAGAAATTGGTCCGCATCGTGCAATCCAAAGCGCAGGTCCTTTAAAATCTCGGCGGCGGTCTTGCGGCGACTGATCCGGCCGCTCGAAACGAGGCCATCAATCAGGTCGGGCGTCCGGATGGCGGCCAGCGCCAGAAATTCCGAACGATCAAACAGCAACAAAACCAATTCGAAATAGTCCGGGTTGTTGTTCCACAATTCAAACAGGCTGGCCCGCGACCCGTACGCGCTTACGAAACTGTCCAGTCGCGCCAGCACCCGGTCCGGATCGGATAGAACCACCGCCGATCTTGTGGAGGAACCGGTCGTGCCGTCCGCCGTTTCAAGTGGCCGGCGAGAAATACTCCCTCTCCCGGTCCCGACTTGTCGGGAGGATGAGGGAGAGTCGCCCGAATCTAAAACGTGCGCCCATTCGTGCCGAGGGAGAAGTGCTCGAACTGTTTTTATTCCAGGTTTGGCAACGCCGGGGCAAAGCGCCAGGAACTGCGGGATCAATTGCCGCGCCAGTTCGGTGGTTCGCGGAGATACGTGCAAATAACCGGGACCTTCGGCAAATTCTTTGAATAATTGGAAAGCCCGTTCCGGATCACCAAATGAGTGTTCGGCCAGCAGAGGGGTCCATTCTGCGGCATCTCCGCCAAAGGCCGGAGGCAATCCCGCTGATTCCTCCGGTGAGTCGCTTTTTAAGAGTGAATCATAAATTCTTCGGACATGGGTCGTGTGCGCGGACAACGCCGTTTGAAACCCGGCGAGCGTCGTAAAACCCATCAATCGCGCGAGTCGTAATTGTGAAGGCTTGTCATCCGGAATCGTATGTGTTTGCCGGTTGTTCTCCATTTGCAAACGATGTTCGACGTCGCGCAGAAAGCGATACGCGGAATCCAATTGCCGCGCATCGTCGTATTCCAATAGGTCGTATTGCGCCAGTTTCTCAAGGCACGGCAGCGTTTGTGGGATTTGCAGAAACGGGGAGCGTCCGGCGTGTAATACCTGCAACGATTGAACGATAAATTCGATGTCCCGAATGCCACCGCGTCCCAACTTGACGTTGCGCTCGAGTTCTCCGGCGCGGACCACTTCCTTTTCGATCCGCTCCTTGGTGGCTGCGATCTCCGCCAATATTTCGGGGCTGACCGAGCGCGGAAACCGAAACGGCTGAATCATTTCCAAAAATTCGGACGCGAGCCCTCCGTCGCCGGCAACATGGCGCGCCTTGATCAACATCATGCGCTCCCAGGTCTGTCCCCATTGCGCGTAATAGTTTTCACAACTTTCGATTGAACGCGCGAGCGGCCCCGCCCCGCCCTCGGGACGAAGACGCGAATCCACGCGATAAAAAAAACCGTCAGCGGTGGCGCGCGCAACTTCCGTGGAAAAGGTTTCGGCAAGCCTGCAAAAAAACTGGTGGTTGGACATGGCCGGACGCAATGTGGTTCCCGGGGCTTCCTTTAAAACCTCGCCTTCTTCAGCATAGAGAAACAACAGGTCCACGTCCGAGCTGTAATTGAGTTCCTGGCCGCCCAGTTTGCCCAGGCCCAGAACGCAAAATGGCGTCGGATGGCGCCGGCCGTCAGCGTCCTCATGAAATGGTTGTCCATATTTTTCGACGAGCTGTCGGGTTGCGATTTGCAAAACGGCGCCCAGGCAAACATCCGCGACGTCCGAAAGTTCCCGGGTAATTTCCACAACGTCACTCAGCCCGCCCAGGTCCCGCGCGGCGATCCGAAAGGTCTCGCGTTTTTTAAAACGACGCAATTGAGCCAATGTGCCGGCCGCGTCCGCCGCCGTTGATTTCGCCGCTAAAATGGGATCAACTTCACGGCGAACCCCTGCCAGGCGGCGGGCGTGGCGAAGGCGCTCAAAATCCAAAATGGAAAGCAAATCGGGGTCGGCCAGCAGAAGTTCGCCAAGAAATTGCGAGCCGCTCACCAGCGCCGCCAGGACCCGCGCCGATTCATTCGAAAAACCAGCCGTGTCGCCTCCCGCCTCCCGGAGCGAATCCAAAAAATTCGCCACCCGGACCGGGTCGGCCGATGACTTAACAATTTTCCGCCACGCCGCTTTTCCCATGATCTCCTTTTGTGCGTTTACCGTATTTCGTGGTCAACAATTTTTTCGATAAAATCGACCGCCTTGCGGCACAGCGGTTGCCAGTCCAATTCCGCCTGTGCGCGCGCAGATGACCGGGCCGCAATCGCCTGCCAATCCGGCGGCGGTTCCTCCAGCCAGCTCATAATTTTCCGCCCAAAATCTTCGCCGTCAAATTCGGAAAAACGAATCATCGTTTCATTTTGAAAATAACGCCGGATGCTGGCGAGCGGCGTGCAAACGGCGGGCAGGCCGCTGGCGACGTATTCCACCACCTTGGCCACAAAGGCGCAGTGCGTTCCGGCCGATTCCTCGTAGGGCACCATGCCAACACTCGCGTCCGCGAGATGCCTGGACACCTGGTCGTAAGGGACAAATCCGGTCGTCTGGAATTTGAACCCCGCAATTTCGCTCCGGACGCGGCTCAGGAATTTCGTGAGCGAATCGGTCTCCCGGCCAACGAAACGAAAAATGGCCTCAGGCCGGCGTTGCGTGACGAATCGAATCGCCCCTCGCGCGATGCCGCCCAAATGGTGCGCGTCGAAGGAACCATGCATGACGATTACGGGCCGGTTCGTGTCAATGCTCCGGGCCTGAAATGGGAATTTGGCGGCATCGTAGCCGTAATAAATGGGTTGGATTTTTTCGCGCGGGAACCCGCGCTCGACAAAATAATCGGCCAGCGTATCGGAAATCGTCAGCGCCCCGTCCACGCCATAGCGGGCCGGCATCGAGATTTCGTATCGTTCAAGCGCCTGAATGAACGGACGCGGCGCCATCCATGCCGGCCAGGTCTCCATAAATCCCGTGAGTAAATCCGGAAAATTCATCACGACTGGTATATTCAATTGCCGCTTGAGCCTTCCCGCAGCAACGGCGGAAATGGCGTGCTGCGACACCAGCAGATCGAATTTGATGGACGCCGCCGCCACCATTCGCTCCAGGAACCAGGGATACAGGAGATATTTGATATTCCGAAGCTTGGCATACCGCCCCATTTTCCATTGGTTGAACTCGTGCAGGCGAATGCGAAACCGGGATTCCACATTTTGGGCATCGGCGATTTCCGGGCAAAAAACATGAACCTCATGCCCGCGCCGGACCAACTCTTCGACCAGATAAACCGCCTCAGCCGATCCGCCGCCGGAAGGCGGAAAAAACGGTTCATGCGTCAAAAAGGCGATTCGCAAATTGGGCCGCGGCACAGGCCAAAATATTCGCTTTTGCGGCGGGCACTCAATTCAATTCAGGCAAAAAGTTTTGACTTTTGTGCCCTGAACTTTACAATTTGCAAACTGGATGGGGTCGTAGCTCAGTTGGTAGAGCACCACAATGGCATTGTGGGGGTCAGGGGTTCGAATCCCCTCGGCTCCACCATCCTTCGCCGCAGGCGATGCCGCGCCGAAGCGCACGGCGCGCAGGCGGGGCGGTCCAACTGTCAACCATTGGACTACGGCTCGGCAGACCCGGTAAATGCTTTTTCTGCGCACCTCTCCGCTGCACACACATTTTTTGTGTATAGTCCCGGCAACGAGGAAACGAAACCTTAATGGGTTAAATCATTGAAGGGTTAAAAGGGTTATATCGGGGACGCGGGCACACAGAACATCGAACGCCACCATCAACCATCAAATCTCAACTATCGCCTGAAATGACACACTTTTTTTGTCTATAGGCGTGGAAACTGGAAACGAAGCGGGTTTAAATAGCAAAACGCGAAGTTTTATTGGGCTTTTGAATGATTTTTGGTCGGCAGGATGGAAACTTGGACGGGCCAACGGTTGGATGGCAGAAAGAGTTTAGGGAACAAGGGCCGGGACGGAAATATTGACAGGATGAACGGGATCGACAGGATGAGATGGACGGAAAAGACAGCCAAAGGAGCTGCGCGCGTGAGCAAGCGGGATCGCCAGGCGTTGCAATAAGATGGCGAAATCCGAAGGCGATATACGTGGGCAAGAAATGGGATCCCTTCCTCATCCGCCGCCTCTTGGCATTGGCGCGCCAAGCGGTCGCGGCGCTGCTGTCCCGAGTATTGGAGGGAAATTGCGACGCTCTACGGAGACACCGCTGCGCGAAGGTAGCACGGAGCAGTGATGAGTGAAAAGTGGCGGGTCAAAAGTTGAGGTATCTGGCGTCGGCTGAGGGTTGCACACATTTCATTTGTGTATAGGGTGTAAACGGAGTAAACGAAGCTTGGGCAAAGGCGAAAAGGCGCGTTTTTATTGGGAAAGTTGAAGTTTTTTGGTAGAAAAAGGGCGTGAACGAAAGTTGGGCCGGAGGGCGAGGGACAGGTCAATTTACATGGGAGAACTGAGTGAACAGAGAGGTGGAAGCTTGCGGAGGGGGGTGGAAATGATGCGTCTTTCGTGTTGCGTCAAAGTATGCGGATTCCCATAGCTTGATGTGACGCGGTCGAATGAGCGTTCCGCCGTGCTGGAAGCAACGGCTCTACGGCAGGCAGGATGCCTGCCGCCACGCGCGTATGCTCCCCTTCGTTTAGTAAAAAACGTTGTGCGGGTTTTACAAAACTAAACGAGCAAAAAAGGCCTCGACGATTTAATTGAGTGCTCAAAAGAGGCCAATTTCATTGGGGAATTTGAATGCCGGACCTGCTACGCGAGCAGGGCGTTTTTGTGTGGAAAAAGTGGCTTTTTTAGCGTTCGTTAAGTTTTTTTGGGCCGGAGCCCTGGTGGAAAGAGCGCAAAAATGCGTAGAAACGCCCAAAATACGATGCAAATACGATGTGCTACACATCCAAATAATCTAAACTTGTTAAGTGATCTGCGGGTTGCGTTTAGGGTTGCGATTTTGCGCCGAAGAAGGGAGACAATGGGGCATCGGCCTTAGCGTAGATCCTTTGCAAGATTCCATTGCGTTGCCCGTATTAGGCATTTGGACAATCAAATTGCTATGCAACTGCTATACAGAGCGTTCGCCTGTGAAGACATTGACGGCAACAAACTCTTGCTGCCGGGCTATCCCGCGCACCCTGACATGAGTCGGCTGAAACCTGGGGACATAATCAAAGTAGAACTGGCAGACGGCACGCTGCTACAAACGACGGTGCAAGGAACCCAACTGTTCACTTTCAATGAATCCATGATTATGAATTTGAAGCTGCGGGTCGGTCCCGGTTTTTACATGGCTGTTGTAGTGCCCAGTAACTTTTCCGCGCCCGGTATTGAACTTGGGGCAAACGTATATTTGTTGTCGGCTGATCCATAATTTGACTGCCCGCCGTCGCGCCGTTCCGCGAGCCGGGCAATGGATGAATTTTTACGGGCGGACAGACAATCCTTTGTGCCGGGCGGACCGTCCCCGCCCTGTGCCTCCCATATCCGAAGCCCGGAAGCGCATTTGTTCACGCGGCTATCGAATCCAGCTATATTATGTGACCACCGGCAAATGCAGCCAGCATTTGGCAGGCGAAGCGGACCGAATTGTCCGGCAGACGAGCAGCGGGCGCATCTCAGTTTTTGGTTTGTAAAGAGGCAGAAGATGTCGCCCCGACGGGGCTTGGGATTTGACTCGATTTCTTGCTACAAAGATGCCAGCCCTACGGGCTTTGCAGCCGGGAATGATCGAGTGCCGTCAGGCATGGCGCATTTGAAAACCAAAGAAATCGAAGAAAAAGCCCCGTTAGGCGCGGCATAGTCCGATTCCGATGCGCCCCGAACAAGGCGTCCCGGTAAACGAATCACCACTCCCGAAGTTGTCAGGCGGCGGCCTTTATGGACAGAGTGACTACCGGCCTGCTTTGATTTCATGAGATCGGCTGCGGACGCTCCTTCTGGCGAAAGCCCATTAGCCGACCTCCCGCATGAAGCGTCTTTGGCGTGCTCGCGTTGGAAAGTGAAGCTATTGATCCGCGGCCGTGAACAAAGAATGGGGCTTCGACTTATCGAATCTTCGGCCCCTGGCGTTTTAGGCCTGGGCCAGCTTTTTCGCGCAGAAATTGTTAAGGCTTTCGCCGGCGGCAAGGGCTTTGGCAACCAAACGACGATGCAGCGCCGGTTCAACACGCACAATGAATTTGCCGCTGAATTTTTTCCCCGCGAGCGGTTCGGGAGGTTGCCCGCCGTCGGTGTGAATGAGTTCAATCATTTCCTCGACAGCCTGGCTCAATTCGGCATAGACCTTTGCCTCGTCGTTGCCGTGAACACCGCCGAGCATGATTTCCGGACAGCGGCCAATGAAGCATTGATGCTCGTCACTCCATTCCACGACTTTCGCGTAATGCGCGGCCTGTTCTTTGATTTGTTTGCGTGTCATAACTCAATTCTTCCGGTATCATTTTAGATTCATTAAGTTTGCCGGCGTCAACCAAAATTCCAATGGGCGGTGGCCGGTTGACTCCAGAATCCCAGGAGGCGCTGTTATAAACAATCAATCTCCGGTCCACTGATAAT
>JASHPN010000155.1 GCA_030038175.1 Verrucomicrobiia bacterium
ATCCGGCCCATCCATCGTCCGGCCCGGGCAAAATGTACGGCCAGTCTTGCGCGGCATCGCTCTGTCCGACGATAAAATTAACATCGTTAGGAAATTTCGCAGAATATTGTTCCCAATTCCCGGCAATGGCGAACTCATGGTAATCGCCGTCAGGTGTGCCGATTTGAAAGACCGTATTGGTGGCGGCGTTCGCCGCAACCACCGAGGCGCACACCACCGCAAGCCGGCAAATTAGTTTTTTCATATAGTTATATGGACTTCGTTTGTATGAACATTTAGTAAAATCGCACCGTCTGTGTCAACATCAGACAATTATTTAAATCGCAAAATTGAAATTCCTGGCGTCCCTTCACGTCCCTTCCGTCCCTTTGCCCGGAATTGCCCACCCACTGACCAAAATGAGGTCCGCCCCAAAAAACCGCAGCTTGACTTGTTTTGCCGACAATTCAAATTCCCACAAATGAAAGGCCGAAGAATTGCCATCCTGATTGTCGTTCTGGCCGTTGCCGCGGTCCTGTATGCCGTCCTCACCCGGCCGCCGAATCGGATCGTTTTGACCGGCGAGGTCACCACGGACGACGTCATCGTGAGCCCGGAAATCTCCGGGCGCATCGAACGGCTTTTTGTGGACGACGGCGACGCTGTAACCAACGGCCAATTGCTCGCCCGCATTCAGCCCGAATTGTGGCGCGCCGACGCCGAGTTCTACGCCAGCAGCGAACAGGCCTCCTCCGCCGACCTCGCCCAGGCCCAGGCCGATTTCCAAAACGATCGCCAAAATTTCCTGCGCATCCAGGGTCTCTATTCCAACGGCGTCGAATCGGTCCAGGATTACGATGCCGCCCAGGCCGCCTATGAATCGGCGCGCGCCCGCGTGGAGGCCGCCAAACGACAAATCCAGGCCGCCGCTGCCCAAAGCCAAAAGGCGAACGTCTATTTGGATTATACAAAAATCTTCGCTCCCACGAATGGCATCGTGGACACGCGCGCCGCTTTACAGGGCGAAGTGGTCAACGCCGGCCAGGCCATTGTCACGCTCATCAACGAAAACGACCTTTGGGTGCGCGCCGACGTTCCGGAAACTTACATTGACCAAATCCGGCTCGGCGATCAATTCCAGGTGCGCCTCCCTTCCGGCGCCACGCGCGAAGGAACCATTTACTACCGTAGCGTGGACGCCGACTACGCCACCCAGCGCGACGTCAGCCGCACCAAGCGCGACCTCAAGACCTTTGAAATCCGTCTCCGCTGCGATAATTCCGATCGCGCCCTTGCCGTGGGCATGACCGCCTACGTCATTGTTCCCCTAAAATAACATGTTTGACGTCGAAGTCGAAAATCTGACGAAGCGCTTCGGCGATTTTGTCGCGGTGGATGGTTTGAATTTTTCCGTGGAACACGGCGAAATTTTTGGATTGTTGGGTCCAAACGGCGCCGGTAAATCCACGCTCATTCGGATGTTGACCACGCTCGTACCGCCGACGTCCGGCGCCGCCCGCGTGAATCAATTCGACATCGTCCGTAAGCCCAACGATGTGCGCCATTCTATCGGCGTCATTCCCCAGGCCATGACGAGCGATCTGGAACTGAGCGCGGTGGAAAACCTCACCATTTTCGCCAAGCTTTATGGCATTGCCGCCGACCAGCGAAAAAAAGTCATTCCGCAACTGCTCAAAGAAGTGGATTTGACCCAGTGGGCCGACAAGCCCATCAAGATGTTTTCCGGCGGCATGCGCCGCCGGCTGGAAATCGCGCGGGGCCTTGTCCACGAACCTAAAATCTTCTTTCTCGACGAACCGACGACCGGCCTGGATCCGGTTTCCCGGGTGTCCGTTTGGGAGATGCTCGCGCACCTCAAACGGGAACGCGATTTGACCATCATTGTCACCACCCATTATATGGATGAGGCCGACAAATTGTGCGACCGCATCGCCATCATTGACCACGGAAAACTCGCCGCCCTGGATTCGCCTTTGAAGTTGAAAGCGTCCATTCCCGGCAAAAATATCCTCGAAGCCAGTTTTACCGGCGCGCCCGGCAATTGGGCCGGCACGCTGCGCGCCCTCCCGGAAGTCGCGGACGTCAAAGACCATGAGAATATCTTCCGCATTTCCACCAATAACGGGCCGCGCACGACCGTCGCCCTCTTTGAAGCGGCCCGCCAATCGAACGTGTCAGTCGCGTCGCTTTCCGTCCAAAGTACGACGCTTGACGACGTTTTTGTTCATTACACGGGCCACCAGCTTCGTGACACCCTGCAGGCGCCCTCCGCCGCCGACAGCCCCTATTTAATGAAACGAGGTTCCGCATGAAATTCTCATTGCGTAGGAGCCGCCCGCCAGGTCGTAGCGTATTGGCGAAAAATCCACATACGGCACTGACTAAACCCGTTCACGACCCCATACGATCGTCCGCCTTTCCAGACCGTCGGACGATAATTCCCCCGCTCCCAGTCCCGGCGTGTCGGGAGGTTGAGGGAGACTCGTTCATCCCAAATCGTCGCCCGGTCCATGGACACGGGATCACGCGAATTGAATTTCTCTTACTTTCTTTTTGTTTTCTCCTCAACCTCCTCGCCGGCTGTTCCCCAAACCCATCCAACGTTTTTCAGGGCTACCTCGAGGGCGAATACGTCTATATCTCCTCCCCGCTCGGCGGCGCACTCACCAATCTGGCCGTGGCGCGCGGCGATTCCGTAACCAATGGCCAACTCCTCTTTGGACTCGAACGCGGCTCGGAAGCGGATGCGTTAAATGCAGCGCAAAAAAACCTCGCCCAGGCCAAGGCCTCCCTGCTTCTTTCCGAAACGACGTTGAAACGCCGCCAGGAATTGCGGGAAAACCATGGCGTCATATCCGCCGAAGAACTCGACCAGGCCCGCGCCCAGCGCGATGCCGACGCCGCCCAGGTCGCTTCCCTGCACGCCGCCCTCAACAAAGCGCAATGGTCCTTTGACCAAAAGGAACAATTCGCGCCCGCCAATGCGTTTGTTCAGGATACCTTGTATCGTCAGGGTGAATATGTCGCCGCCCAAAATCCCGTAGTGGTTTTGCTTCCACCCGCCAACATCAAAACGCGGTTCTTTGTCCCGGAGACCATCCTGCCGCAAATCAAGACCGGTGACACAGTCACAGTCACCATTGACGGCGCGCCGCATCCCTATTCCGCGACCATCAATTATATCTCCACGCAAAACGAATTCACCCCGCCCGTGATTTACAGCCGCGAAAATCGCTCCAAGCTGGTCTATATGATTGAGGCGACTTTCTCTCCCGCCGATGCGGCGGAATTGCGCCCGGGCCAGCCGGTCGAAGTCACAATCCACTGACATGAACTCGAACGGTTTTGCCATTGACGTCCGGGACGTCACTAAGAAATTTGGCAGCCGCACGGTCGTCAACCACATCGCCATGCAGGTGCGGCACGGCGAGATTTACGGGTTCCTCGGCCCCAACGGCAGCGGCAAAACCACCTTTCTCCGGATGCTCTGCGGCTTGCTCCGGCCCGACGCCGGCAGCGGCCAATGCCTCGGCCTGGATTTCCGGACCCAAAGCGGGGAAATTAAGAAACGCGTAGGTTACATGACCCAACGTTTCAGCTTCTACGAAGACCTGAGCCTCGAGGAAAATCTCGATTTCATCGCGCGCATTTACAGCGTCCCCGACCGCAAATCGGCCGTGGACAAAAGCTTGGAACGGCTCGGCATGACCGAGCGCCGCAAACAGCTCGCCGGGCAATTGTCCGGCGGCTGGAAACAGCGCCTGGCCCTGTCCGCCTGCCTGATTCACGAGCCCCAGTTGCTCCTGCTGGACGAACCGACCGCCGGCGTGGACCCCAAAGCGCGCCGCGATTTTTGGGATGAAATTCATCGGCTCGCCGCCGCCGGCCTGACCGTGCTCATCACCACTCATTACATGGACGAGGCGGAGCGCTGCCACCGGCTTGCTTATATTGCCTACGGAAACCTGCTGGCCGGCGGTACGGTTCCCGATGTTCTGAAAAACGCAAAATTGACCACCTGGGAAGTCACCGGCAACGATCTTCCCGCGCTCGCCGAAAAACTTCGCGGCAAACCGGGCATCGAACAAATCGTCGCCTTCGGCTCCACCCTCCACGTCAGCGGCCGCGACGAAACAGCGTTGCGCGAGAGCGCCACGCCGTTTATGACCGGCGCCTGGCGCTGGCAACCCATCCCCTCCGGCCTCGAAGACGTCTTTATCAGCCTGATGGAAACTGCGAAGGACAATTTCTCGTGAGATTCAACTGGCAACGATTTTGGGCCATTGTCGCCAAGGAATTTATTCAGATGCGGCGCGATCGGCTCACGTTCGGAATGATGGTGGGCATTCCCATGTTGCAACTCATTTTGTTCGGCTACGCCATCAATTCCGACCCGAAACATCTGCCCACCGCCGTCCATTCCGCCGACAACAGCATCTTCTCGCGCACCCTCGTCTGGGCTTTGCGCAACAGCAGTTATTTCGACATCACGCGCGAGGTGCAAACCGAAGCGGAAGGGCAACAACTCCTCGCCCGGGGCCAGGTCCAATTTCTCGTCGAAATTCCCGTGGATTTTTCGCGCAACCTGCTGCGCGGCGACAAACCCGATTTATTGCTGGAAGCGGACGCGACCGATCCCACCGCCGTCGGCTTTGCCATTTCCGCGGTCAATTCATTGGCCGCCACCGCGCTGAACCGCGACCTCACCGGCCCGCTGATGAAACTGCGCGCCTCCCCTGCCCCGTTCAATCTCGTCATCCACCAGCACTACAATCCGGAAAATATCACCCAATACAACATCGTCCCCGGCCTCATGGGCGTCATGCTCACCATGACCATGATCATCATCACTGGCCTGGCGATCACCCGCGAACGCGAGCGCGGCACCATGGAAAACCTCCTTTCCACTCCCGTGCATCCCGGTGAAGTCATTATTGGAAAAATTGTCCCTTATATCGCCGTTGGGTACATTCAGGTCTTTCTCATCCTGTTGGCGGCCAAATTCCTGTTCGACGTTCCCATGATTGGCAGCCTCACGCTGCTGCTGATCATGACGTTTTTGTTCATCGTAGCGAACCTTGCCGTCGGCATCACTTTTTCCACGATTGCCCGCAACCAATTGCAGGCGGTGCAAATGGCCTTTTTCTTCTTTTTGCCATCGCTGCTCCTTTCCGGTTACATGTTTCCGTTTCGCGGAATGCCCGTGTGGGCGCAGGACATCGGTGAATGCCTGCCCCTGACTCATTATTTGCGGGTCGTGCGCGGCATTTTGCTCAAAGGCAATGGCGCCGCCCAAATCGCGCCTGATCTCTGGCCGATCGCCTTATTTTTGATCATCATGCTGGCCATCGGCATTAAACGTTACCGTCAGACATTGGACTGAAGCAACCTGGGGCAGGCGTCCGGCCTGCCCCGCAATGAATTATGCATCGAGTCTGGGCCATCATCGAACGCGATTTGCGCCGCTTCCGGCGCAGCCCAACCCTCGTGTTCATTTCCATCGTCATGCCTCTCGTCCAACTCGTTGTTTTAGGCTATGCGTTTGGCGGCAAGATCAAGCACCTCGTCGTCGGCGTCGTGGACATGGACCACGCCGTGCCGGCGGTCAAATTGCAAGAAATGTTCCAGGCCATAGCCGCCAACGCGGATACCTTCACGCCCATCTATTACTACGACGAGACGACGGCGTTGCGCGATTTAAAGAATGGCCGAATCAGCGGCATTCTTGAAATCCCTCCGGACTTTTCCCGCAGACTCCTCGCCGGCGCCAATCCGCGCATCGCCCTGGTGGAAGATAACACCGACCAATTCTCCGTTGCAGCCCTCGAAGGCAGCCTTGACGCGTTGCTGCCCGCCTACAACGCCGCGCCGGTTTCGCCGCGCCTGAGCGCAACCGTCACCCTGAAAGTGGTCGAGGTCTATCCTTATGTCCCCTACATTCAATTCCTGCTGCCGGGTGTCATTGTTTTGGCGGTTTTCATTTCCGCAATGATTGGCGGCGGCATCATTTTCATTGACGACAAAGCCCGCGGCCTGCACGAAGGTTATCTGGTGACGCCCATCAGCAAGTTCGAGCTGATCCTCGGCTTTACCCTCTCCGGCGCGGTCAAAGCGATTATCGCCGGGACCGTGCTCATTACCGTTGGTTCGATCATCGCGGGGATTCCCGACCCGCTCAATCCGTTGCGTCTGGCCAGGATGTTCATTCTCGTCATCGCCACCGCTTTGGCGCTGATCAGCATGATGTTTTTAATCATGGTGCGCGTGAACGATCCCCTGGTGCCGCGCGCCATTTTCGGAATGCTCAATACCGTCCTCTATTTTCCCAGCGGCGCCGTCTATCCCACCCAATCGTTCCCGCAATGGATGAAGGCCATCACGGTCGTTGACCCATTCACCTACGCCGTCCACGGATTCAAGCAACTCGTTTTGAAGAACACCGGCCTCGTGGCGATTTCCGGCGATCTCCTGTTTCTCTTCTGCTTCACCGCCCTGGCCATGGGCATCGCCACCCTGCTCTTCCGGCGGACGCTGTGATTCCTCTTTCGCGCTTGAATATCAAAACTTCAAGATGAAGTATTGTTGTGGAATACTTGGATTGATGACATTCGTCAGGCTGAAACTGCCGTTGGCCTGAAAGACATTGGTGGCCACCGGCAGCCAGGCGGTAAACGGCAGAGTAAGATTGGTGGTGGTCAGTTCCTCATAGGTCACGTCAGGGACACCGTCGGTCCCGGCAATTAAAAGATTGCCTCCAGACGTGGCCACACTGGTGATCCACGGCTGCACATTCACAATCGTGGCGGCCAGACCGGTTCCGTCATGGTTTCCGCTGACGGGGCAGGATTGCGCGAAATCCAGCACCGCCCCGGCGGCGAGAAAAACGTTGGAGAAGCTGAACGCGGCGGTATTGCTGTACCCCGTAAAGTTGTTGGACAAAAAGAGCTGGGCGGTTGCGTTTTCGAGAATCTCGATATTAACCGCCGCCGGATTATTATCCGTGCGCTGAAAAAGTCCCTGAATGTTGTAATAACCGCCGCCGGGAGCCGTCCAGCGCACCGAGGCAATGTTGCCTTGTCCGTCCACGTCCACAAGATTGGTGGGAATGAAAACCGAAGGGGAAGAGGATGGGCCATTGATCGTGAAGCTCGACGTGTTTTTAATAACCACTCCCAGGGGAGTTCCTCCGCCATTATACCACCCGACGCCATTTCCGGTAAAACCGGTCAGCGCCGCCGGCGTGCTGAACAGCTCAAGAGTGCCGCCCGTGAAAGCGCTCAAGTTGCCATAACTCCATGCCCCATTGGGGTTGGAGTTGGTGCTAAAATCGGCCACGGCGTCGTAGCCATAAACCGGCGCGCCAAAAATCGTGAAGCAGAGGATCAGGAAACCGGCCAGGGAGTGCGCCCAGGTACAACTCGTGCAACGGCGAAGAAGCGGCAATCTTGCGCGCCCATCGAACGCTGTATTTGCTTTTAGAATGGTTATCATAAGAACAAATATCAGTGTTTGCGAAACCGTTCTCAAGGAAATTTTGCGTGTTTTGTTCATTCTGCGGTTAAAGAATCTGCGCAATTTGCGGATAAACATTCTTCACTTCACCCAAACCGTCTTGACGTTCACAAATTCGCGGATGCCGAACGGAGACAGTTCCCGGCCATAACCGGATTCCTTGATGCCTCCGAAGGGCAGGCGTGGATCGGATTTCACAAACTCGTTCACGAAACAGTTGCCCGCCTCCAATTGTTCGGCGGCAATGTGTTCGCCCCGGTCCAGGTCCCGCGTGAACACCGCCGCGCCGAGGCCAAATCGCGAATCGTTGGCCGCCTGGATCGCCGCCCTCTCGTCTTCCACCGCGATGATGACCGCGACAGGACCGAATAATTCCTCGTCCCACGCGGCCATGCCGGGCCGCACGCCGGTCAGGATGGTGGGCGGATAAAACCAGCCCGGTTGGTCAGGTATCGAACCGCCCAACAACAGCTTCGCCCCCTGCTTCACGGAACGCTGCACCTGGTCATGCAACCGGTCGCGCAGATCAAGGCGCGCCAGCGGGCCGATGGTGGTGTCCGCGGCCAGCGGGTGGCCCATCTTTTCCCGGCGCGCCCGGGCGAGAAACAATTCTTCGAACTTTTTGAGCAACGGGTTCACAACCATCAAACGTTTGGCCGCGATGCAACTCTGGCCGCTGTTGAGAAAACGCCCCATGGCGCAGTTCTCCATGGCGGCTTCCAAATCGCAATCTTCGAGCACGAGATAAGGATCGCTGCCGCCCAATTCGAGCACGCATTTTTTCAGGTGCGCTCCCGCGCCGGCCGCCACGGCCCGGCCTGCGGCCACGCTGCCCGTCAGCGCCACAGCCTTGACCGCGGGATGGCCAATCAGCGTCTCGGCTTGAGACGTTTCCACGAGAAACGCGCGGAACAAATGTTCCGGGAATCCGGCGTCGCGGAAAATATTTTCAATGGCCAGCGCGCAACCCGGAACGTTGGGCGCGTGTTTCAACGCCACCCCATTGCCCGCCATCAGCGCGGGAGCCGCGCAACGAAACACCTGCCAAAAAGGAAAATTCCACGGCATGATGGCGAGGATCACGCCCAACGGCTGAAAGACGACGAAACTCCTTGCCGCTTCGGTAGGAATGGATTGGCGTTCCAGGAATCGGGCGCCATTTTCCGCGAAATAATCGCAGCCCAAAGCGCATTTTTCGGCCTCGGCCCGGCCCTGGGCCAGCGGCTTGCCCATTTCGAGCGCCATGAGCCGCGCGTAATCGTCTTTGTTCTTGCGGAGGATTCCGGCGGCGGCCTTCAGCCGCGCGGCACGCTGGCTGAAATCCATTCTTCGCCAGGTCAGAAAAGCCGCCTCGGCCAGGCGGAGCGTTTCCCGCACGTCCTGCATCTCTGGATACGTTTTAATTCGTTCGCCGGTTGCCGGGTCAATTGTTTCAATAGCCATAGTCACACATCTCCATTCTCAATTTCCCGCTTTTGCATTTCCCGTCAAGAACGGAAGAACGGTATAGATGGTTATCCGCCCCTGCGGAGCGCGGCTGTGTGCAAAGCACCAGCCGCAGCAGCGAAACAAACGTTGGACAACCGAAAACCGGCAACGATCTGAGTTCTCCACGCTGCGACTGACCTCCCGATAGATCGGGAGACACAGTCGCGCTCCGGCGGAGCGCGGCTGTGTGCAAAGCACCAGCCGCAGCACTCAGAGAACAACAATAACCGCAATCCTGGCAACCCTCTGACATGGCCAAGCTGCGACTGATCTCCCGATAGATCGGGAGACACAGTCGCGCTCCGGCGGAGCGCGGCTGTGTGCGCAGCACCAGCCGCAGCACTCAGAGAACAACAATAACCGCAATCCTGGCAGCCCTCTGACATGGCCAAGCTGCGACTGACCTCCCGATAGACCGGGAGACACAGTCGCGCTCTGGCGGAGCGCGGCTGTGTGCAAAGCACCAGCCGCAGCACTCAGAGAACAACAATAACCGCAATCCGGGCAACCCTCTGACATGGCCAAGCTGCGACTGACCTCCCGATAGACCGGGAGACACAGTCGCGCTCCGGCGGAGCGCGGCTGTGTGCAAAGCACCAGCCGCAGCACTCAGAGAACAACAATAACCACAATCGTGGCAACCCTCTGACATGACCAAGCTGCGACTGACCTTCGGCGGCGGTTCGATCGAGGCTCTGTAGGATTAAAACACCGTGGCACTGATTTCAAACTTCGTATCGCGCCCGTTGCCAAAAGCAACCCAAACCCATTTGCTGTCGCCGCTTTGGAATAACTTGCCGCGAACAGACCGGCCATTGCGCGTGATGCGCACCGACTTAACCGAATCGCTAAACGGTCCAATCCGTATTTTTCCACTATCAATCGGTTCGGCGCTTTCAATCGCCACGATGAATTCACCGCCATCTTTGCGCACCGTCAGGGAAATTGGCGCCAGGCGTGATTTTCCCCGGCTGAACGTCCGGACCGGCCAATCGGCTGCTTTAAGCCCGTCCCAGTCCAGCGGAAGGCGGGGCATCAGGACCAATTCCCTGGGATTGAGATCGTCAATACCGAGAATCACCTGGATCGTATATTCAACCTCGCCCAATTGATAGAGGTTGCCCAAATCTCCCCATCGCCGCCAGATGGACCCGTCGCTCTCGACCACCGCTCCTTCCGGCACTCGATACGGATGTTGCAGGCGCGGCGCAAAACATAGCTTCGCCATCCAATCCGCCAGCCTCGAAGCGTCCTGCATTTGGTCCAAAAGCAACGCTGCCTCGGTAATGTAACCCTGCCCGTAACCCATCCCCGCCGGCGCCGCATCGGGAGGCGCGTTCTTCGTCATTTGCATCCTGTACGTTCGCATCGTCCGCTCCTTCCATCCGGGCGGCAATTGGTCCGCCACATTGTATCCCCAGTAATCCATGCCGATGACTACCGGGGCGAGGGCCGCATGACCATAAGTCCACGTGGCCGTCTTGTCCGGATCCCACACGTCTCCCCACGCCGGCATATTGGTCGGGTAATAGGCATTCATTGATTTTAAGTATGCATCGGCGATGGTGTGCCATCGCCTCGCCCATTCGGTTCGCCCGGTGGCCTTCGCCATCTGGACCGAACCCAGCAGGCCGAGATAACAGTTCAGGTCGCAAAACATGCTTTCCTTTTGCATGCCGCCTTCGGATTCGCTGTATAACAGCCCGTGCTCGGAAAATGAAAGCGCCGGATTTGCCAGGCACCACGGAATGTATTCCGCGGCCGCCCGGATGCAGTCCCATCGCGCGTCCACCCAATCATGGGACCTTCCCTGCTTCAGCCAGGCGCGCCAGCGGCTCAACATCAACATGCCGTGGCCGTCATTCTCGCCATTGCCGAAATCGTGGGTCTTATATCGCGTCGGCCAGCCAACCGGATGCAACTTTTCAAAATAGACCAGCGGTTCATTGGCGATCACCGTGGTATGCGCCGGCACCGGTTTGCCCCCCAGTTGCAGTTCCGGATAATGTTCGGGAAAATACATCATCCATTTGTCGTAATAATCAATCGCGGCATTCACCTTTTCGGAATAACCCAGGTTGCTCAACAGCGTCAGGGCCCGAATGCGCGTGTACGAATCGTTGTAAAATGCCCCCAGCCCCGCGTTCCAGGTCCCGATCCCATTAAAATGATCGGCGCCCCGGGCCGACTCGTGCACCCGGCCGTCGCGGTCCACCCGCCCCGCCATCTGCGCCGCGTTCTCAAAATAAATCCGGGTCATCAATTCCGCCGTGGGCGAACCGTCAAACTCAACCTTCGGTCCGTCGAAATTTGCCGCCGTTACCTCCGGCTTTGCGTCCGAAATGGTTTGGTCATTGATATCGTCAAGCTGCGTGTCAAATGTGCACCGCAGTTCGTCAATCGCCGTCTGGCGGGATTGCGGATAGCCGTCCGCGGAATCAATCGTATGCCCGGCGATCCAGCCATCCATCGCCGGATCAATCGTCGGTCCGTGAATGATCGAAAATGTTGCGGTCGGCAGCGAACCGTTATGCGCGCCCGCAAAACTGATTCCCTTCACCTCGAAATAACCGGTTTTTGCCGCGCTATCGCATAATTCAATCGCCGCCACCTTTTCCGGGCGCAACGCAATGACTAAGAAATAATTGCCCGGATCCTCCCGCCACGCGTCCAATCCATTTCCGATGCACAAAGCACGGCCCAACAGCGCGGCCAGATTCGTGTCGCTGTTGAAAGGGGCCGGACAGATGTGGTAGTTGCGGCAGAACCAGGTGGTATATCCCACAATCATTGGGACCGTATCCACTTGTCCGGACGCATAGTGAATCCGAATCTCCCCGGTCCGGCTGCCGAAAAAGAAATTCTCAAAGCCATTGCCTCCGCCCCAGCCCGGCTGGCTCACGTCCACCGAATTTAACCCGCCGAGGATATAAAGGTTTGAAGCTTCCAATCCGTCCAGCGGGAGAATGGCGCGCCCGCCCTCGGCCGGACGCCAAAAATTCCCCGTGACGAAAGGAATCCCGTCCAGAATCCGCGTTCAGTTCGTGCCACGGAAACTGTCGTCTTTGAAAAATTGTCCCGGCTGAAGACAGAGATATCGAACGCCCGCGCCCAACGCCCACTGGTCCGGAAACACAAGCAAGGCCGTAAAAGCCATGACGACGGTCAACCGACGCCGCAGGAAAACAGGAAGCATCACGATTTTCTACCGGCGAACGGTCGCTCTGTCGAGCCAGTAAGCAGGGCGCATCTCAGTTTTTGTTAATACCACAACCGACTATGTCACCCCTACGGGGTCTGGAGTTTGGCTGTTGATTTTTAATTGCAGCTCAAGAATGCGGCTGAGGCCAGAGGGACGTCGCATTTTTGTGACTTCTCCTCGGCGCCGGTGCCGGTTGTGAAGTCGGAAAAATGTTTAGGATTTAGCGCTTGGGCCCAGAGTTCACGTCGCAATTGATTAATC
>JASHPN010000156.1 GCA_030038175.1 Verrucomicrobiia bacterium
AAAGCCTGTCAAAAGCGCCCCGTAGCATTGAAAGCCATGGACGACCTGGTGGACCATGTCGTGGCGGCGGTGACCGAAAAATTTGACAGCGAAGTGCCGGGTGAGTTTATTGGGAAAATGGTCATGGATGGCCTGCGCGGGTTGGACGAAGTCGCTTATGTCCGCTTTGCCAGCGTTTACCGCCGTTTTCAGGAAGCAACGGATTTTGTTCAAGAAGTAAAGAAACTGGAAGCCGCAAAATGATTGCCTTGAGTACCAACTGCCTGTTATTTGAGCTTTCCAACGGAGAAAGCGTTCCTTGTTCAGCGGAAATGATTTGCGTTGAAATTATCGGGAATCCCAACAGCCTGATTGATCCGGAAATGCTGCGCCATGCCGCGGCGTCGGTTTTTCATTATTTTAAAAATGATTTGGAACGCGAAAGTGTCACGGTGGGCGAATTTGCCGGCGCCTTGGAAAAGGTTTTGCGCGGTCTCGGGCTCACTCTCTATCCTGCCAGGAACGAGTCGGCGGTGCTGGAATCGGACCTGCTATTGCTGGCGCGGGAATCGGGCGTGAGCCTGGAACTGTTCTTTTTTCCGCGGTTGCGCGATGAGTTGCGCTTTCAACTCCGGCAATCACCGCGCCTGTTGCGGTTCCGCGGTCTGCGGGGTTGCGTCAAAAGACTCACCCAGGCCCGCCGTTGGAGCGTGCGTTGCGAACAATTGCAGGATCAAATTGTGGACTACCTCCGGCAATGCCTCACCGCCGAACCCGGCCAGAACGAATGCGCGCTGGTGGTGGAATGACCGGCAAGGAAAATTCCCCATGAGCAATACTTTGTTTGAAAAAATTGCCGCGCGGGAAATTCCGGCGACGATTGTTTACGAAGACAGCCAGATTTTGGCCATCCGGGACATCAACCCCCAGGCGCCGTCGCACATCCTGATTTTTCCGAAGAAGCCGATTTCCCGGATTGCTGATGCGGGGCCTGAAGAAGCCGGTCTTTTGGGGCATTTGCTTTTAAAAGCCGCCGAAATCGCGAAAAAGGAAGGTCTTGCGGCGGAAGGTTATCGCATTGTCATCAATAACGGTCCCCACGGCGGCGAAACGGTCCCTCACTTGCATGTCCATGTCCTTGGCGGCCGGCGGATGCAATGGCCGCCGGGTTGAATCGCGCTGTGCCGAATCAGGACACTTCGGGAACGCCGATTCGTGTCGGAATCAGGGCAGCCGGCCTTATTAGACCATCCTTTTTATATTGAAAGGGTTACAGCGGCTTTTTTATTCCCTCCCCTGAGACCCAATTGGCCTCATTTATGCTATCCCGTCGTTGTTCGCCCGTCCGTTCGTTCCGATTGGCAGCCTATGACTGGAACCGCAAAAAAAATACTATTTGTCGAAGATGAGCCTATCACGCAAAAGGCGTATGGAGAGCGGCTCCGGCGCGAAGGATTTGAAGTTTGGTTTGCCGGAGACGGCGAGGTGGCTCTTCAAACCCTTTTGAGGGAACGGCCGGATTTGGTGGTTTTGGACCTGATGTTGCCCAAAGTTTCGGGCGAGGAGGTTCTCCAGCACGTCCGCTCAGAGGACGGGCTCAAGGACATACCGGTGCTTATTCTTTCCAACGCGTATGTGAATGAACTGGCTGAAAAGGCCATGAAATTGGGGGCGACCCAGGGCATGTTGAAAACGGATTGCACACCCGCCAGGCTGGTCGAAACCATTCGTGACATGCTCGGATTCGCTTCCGCGTTCGATCTTTCTGATAAGGCCGTAACCGACGACAGCCAGGCGGCGGCATTTGCCGCGGCGGCCGAGGCGGCGATGGCCGATGAAGAGACGCTCAAAAAGAACCGGGAGGAATTCATCCGCAAAATGCCCGCGGCGGTCGCCAAAATCCGTGAATCTTCCCTGGCCTATATCAAGGCGGCCGGAACCGCGGCCGCGCAGGAACCGTTGCATAACTTGAATCGGCAGGTGCATTTTTTTGCCAACTGGGCTGGAATGTCTGACTGCGGCAGCATCGCCATTCTTGCCAGCGCCTTTGAAGCCTTGCTCTTTGAAGCGGTTCATAAACCGGAAAAGACCGCTCCCTCCGCCTCTCAAACCATCGCGCAGGCGGTGGATTGCCTGGAGCGCCTGGCCCAAAATTCCGGTTCCCAGTCCGGTGGAGTGAATCTCCGCGCCAAAATCCTGATTGTAGATGATGACGCCACGGGCAATGCGGCCATGGCGGCGGCATTGAAGCGCGCCCATCTGGAGGCGGTCTGTGTTGAAGATTCGGCCAGGGCCCTGGAAACCGCCGCGGCGGACGTTTATGACGCGGTGCTGATCAATACTCACATGCCCCGCATGAATGGCTTCGAGTTGTGCGGAAAATTTCGCCGCCTGCCCGAATACCAGACCGTCCCGATTCTGTTCCTCACGTCCAGCGCCGATTTTCAAAGCCGCGCGCGGGGAATCCTGTGCGGCGGCAATGACCTCATCGCCAAACCGGTTTCTCCCGTGGAATCGGTTGTCAAAATCAGCCTCCATTTGTTGCAACCTCACGGTCCGTGGGCTGAAACCAACGCCGTGGCGTCGGTTCTGAAGACCACCATGCGGTTGATGAAGGAGGACCAGGCGGAAGCGGCAACTCCGGATTCGGCAGTCCCGCAAAATGCCGCCGCGCCCGACAAACCGTCTCTCAATGGAGTTTCTGAAAACGCGCCGATCCCATTTACCGTCAAAGAGCCGCTCCTGCCGGCTGCGCCCGTGCCATCCGCGCCTGAGCCGCCTGCCCCTGTCTCGCCTGCTCTTGTCTCGCCTGCTCTTGTCTCGCCTGCTCTTGTCCCGCCGGTCCCCGTGATGGATACGGCTGGCACCTCGGAAAAGACAGAATCTGTCCAGGCCGCCGTTAGCGCCGAAGTGCCTGAACGCGTCGAACCGGAAAAGCCGGTTTCCGCCGGGCCCGATGCCACCGTGGCAGAAATCAAGGCTGTGGAAATCAAAGAAGCTGTGCCGAAGATTGAACCGGTCGCGGCTGACAAAGAGGCGCCGCCCGTGGAGCCGTTGCCATTGCCCAACGTGATACCTTTGCAACCCAATTCCGAACCCAGTCAAACTATTCCCAATATGGATAAAACAACAAAATCAACATTCGACGAGGCTTCGCGCGGAGTGGCGCGAATCATCTTCGGCGATGAAAACGTCACAGACATGAATGTGCGCCTGACGCGCATTGCCCTGGAACGCTATAACGTTCCGGGAAATCAAAACCTCCAGGAAGTCGCCCGCGGGGTTGCGAAAATTATGTTTGGCGATGAAAACATCACCGATATGAACGTGCGCCTGACGCGCATTGCGCTGGAAAGTTACAATATCAGCGAGAACCTCGGCGCGAATGGCCACAATGGCCACAAGAAAGCCGAGGAAAACGGCGTTCCGCAGGCCGTTGGGTCGTTCTAATCGCCGCTATTCCCGTTGCTCCGATTCGGCCGCCGCAATATCCCCCGGGATGAGGCGCGCGCCGCGTTTGTAGCCATAATAGGCGTAGGCCCAATTCAACAAGACGGCCGCCCGGTTTCGGAAGCCAACGAGAAAAACCAAATGGACAAACAGCCACAGGAGCCATGCGGGATAACCGGAAACGTGAATTTTTCCGAACCACGCCACGGCCGCGGAGCGGCCAATGGTCGCCAGGGTTCCCTTGTCAAAATACTTGAAAGCCGGCCGCGCGTTTTTGGCGCCGAAACGGATTTCGCCGGCAACGATACCGGCAACGTGCCGTCCCATCTGCATGGCCGCCGGTGAAACGCCCGGCACCGGCCTGCCGTCTTCGGCCATGACCAGGGCCATGTCTCCAATCGCAAAAATCTCCGGGCGTCCGCGCAGGCTCAGGTCCGGCATGACTTTGATCCGGCCGGCTTTGTCCAATTCCGCGCCCAGCTTTTCGGCAAGCGGCGTCGCGGAAACGCCCGCGGCCCAAAGAATCGTTCCGGCCTGAAGGATCTCGCCATTCTCCAGCTCGACTTCGCGCTCCCGAATGTCTTTGACGCGCGTTGAAGTGCGGACCTGCACACCCATCGCTTCCAAATGCCGTTGCGCGCTGGCGGACAAGTCCGGCGGGAAATTCCCCAGGATGGCCGGGCCGCCTTCCAACAGGATGATGCGCGCCTGGGCGGGGTCAATATGCCTGAAATCGCGGCGCAACACCGTTCGCGCCAATTCAGCCAGCGCCCCGGCCAACTCCACGCCGGTCGCGCCGCCGCCGATGATGACGATGGTCATCAATTTTTCGTGCTGTTCTCTTTTTGCCTCGTTTTCCGCCCTTTCAAACGCCAGCAGCACCCGGCTGCGGATGAGCAGGGCGTCTTCCACCGTCTTTAGGCCCGGCGCGAAGCGGCTCCATTGGGGATGGCCGAAGTAGCTGTTGCGGCCGCCCATGGCCAGCACCAAAAAATCATAGTGAAGCGTGTTTTCGCGCAGGAAAACTCGGCGTTCGGTCAGGTTGAAATCCAGCGCTTCATCCATCAAAACGGTGATGTCCCGGCGATCTGACAAAATGGAACGAATCGGCTGCGCAATTTCCGGCGCGGAAAGTCCCGCCGTGGCCACCTGGTAAAGCAATGGCTGAAACAGATGATGGTTGGTGCGGTCCACCAGGGTCACCCGGGCGTCTTCGCAGCGGAAATGTTTGCAAAATTCCAAACCGCCGAAACCTCCGCCGAGAACGACAACATGAATCGGTTCGTCCATCGCACCACCTTCGGCGAAAAAGCACACAATTTCAACAATAACAGAGTGGGTGGTAGGGACGGCGCGCTGCGCCGTCACCGCCCGCGTGGAGCGGGCGGAACTTGCGCGGTAGAACGTCCGACCACACAAGTTGCGCCGCTAAACACGGCGCGGACGCCGCAGCGCGGCGTCCCTGCCAGGAACAGTGTTCACCGGCTTTTGACATCCCACGCGTCGCGCAGCCCGTCGCCGAGAAAATTCAACGCCAGCAGGGTCGCCACCAGGACGCCTCCAGGAAAGATAGTGAGCCACCAATAAACGCGGATTGGATTGATTTCGCCGACGCCTTCGGCAATGAGCGTGCCCCAACTGGCCATCGGCGGCTGCACGCCCAGGCCCAGGTAACTCAAAAAAGATTCGTAAAGAATAATCGCGGGCATCGTCAGGGCCAGATAGGTGATAACCACGCCAAAGATATTCGGGATGATATGGCGCGCCAGGATCCAGCGCGGCCGGGCGCCAAGCGCGCGGCTGGCTTCCACGAACGCCCGCGTGCGCAACGACAAAACCTGCCCCCGCACAATTCGCGCCATGGTCAGCCACGAAACCGCGCCCAGCCCGACAAATAACAGCGCCATGCGCGACAGCCCGCCCAGCGCCGGTGATTGCGCGACAAAATGGGCTTGCTTGACCAGTTCCCCCAGGGTGGTGACCAGCACAATGACGAAAATAATCGAGGGCAGGGAGTAAAGGACATCCACGATGCGCATCATGACGCTGTCCGTTCGACCCCCGGCATAACCCGCGACGGCGCCCCAAAGGACTCCGATGACCAGGCTGACCAGCGTGCCGACCACCCCGATGAGCA
>JASHPN010000157.1 GCA_030038175.1 Verrucomicrobiia bacterium
GGAGAAGGTCGGCGAACTGATGGAGCGGCTCTCCGAAGACCGGCACACCAGCGACCCGGAAATTGAAGCAGCCTGGCAGAGCGAAATCGCGCGCCGCGTAGAAGAAATCCATGCGGGCAAGGTGCAAGGTATCTCCGGTGACGAAGTATTGGCCCGTGTGCGCAAAATTGTCGGGCGGTGAAGCCCTTCGCCTTTCATCCCGAGGCCGCTGAGGAATACACGCAAGTCGCCCAATACTACGCGGGCATTGCGTCTGATTTGGGCATCCGTTTTAGCGACGAAATCGAACGGATTATTCTTGAAGTGCGCCGCCAACCTGACCGCTTCTGGCGGTTCAGTCCCCCGCCCGGCGCGCATTGGCGCGCAAGTTCCCTTACTCAATTGTTTATCTTGATGAGCCTGACCGCGTATGGATTGTGGGCGTGATGCATGCCAAACGGCGGCCTGGCTATTGGCGTGAGCGGTTGTAACTCGCGCAAAACGATGAATTCAACAAAAACTGACGTCAAAAAACTGTGGCTCGCATTTGCCTGGTTTCTCGGGGGCGCTATTTTGGGACAACTTGCCGGCGGGTTTCTTTTTCGACTTTGGGCGAAAGCGCTACCCGTCAGTCGTTGGCTTGATCCACATGATAGTGAAGCAATCTTCCAGTTTTGGATCATCCTTTGGCTTAATGCCGTGCCCTGGATTCTGGCGGCGGTTGCCGGTGTCATCAGAGGTCTATTTGAAGAAGATCATTTGTTGTCTCATCTCGTCTTGTTTGGATTGGGGTTTGTGTTTGTGCCGTTGGCCTTGTTCGCGTATTTGAATTCGCGGGTCCCCGGTTTTGATATTGTCGCGGAGCATACCCCTTCCATCGGTCTTGCCATATTTTTTGGATTGCTAAGCCATCGGCTTGCGCATTTCGGAACTCAAAAACGAATAGAGAAGAGCGGAACGCAATAGATCGGGTCGGCGATTGCGAGGCGGGCGCATCTCACTTTTTGAAGAGGGAAAAAGCAGAAGATGTCGCCCCTGACGGGGCTTGGGTTTTTAATTGATTTTTACTACAAAGATGCCGCGCCCACGGCGCTGACAGCTTGCCATTGACCGTCTCTGGTCACATGTGCGAGCCCCGTTCAGGGGCGGAATATCTGTAGAAAACCAAACAACCAGGAGGCAAAGCCCCGTTAGGGGCGACATAGTCCGATTACAATCACAAAAAAGTGGGATGCACCCATCCCCGAAAATTATACGTTTTGACACACCACAGCGGACAAACACAAATTAAACGAGGGCCAAAAAACGCCTCTTTTATTGGCAAATAGCGCGAATTGTCGGTAAACGAGTCTGGTAAACGAGCGGGGTTATCCGAGTAAACGAACCTCATCGGATGCTCCAGGCCAAAGGCCGGAACCATAGTAGCCGAGGGCAACGCCCTCGGAAGCGGGGGAGTCGAGCCTCTGCGCCCTGTCGGGGCGCTCCAATGCGGCGTCGATAAAATCGTTGGTCCTTGGATTGCCCCTTCAGGGCAAGAGATTTTAATCGCCTTATTCCGAGGGCGTTGCCCTCGGCTATGATGGCCTTGCGCCTTCAGCGCGTTCCGTTGCGTAGGTCATCGCACCGAAAACTTGTAAATGATCGTGCTGTGGTAGATTTGGCCCGGTTTCAATTCGGTGGAAGGGAAATTGGGGTGGTTGCACGAATCGGGGAAATGTTGGGGCTCCAGGGACAGGGCGCAATGCGCGGGATATTTTTGGCCGTATTTGCCGGTAATGGTCCCGTCCAGAGAATTGGCGGTGTAGAATTGCACGCCCGGCTCGGTTGACCACACTTCCATGACGCGGCCGCTGATCGGCTCGAGGACACGCGCGCAGAGTCCCAGTTCGTTCGCAGGTTTGTTAATGATCCAATTGAAATCGTAACCGCCCGCGTATTTCAACTGCGGGTTGTTTTCGTTGATGCGCGCGCCGACTGCGGTGGGAACGCGGAAATCAAACGGCGTATCAGCCACCGGCGCCAGTTCTCCGGTGGGAATCATCGTGCTGTCCACGGGCGTGAATTGATTGGCGTTGATATAGACGATCTGGCCAAGAATGTCGCCGTGCCCGGCCAGATTGAAATACGAATGCTGGGTCAGGTTGATGATCGTGTCTTTGTCGCAGACGGCGGTGTAATCGAGGCGAATGGCGTTATCGTCCGTGAGCGTGTAAAGCGCCGTGACGGCAAGCTGGCCGGGGAAACCTTCCTCGCCGTCATGGCTGACATAGGTCAGTTTTAGAGTTGGGCCGAGCGGGGAGTGGAGCGCAACCGCATGCCAAACAACGGCGTTAAAGCCTTTGACGCCGCCATGGATTGAATTTGGGGGATTATTAATGGCAAGTTGGTAGTCTGTGCCATCCAAATTGAAACGTCCTTTAGCGATACGGTTTGCGTAACGCCCAATGATCGCGCCGAAACGGGGGCTGTTGGTGACATACCCGCCGAGGTTGTCATAACCCAGGACCACGTCGGCAAAGCGTCCATTCCGGTCCGGGACTTTGAGCGATTGAATGATTCCGCCATAAGTGAGAACGCGCGCTTCCATGCCGTTTTTGTTCCGCAGAGAATAAATCTTCACGGGCGTTCCATCCGGCAGACAGCCAAAAAGTTTGCCCCCGTCGTGAGTATGCCGGCAGAAGGAGGGCGCGGCGCAGCCTGCCAATAAGCAGGCA
>JASHPN010000158.1 GCA_030038175.1 Verrucomicrobiia bacterium
AAAAATCCGCGCCCGTTTTGCGCAGCCTCCTGCCTCCACGCAGTTTGCCGATTTTTCCGGCGTTCTCGAGGCGCGCCAAAATGGCCGCGAAGTCGAACTCCTGGCCAATGGCCAAAGCGATGGCATTCTCGAAAAACTCCGTCTGCTTAAGCCCGAGGAACTCCATTGCGAATCCCTGTCGCTCGAAGAAATCTTTATTGCTTCCAAAACCCTCAAGGAGAAAGCATGAGCCCCCAGGTCAAAAAAGAGATCCGCCTGCTTTTGCCGGCATGGGTTTTGGCGATGGTTTTGGCAATTATCCACGCGTTGTTCTTTTCAGCGATCGGTCCCGGTTCGCGCACGGTAGATATATCCGGCCAGGCGCCTGTGTTGATTCTTGGCCAGCTATTCGTGCTGGGGTTTTTGTTGCTTGGGATAACGTGCTTCGGCCAGGAATTCGGATCAGGTTCATTTACTTTGATGCTGTCCCAGCCTGTGGAACGCCGGCGTATCTGGGCAATTAAGACCTTCGTCCTTGGGGTTGCATTTGCTTCCATTCTGGTACTCTGGGCCGCTTTGGTTGCCATTCTTTATTTCCTGGCAAACACGTCCGTGCCCTGGCCAAAACTCGGGTTCGTGTTAGTCTGGACCATTACGATATTCAGCGGCGGTCTCTGGACGACCCTCCTTCTGCGTCAAATGGTCTCGGCTTTTTGGTTTACGCTCCTGATACCTTTGTTGATCGGGGGTGGCCTCAATGCCCTGTGTGAATCATTCAATTTCTCGAACTCGACGGCAGAAATGGCCGTCGCCGGTGTTCTGTTGCTCTATTCCCTGGCGGGCTTTCTTTTTGCCCGCTGGTTGTTCCTCCGTGCTCAGGACGCCCAATGGACTGGAGGCGAAGTTTCGTTCTCGTGGTTCAGAAAATCCACGACGACACGGCCAATGCCCGTTTCACTCCGGCCTCGCCGCCGGATTTCCGCTCTCATCTGGAAGGAAATCCACCTGCACCAGGCCAATTTCCTGATCGCCACCTTCATCCTGGTTCTGCATCTGTCTGCCGTTCTCGTCCTCAAAATCCACCCGCATTTTGATAACCCGGATGTTCAATTCATCTTCGAAAACTTTTGGATTCTCTGGCTGCTCATGCCTTTTCTCATCGGCGCCACTACTATTGCCGAAGAACGAAGGCTCGGTGTCATGGAATCGCAATTGTGTATGGCCGTTTCACGGCACATGCAATTGTTGGTAAAATTCGTGATCGGCCTGGTATTGAGCCTGTCTTTGGGCGGAGCCATCCCTCTTCTCATTGAAGGGACAATGAAGCTCGGTTACGGCATTTTTATTTTCGCCGCCATTATATTTTTCGTCGCTTTCTATGCGTCTTCCGCCGCGCGCACCACGCTTCAGGCCATGGGCCTGGCCATGGCCTGCGCCTTGACGATTTTTGGCTACGAAACAGCAACCGCCGGGTTCATCGTTGTGCGGAATTATTACCAGTTCCAGGGCGGGCTCGAATTGCTCAAACTCTATCTTGGAATCCCAATTTTGGTCCTGATATTTTGCGGATTGATTTCTTGGAACTTTAAATGGTTGCACGCCGACCGCAAATTGTGGTCGCGTAATGCCATCGCCATTATTGCCGGATTTGCGTCAATCTTTATCCTGACCAATGCTATCTATTTCCGGGTTTGGGAGTTTGTCCTGCCTTCCGGACCGCGCGGGCCCATCCGACTGAATCAATCAAACCAAATACAATTCGCCGGGCAAAATTCCGATTTGCTCTACACTACGCTGCCCGACGGCAGGCTCTGGGCCGCAACGCTGGATTTCGACGAGATCTCAAATCGCTGGTGGCGATCCACCGTCATTGACCAGTGCCGCGGCAAATTCATTGGCGGCTCAAATTGGGTTGAGGTCACCGCAGACCGGTTTCAGGCGGTCGCCATCCAGTCCAACGGCACTCTTTGGGCCGTCCAAAACAAATGGGGATCGGGACCAGGGAAATCAAAAACCACGGGTCCATTCACGCTCACTCATATCGGTTCCGACACGGATTGGGCTCAGGCGGCCGGCGGTTCAATGGGTTTCCTGCTGTTGAAAAAAGATGGCAGTCTTTGGGTTTGGGGAACGCGCGAATTCCAATGGCCCAAGCCACACTCCATCCCAATGAAATTCAAATCAGATTTCGCTTCCCCGCCGGTTCGTCTTGGAGACGACCACGATTGGGAGAAAGTGATTCCATCAAGCACGCTGGCTCTTGCCCAAAAGGCCGACGGCAGCCGTTGGACCTGGGGTTGGCGAAGCGGCACCGGCACGAACCGCGTTTTGACTGTCGTCCAGGAAACAAATCCGTACAGCCAATGGTCGAATTTTGCTTTCCTGGACAATGGTTCCTTCGTGGGAGTCAAAACCAACGGCCAGCTTTGGCTTTATTCGCCGATTTACTCGCGGCAAAGGACAATTATCAAAGGATTTACTAAAACCAAGCTGGGCGCGGCATCAAAATGGAGAGTTGCGGTCGGAAAATGGGATTCTATCCTGGCCATTCGCGAAGACGGCACACTTTGGAAATGGCAGCGTCAATGGTCCCAGCATGATGTGTTTCCGGGAAAACCCGTCCAAGTCGGAAGCCATTCAGATTGGATTTCACTCACTGGCGGTTGGATGGGAACCATCGCGCTGGCTTCGGACGGCAGTCTCTGGGCCTGGGACCAGCCCAGCGGGCACGTTTGGCTCGCACCCCCGCGCCGGCTTGCGTACCTGGGCAACATCTTCCAGGACACGGCGGCAAATCGGTGACGCATCGTGCCTGCCATGCCGACTCCTGGTTACGTTTTCTTTCGAATGGCAATATAAGATTTCGGGATTAACCAGAACAACCGTTCGGTCACAATTTCACAGTCGGGAAACAGCGACTGCATTTCTGATTTGCGGAGCAATCTGATCGATTCCACCATCTCATTGATTTCTTTTGAGTTCGGACGCTCAAGCCATCCCCAGGGAGTGCACCAACGCACGAGCCTCTTTTGCCAGGAACGCGGGAGGTAGTGAATAAACGGCGCCATGTAATGCGGCTCGATCGGGCATTCGTAGGCGGGCGTTTGTACCCAGATTGCCCGTCCCACCCGGCGAATTTCCTTCGCGAATTGTTGTTGTCGCTCCCAGGTCCCGACATGCTCGATCACGCTGTTGGAGAAACCGATATCGTAACTTTTGTCCGGCATTTTGAGAGAGCAACCATCGCCAACCAGCGCTCGGATGTTGTGGCTTGGGAATTGCGCATCGTTCCACGGCCCTTTGTGAACATTGACTACTTCAATTTGCTTCATCCTCCGAGGTTGCGCTGTCCAAATCGAGGGATATCCCCCTACGTCCAGCAATACATCCGAGGATGATGGATTGAGAATACGGAAGAACCACTCAAAGCGCCGCGCCCGCCAAATCTTGAAGATTTGTCCATAAATTTTGTGGATGTTTAAGGGCATAAGGCGCTTGGGGGTTTCTCATCCCATAAGGTGAGTTTCGCAACAGGCATGTTCCCTGTCAATTTCGGGATTCCGGGATCATTGAGGCGCCCAATGGGAAACTTTCTCAGGCGCTTGACGCCGTTGTTATTAAAGCCTAACTTCTCACCATCGGGGAGCCAAACCCCGCCTTTTCTGCCTGATTTAAGAGGCTGGCAAAGAGCGGGGCGCTGAGAGTTCCACGCGAAAGCGCGGATGACCCATGAACTTGAACCGGATAATGCCGGCGCAAGGATCCAACCACTCCCGGCTCCGCCTGAAAAACTATGATCGCATCAAAAGATTCGTTCGAGCCGCACAGCAGCGACCAACTGCCCAATTCAAAAAAAATTTTTGTCGCCGGCAAACTGCATCCTGACATCCGGGTGCCTATGCGCGAAATCACCCTTGCGCCGGCCAAAAGTTTCAATGGCCAGAGTGAAGTCAACGAACCCGTTCGCGTCTATGACACCAGCGGTCCCTGGGGCGATCCCGGTTTCACCGGCAGTGTCACCGACGGTTTGCCGGCTCTGCGGCGAAACTGGATATTAAACCGCGGCGACGTCGAGCAATACGAAGGACGGCCCGTAAGGCCGCAGGACAACGGCTATCTCCGTGTCATCCGCCGACCGGTCCCGGTGGACTCAGCGGCGTTGCCGGTCGAGTTTACCGGAGAAAAACGCAAGCCGGTGCGAGCCAAAGCCGGAAAGGTGGTTACCCAACTCGCCTACGCCCGGGCCGGCGTCATTACTCCGGAAATGGAATTCATTGCCATCCGCGAAAACATGAAAATTGCGGAACATGAATTGCGGATTGCGAATTTGGCGCCCGACATTGCGCGCAACGATCTATTGAAACAGCATATCGTCTCGGCGCAGGAATCAGTCCGAAATCCGAAATCCGAAATCGCAAATCCCTTCACCCCTTCGGTGTTCTCCCGTTTTCCGCAGCGCATTCCAAAGGAAATCACGCCCGAATTCGTCCGATTCGAAGTCGCCGCCGGTCGCGCGATCATTCCGGCCAATATCAATCACCCGGAATCCGAGCCGATGATTATTGGCCGGAATTTTCTTGTTAAGATCAACGCCAACATCGGCAACAGCGCCGTCGCTTCGAGCATCGAAGAGGAAGTGGAAAAAATGCGTTGGGCCGCCAAATGGGGCGCCGACACGGTCATGGACCTTTCCACCGGCAAAAATATCCATGCCACCCGTGAATGGATTTTGCGCAATTCGCCCGTGCCCATCGGTACCGTGCCCATTTATCAGGCGCTCGAAAAAGTCGGCGGCAAGGCCGAGGAACTGACCTGGGAAACCTTCCGCGATACCCTTATCGAGCAGGCCGAGCAGGGCGTGGATTATTTCACCATTCACGCCGGCGTGTTGTTGCGCTATATCCCGCTCACGGCCCGCCGTATGACCGGTATCGTCTCGCGCGGCGGCAGCATCATGGCCAAATGGTGCCTGGCCCATCACCAGGAAAACTTCCTCTATACTCACTGGGACGAAATCTGCGGAATTATGGCCGCTTACGATGTTTCTTTTTCCATCGGAGACGGCTTGCGCCCCGGCTCGATTGCCGACGCCAACGACGAGGCGCAATTTGGCGAACTCAAGACCCAGGGCGAACTTACCGAACGCGCCTGGAAATTTGGGGTGCAGGTCATGAACGAGGGTCCGGGCCACGTCCCCATGCACCTGATCGAGGAAAACATGGCCAAACAACTCGAATGGTGCCACGAAGCGCCGTTTTACACACTTGGTCCTTTGACCACCGACATCGCGCCCGGTTATGACCATATCACCAGCGGCATCGGCGCGGCCATGATCGGCTGGTTTGGCTGCGCGATGCTCTGCTACGTCACGCCCAAGGAGCATTTGGGCCTGCCAAATAAAAAGGATGTCAAGGATGGCGTGATCGCTTACAAAATCGCCGCCCATGCGGCTGATTTGGCCAAGGGCCATCCCGGCGCCCAATACCGTGACAACGCGCTTTCCAAGGCGCGATTTGAATTCCGCTGGGAAGACCAGTTTAACCTCTCGCTCGACCCCGAAACCGCGCGTGAATTTCACGATGAAACGCTGCCCCAGGAAGGCGCGAAATCGGCCCATTTCTGTTCCATGTGCGGTCCCCATTTTTGCTCGATGAAAATCACCGAAGACGTCCGTAAATTCGCCGCCGAGCAGCACATCAGCGAAGAGGAAGCCCTCAAGCGCGGGATGGAGGAAAAAGCTAAGGAATTTGTGGAAAAAGGCGGCGAAGTTTATATGAAAGAGTAGTTCCGGCATAAACTTGCTTTGTCCTGAACGCTCCGGTTTATTCGTCGTAGTATTGGAAGAGCAGTCAACCATTAAACCATGGATAACTATGAGCAAAATCCGCGTGTTGGTCGGCACAAAAAAGGGAGCGTTCATCCTGACGTCGGATGGCAATCGCAAGAATTGGAAAGTGAGCGGTCCGCATTTTGCAGGCTGGGAAATCTATCACCTTAAGGGTTCGCCGGCGGACCCGAACCGCATTTATGCGTCGCAAAGCAGCGGCTGGTTCGGCCAAATCATCCAGCGGTCCGATGACGGCGGCAAAACCTGGAATACGCCCGGAAGCAGCCCGGAGGAATTAAAAGGTCCAGGAGGTTTCCCCAAAGGCGAAAGCAACAAATTCGTCTATGACGGGGACGCCGGCACCCACAAATGGTATGACGGCACCCAGCATCCCTGGGAGTTCAAACGCATTTGGCATCTCGAACCTTCACTCAAGGATCCGGACACGGCGTATGCGGGGGCCGAGGACGCGGCCATTTTCAAAACGACCGATGGCGGCAAGACCTGGAAGGAATTGGCCGGCTTGCGCAAGGCCAAAGGCCAACTTTGGCAGCCCGGCGCCGGTGGAATGGCCGTGCACACCATCCTGCTGGACCCGAAAAATTCGAATCGCATTTACGTCGCCATTTCCGCCGCCGGCGTTTTTCGCAGCGATGACGGCGGCGCCAAGTGGAAGCCCGTCAATCGCGGATTAAAGTCACAATTCGAGTTGCCCGACCCGGACACGGAAGTTGGCCATTGCGTCCATCGCATCGCCCTGCACCCGTCGCGTCCGGAGACATTGTTTATGCAAAAACACTGGGATGTCATGCGCACCGACAACGCGGGGGATCAATGGACGGAAGTGAGCGGCAACCTGCCTTCGGATTTTGGATTTCCCATTGATGTGCATGCGCACGATCCCGAAACCATTTTCGTCGTGCCGATCAAAAGTGATTCCGAACATTTCCCGCCGGAGGGCAAGTTGCGGGTCTATCGGAGCAAAACCGGCGGCAACGAATGGCAACCGCTGACGCGCGGTCTGCCGCAGAAGGATTGCTATGTCAATGTGCTCCGCGATGCGATGGCTGTGGATTCCCTGGACCCTTGCGGCGTGTATTTCGGCACGACGGGAGGGCAGGTTTATGCCTCGGCCAACGCGGGCGGCGCTTGGAACGCCGCCGTTCGCGACCTGCCTGCGGTCTTATCTGTGGAAGTGCAAACACTGCCATGATTCGGGTCGAACTCCCTTTTCATTTGCGCAATCTGGCGCGTGTTCAGGGCGAGGTCCGTATTGAAGTCGCGCAACCGGTCACCATCAATGCCGTTTTGGCGGCCCTGGAAGAGCACTATCCGGTTTTACGCGGAACGATTCGTGACCACGGTTCTCTAAAACGTCGTCCCTTCATCCGCTTTTTTGTCTGCAAGGAGGATTGGTCGCTGGAACCTCCGGAAGCCGCTTTGCCTGAGGCGGTTGCAAATGGCGTTGAACCGTTCATGATTGTCGGCGCGATCGCCGGCGGGTAGAGTTATTCAATTTGCTATTTTTTAAAGAATGGGCGATAATGCCGTTGCCTTTAAAGATAGCTGGAAGCTGCCAAACGTGGTAAATCTTCAGTTGAACGTGGGTTCAGTGATGATTTGAAATCCGACGAACGGGAACAGTCTGGCAAGCCAAGCATCCAAGGAGACAGTAGAACACATGAATAATAAATTGTTTGTCGGAAATCTTTCCTTCAATACAACTGAAAATGCCCTAAACGACGCATTTGCAGCACACGGCACAGTCACGGAAACCAATCTCATGGTGGATCGCAACACCAATCGGCCTCGCGGCTTCGGGTTCGTGACGATGAGCACTGAAGAGGAAGCGCAAAAGGCCATCGCGGCCATGAATGGCGCGCAATTGGATGGCCGCGCTATCACAGTCAATGTCGCTCGCCCGCGCGAAGAACGCTCCGGCGGCGGCGGTGGCGGACGACGCGAGTTTGGTGGTGGTGGTGGACGACGGGAGCGGGAATACGGCGGTCGTGGTCGCCATTAACAGCCAGGGAAACGGAAGATCTCGGCGGCTTTCAGCAGAAAGCCGCTTTAATTCTTTTACTGTCCTATCTTCGTGACACGCAAGCGTTGCCTTTGATGTAAAATCTCAGGTGCCGCTTGGCCCAGTGTTTCGCGTAATCCACGCCAATGCGCGGGCGTTTCACCATCTGAAACACATCGGCCCTGGCCGGCGCGGCGATGAAAAAATCATCACTCAGCAGGTCGTGCCCGTTGAGGCTCTTGTCAATTTTCATTGCACGGCAAAGCAGCCCCGGTCCGCAGCCGCGTTCCTCGACGTTTTTCACCGGTTCAATGGCGCGCAGCAACACGGCGGAGGCGTGGCCTTCGCGCTCGGTCACCACGTTCATGCAAAAATACATTCCGTAAACGAAATAAACGTAGGCGTAGCCGGGGAGCCCAAACATGACTTTGGTCCGCGGTGTCAGCCCGCGGGCTGAATGCGCCGCCAAATCATGCGGGCCAAGGTAAGCCTCGGTTTCCACAATTTTGCCGACGCGTTCGACTCCGCCCTGGACATGAATCAACAGCTTGCCCAGCAAATCCCGGGCAACCATGATCGTCTTGCGGTCGTAGAATTCGCGAGGCAGCTTTTGCATGGCCGAATAATAACAGCCAAAATCCCCTTTGGAACGCAGATTGCGCCGCTGGACGCAACGCCCCGGCCAGTAAGTCCCAAAACACGGACGCCACACGGCGGTTTAACGGTGTTCTCTTGAATGCGGCAGTGTTTCATGTATTCTATATGCATGACCGCATTGCTTGAAAAGGCTATTGAAAAGGCCTCCGCACTGCCCACTGCGGAGCAGGAGGCGATTGGTGCTTTGATTCTGGAAGAAATAGCTTCTGAATCACGGTGGAATGCGCAATTCGCATCTTCACAAAATGTTTTGGAGCGCCTGGCCAAAGAAGCAGTGTCGGAGTTCAACGAGGGTAAAACGCTGCCGTTTGAAAAAGACAGTGACCTCGCACACGACTAAATCGTTTCGGAAGCTATTTTCGCAGCTTCCGCAAGAGATCCAGGAAGGAGCGCTGAAGACCTATCTTTGAACACAAAAGCAGCCCGCTTCTGCCGCGCAAAGCCTTTATCGACCGGATGCGGAGGTGCGCGCTCGTCAGCGGTGGCATTGTGGCCGTCACTTTGGGCGTTGGAATGTGCGGTTATCATTTTCTGGAGAAAATGAATTGGGTGGACTCCTTCGCAAACGCGGCCATGATTCTTGCCGGCATGGGGCCGCTCGGAAATTTGCAAACGGACGCCGGCAAGATTTTTGCGGGAATTTACGCGTTATTCTGCGGCCTGATTTTCGTAACGGCACTTGGCATTTTGGTGGCGCCCATCGCGCATCGCGCTCTCCATAAATTCCATTTGGAAACAGGACATTCAAAAAGTTCTTGATTCTTTTCATAGTAAGATTACTCTTACTCGATGATTGCGAAAGTATCCGTTAAAGGACAAACGGTCATTCCTGAAGCTGTCCGCGAGCAGGCGCGAATCAAGGCCGGCGACCAATTGGATGTCGGCTATGCCAATGGCCTCATTATATTGCGAAAGCGACGCGCAATGACGCCTGCTTATGTCCGTTCGCTGATTCTTTCCAGCCGCAGGCTTCCGACGATTACTTCAGACGATGAAATTGTGGTTGCCCGCGCCATACAAAAGGTCCGGGGCCGCCGCAAATAGTGAAGGTCGTCTTCGACACAAATGTTGTTGCCAGCTCGAGCTTTAGGCGCGGAGCGCCTTTTGAATGCCTGGCGGCATGGGCGGAAGGCCGCTTTGAAGCTGTTGTCAGCCCTGCATTACTCGCCGAATATAACGAAACGATCGAAGAGCTATTGTTAGAATATCCCCACCGGCCCTGCGTGCGATGGTCCGACGCACTGACGGTTGGAGCAACCCTCGTCTTTCCAGTTGAACGAGCCACCGGTGCAACCATTGATCCGGATGATGAAATGATTTTGGAATGCGCCCTCGCGGCGGAAGCCGATTTCATCGTGAGCGGCGACAAAAAGCACCTCCTTCCCTTGGGGGCCTTTGAGGGAATATTGATCATTGGCCCATCGGAATTTTTGCGCCGCTTAGGCAAGTGATATGAGCCGCACCGACGTCGTTGTGGCGGCTATCTTCTCCGCCTGGCCGGGCCGAAATGATAACCGCCATGGACGCGCACGGCGCGGGCTCTTCCGGGAAAACCTGCCGGACGGCCCGGTTTGTTTTCCTCGAAGAGAGCCGTATATTTATAATCAAAATTCTCCAATTTCACGCGCGGAATTTTCTGGCTGATAAACCGTTCGATGGCAAAAACGTGGCTGCCATCCTCCGCCGTCATAATGGTGAAAGCGTCGCCCGTGGCCTCCGCCCGGCCGGTCCGGCCAATGCGATGGATGTAATCCTCCGGATGCTGCGGCACGTCATAATTGATGACATGGCTGACGTCCGCGATGTCAAGACCGCGCGCCGCGATGTCCGTGGCCACCAGCACTTCGAAGCGCCCGTCTCGAAAGCCGCGCAAGGCCTGTTCCCGTTCCCGCTGGGTACGATTGGAATGCAGCACGCAAACCGCGTGGTTGTTGCGTTTAAGCAATTGCGCGACGCGGTCGGCGCCATGTTTGGTGCGGCAAAACACGATGACGGACTCGTACTTAACGGAATCAAGGAGTTTGAGCAGGAGGTCAATTTTTTGGGAATCCGCCACCGGATAAATGACATGCTTGACGGTCTCAGCCGGGGACCGACGGGCGCCAATTTCAATCGTTTCAGGATTGCGCATGGCCCAGTTGATGAGGGTTTCGATCTGGGGTGGAATCGTCGCGGAAAAAAGGGCCGTATGCCGGGCCCGGGGACAACGTTCGACGATTCTGCGGACGTCCGGCAGAAATCCCATGTCCAGCATGCGATCCGCCTCATCCAACACGAGGAACTCGACTTTATCCAATTTGACCGTGCCTTGCTCCAGATGATCGAGCAGGCGGCCGGGGGTGGCGACGATAATGTCGGTTCCAGTGCGCAACGAATCGTTTTGCCGTCCGTAGCCGACTCCGCCAAAAATGACGGTAATTTTCAAATTGACGAACCGGGCGTAATCCCGGAAGGAGGTTTCGACCTGGGCGGCCAATTCGCGCGTGGGCTCAAGAATCAGCGCGCGTGGGCTTTTTTCCGCCGAATGGGCGCCCAGCTTTGAAAGGATGGGCAGGGCAAATGCGGCGGTCTTGCCGGTGCCGGTTTGCGCGCTGCCGATCACGTCCCGGCCCGCCACGATGAGTGGAATGGCGCGAAGCTGGATGGGAGTTGGCGCGGCGTAGCCCATCGCCTTTACACCTTCGAGCACCGCCGGGGCCAGACCTAATTTGCTAAATGGCATGGGTTAATTTAGCATGGCTGAAAATTAAGGGAAGGAAGGAATGTGAGATGATTCATCGCGCGTCCTTACCCGCGGGCGCGACTGCCCGCCACGCCATAGCGAAGCGACGGCGGCTGTCCCGCACTGCGGAATCAGTCGAAGCGTGCATGTCCGGGATGCTTGCACGAAGCACGGTGGTTTAGGCTCTTTCGGGCTGCTGCGGCTGGTGCTATCGCACACAGCCGCGCTCCTGGCGCAGGTTGTGCGCGTATTTGGCTACAACGGCGATGAGGTTTCTCCAATCTATGGGTTCTCCACGGGATCGGCTGGAACCGGTTCGATAGGCATCGGATGGGGCGGGGCAGGTTCGCCGATGGGCGTTTGCGCGGCGGATTCCTGCGCCGCCACGGTTTCGCCGATAGCGGGGACTTCCACAGCATAATCCGATTCGCCGCCCGGCTTGCTGCCTTCGGCTGGTTTTGTTTCCGTGACTGCTTCAAGAGTTTGGGCCGCCGAAGCGCCTGTAGCAGCTGCGCCGCCCTCCGGTTTTGGTTCCGGTTTTGGCGGCCTGGGCAACGGTTTTTTGGCGGTTTCCAGGTGCCCGTCCGCAAATTCCAGGACGTGGCCCTGGTGAACCAGCCAATGCAAATCGGCAATCAATACCGTTTGTTCCGGAGTCGGTTCGGGTTGCAGGGCAGGCCCGGGCGCTACGGCGCCTTCTCCGGCTGGAGCAGGCGTGGTCGGGGCGGGAGCAATCGCCGGGGCGGCAGGCGCGGGAGCCAGTGCTTCGATCAGCGTCCGGCGGGAGCGTCGCGGATGGGCGTTAATATATTCGACGATGCGTTTGATATTGTCAGAAACCGGCGTGGCCGCCAGGTCGAGATATTGCGGACGGGCCACGCTCACGTGAACGATCCTTTTATCCACCTTGAAGAATTGCAGCCCATGCCCGGCAAATTGCCGGCTTAAGCTCGTAGCCAGTTGCTGGGGAAAACGTTTCTGCTGCTCCCATTCGACGCGCACAAGGCGTTGCAAATCCCGGCTGCGCAGATTCCGGCCTTTTTCTCCGTCAATCACCAACCTTTCGACCGATTTGATAATCGAGTCCTTGTGCGTGGCGCGGAAATGTTTTTCCACTTCTTCCATGGACGGCAGCTTGAGAGGTTCGGGAACATTCAGGCAGGTATATTCGGTTTTGAAACTCTGGTCCTCGATCCATTTTTTGACCACCGCTTCGTCTTTGACGATTTTCACGCGGGCTTTGAAAACGTCAAACGGCATTTTTAAGAAGCGCTCGGCGTGCAGCTTGCGCAATTGATTTTGATAATCGTGATAATTTGGCGGGCCGAGGATAACGCCGCTCATGCCGCATTGGGCCACGAAGGTGTAGGTGCCCTTGGGCGGGTCCGTGGGCGTGCGTTCCGCCTGGTAAAACGTGGCAAAATGATTTCTGAGAACGTGCGCCACGGCTTCGTCATCCGAAAGCCAGGGCGTGTCATCGAGGGCGCAAACGTAAAGTGGCTGCGACACGGCGCCTTCGGCCTTTTTTCGGACGCCCAGCTCGATGGAATAGCGTTCGGGCTTTTGCAGAACGATCTGGGCAATTTGGAAAAGCGGATAGGCGCGGCCGGTCATCTTGATTTGCCGGGCAATGTGCTCGACGCCCTTTTCATCGGCCAGCAGCGTGACGGAAATGTCCGGCAGGGGAGCGGGAGGTTCGCGGCGTTCCGGCTCGCGGCGTTCGCGGTAGTCGCGGTGGTCGCGGCCGCGAAAGTCTCTTTTATCGCCCGTCTTCTGCGGGAACCGGGGCCGCCGCTCGCCGCGATTCTCGGAAAATCCGCCGCGGCGCTTGTCGCGGCGCGGTCTTTCCCCTTCTTCTCCGGAATACTGCTCGTAACGATTTTTAGCCGGCTTTTCCTGCGCCCACGCGGGCAGAAAAAGCTTTTCCAAATCCAGGTCAGCTTCTGAAAATCCGCTCATATATTCTTAAAAATGCCGCCTGTGCGGCGGTTGAAAGGCTTGATTGATTGCGTTCGGATTCCAGAACGGGTTTGGTTTGCTAGGCGCCGTTATCGCCGATGGCTTCGACCGGGCAGCCTTCCTTGGCCTCTTTGCAGCGTGCTTCTTCTTCGGGCGAGGCGGGTTGCTTGTAAACAAAAGAGTATCCCCCGTCGTCATTGCGTTTGAAATTATCAGGCGCGGTTTCCCGGCACAGATCGCAGTCAATGCACTGGTTGTCCACGTAGTATTTGCCCGCGACATTCTCGGGATATTTGTTTGCAACATCTGCCATAATTTACAACTCCCAGTATGGATTCAATTGGAGGCGCTGGCAAGTTCAAATAGTGAACAAGATTTATTTCAGTCATTTCCTCGTGCGAAATTGCCGCAGAGACACGAATGGATCCACCCGCGCCAGCAGAAAATTGGCCCACTGGCATTTCCATCGCTGCCACCAGGATTGCGCTTTTTTCCAGGCCGAGGGTTCGATCCGGTGGGAACGTTGGAGGATTTGCTCGAAGATGTCCCGGGCGCCGGCCGCAATGGTTTTGTCGTCGAAACGCACGATCAACTCGTAATTTAACCTCAAGCTTCGAATATCCATGTTAGCCGAGCCCAGATAAGTGATGGGTCCGGCGCAGACCAGCTTGGCGTGAAGAATTTGAGGTTGATATTCGTAGATTTGGACGCCGGCCTGCAACAGGCGCGGGTAAAGGTTGCGCGCGGCCAGCTTGGAAAGATACACATCCGTTCTGCCGGCGAGAATCAGCCGCACACGGCCGCCCCGCCGCGCCACGCGCATCAATGCCCGGCGCAGGCGGTAGGTTGGCAGGAAATAGGCGCTGATGATCCGAATATCCCGCGCCGACGCAAGGTCTCGTCGCAGCCATTTCGAAAATGAGCCATGGGCGAAACCAGGGGGCTGCGTGGGATCGCTGTCACACTGAAAGACATTGTGCCGCCGGCTGCGGATACGCTCAAATGGCCGCACCCGGGAATCCGCAAAGGAAAAAATTTTGTCAAACGAATTGGCCAGCGCGCCAACCAGGGCCGGATTTTCAATCCGCGCCCCCACATCGCACCAGCCACAGGCAACACCATCGCCATCGTATTCTTCGGAGATGTTAAACCCGCCCAGGAAGGCTACGCGATTATCGCAAACCAGCAGCTTGCGGTGGTCCCTCACGGCAAAACGCCACAGCGTCAGGCGGTTGAAGCGGCGCACCCGCGCGCCGGCCGCGGCCAGCGCATCAAAATAATTGTCCGGCAACGCCCAGGAACCAAAGGCATCCACCAGGATCGAAACTCTCACACCCCGTTTTACCGCGGCCAAAAGGCTGTCGGCGAAAAGCCGGCCCAGCCGGTCGTCGGCATAAATGTAGGTTTCGAGGCGAACCGATTGCCTCGCTGCCTCAATTGCATCCACCATGGCGGGAAAGATTTTTCTTCCCGCACAAAGCCACTGAAGAGGCGCCGCCATGGACCAATATACTCGAAATTCATTTTAATTCGATCAAATACCATTCGCTGGAACCGGCGGCGGCCCGCAGGTTCAATTGAAGTTTTCGTACGAGCCGGGCGTTCATCTTCTTCGCCCAATCGTCGAAGTTGGGAAATTGCGTTCCGAACAGGGCGCTCCGTGCCAGAATGAACCTGACCCCGCGGGATTTCAAATAGCTGGCGGTGTCTCCAGGCCGAAGGCAAACAATTTGTCGGCTTCCAAAAGGCCGCCATAAAGCAGCCTCCGGGTCGTCATAGGTGATTAATCCTAAAACTTCCGTGCCGGGCGGCAGAATGGCGAGGGCGGGAGCAAAGGCATGATTACGGTCCCGATAAACGGTATAAACTTCATCAATGCGCGCCCCTAATTTTGAATGGGACCGGCCTGAGTCAATTTTTGCGAGCAGGACATCCCGGGGAAAGAGCGGCCGCGCCGGGGAAACGATCAGCAGCACTGCCGCCGGAACAAAGACCAGAAAAGCGGCGCCACGCCACCAGAGTTTGCGGACCATTTGCTCCTGGCATGGCGAGCGGAGCACCAGTGGCAGCAGGAGAATATAGTAGGGAGCCATGACGCGGGCAATCTGGGTAATCCCCGATTGGGTCAATAGGGCGAAGGTGGCAATCCAGGGCGCCGCCACCACACCGGCTTTCCATAATCCGTCCGAAGCGTGCCGGCCAAAGAATGGATTTTTGCGCGAGAAGGCCACCGCGATAATGCTGGCAAGAACCAGCAGGGTTGGTCCAAAACCAAAGCCCGCGTCTTCTTCAATCTGCATCGTTTCCAGGCGAAACTCGGCGGCTGGGGATTCGGCCATGGTTTGATGCAGTTCCTGGCTTAAATGGGGCGGGATGACTCTCCGTACCAACTCATTCCATCGGGCGGCTTGGGGAAATATCGGAGGAACAACGTTTTCAGAGGTGACAAGAACGATGTTCGCTCCGAAACGAATCGCCAAACTGCCGGGGGCCTGGTGACCTTCCAGCGAGGCGCCGGACCAATCGTGGCAGAAGCGCTGATTGAGGATGGCCGATGGAATAAAAGAGGCAGAGGCGGCCAAAACGCAAATGGCCGCCGATGCAACGGGCCGCCGAACAAGGATTTTTAAAGCGGGAACGATGGCGATCGCCCATGGCAACAGGAGCGGCAGGTTGCTGGCTTTTGCGCCGGTCATCAGGGCTGCCGCCAAAATTGACGAAAAAAAACAGCGCGCGGACTTAGAAGATTTGGCGCGTAGCGCAAAATCAATGGCCGCCAGCGCGAAAGGAGCTGAAAAGGCGTCATTTGCAATGCTCCCGGCCTGAAGCAAAAAACAGTAACCGGTGGGCGCAATCCACATCCAATGCCAGGCTGCCCGAGCCCGCACACCCAGGCGGGTCAAAACACTGAACGCGAGTCCCGGCAAAAACAAAAATGAGACGACGTTGATAAGGAAGAGAAACCGGTCGGTCTTAAAAATCGCGATCCAGGGCGCGGAAACCCATTCGATGCCGCAAGCCCGGTCATTGACGCGGTCAAAATCGGCGTGAATCCAATGCCATTGTCCCGCCGCCAGCCAGTGCAACACGCGCGGTAGGCGATACGCCAGCGCGTCGTAATTCGTCGGGGCATAAATCGCGCCTCCCAAAAAAGCCATGGCGGACAGGATGAGAAACGCAAACGGCAATGGCCTTTGGAAACGGTGACGGAATGTTTTGAAACGACGTTGAAATTTTGCCGCCGCCTCTGCCGGCCCAACCGCATTTCCCGCGAAAAACGCCAACCCGCCTGTGACCAGCACGACAATATATCCTTTGGCGTTGAGCTGGCCGATCGCAGATAGAATCCAACCGGCAAAATTGAGGTATGCACAGGACCAAATCCAGGCGGCCAAACAGCTCCGATTGCCTGAACCGCCTCCAGTTCCCGGCCATGCGACGGGTTCTTTTGCCGATTCCGAACTTTCGCAACCTGTCATTTCCAGCTCAAAGATAGGTAAAAAAAGTCAAAATGTGAATGAAATCCGGGAGATATTTTGTACGGCGGCCGATTCATTGGAAGACAAAGTGCTTTACAAAGCGTAATCGGGCGGGACATGCTTCCTCAGTGCTCAACGCGGTAAGAATCTGGATTTTATTCTCCACACTGCTGGTCGCCGCCGGATGGATCTTGTCCGCGCTTCATGAATTGAATCGCATCGGTTACGGGGTCACGTTCGCATTGGGGGCGGGAGCGCTGTTTCTTTGGCATCGGAAAACGGGATGGCATCCTCGGAATACGCCGGCGCAATTGCTGAAAAAATTTAAACGCAGGTTCAGGCGCCCGGCGCCCTGCCTTTTTCTTGTGCTGGCCGCAATGTCTTTTGCCGCAGGGGCATTGTACCTCGCGCAGAACAACGATTCAAACGAATATCGGATCCCGCGGGTCTGGCATTGGCTGGCCGCCGGGCAGTGGCATTGGATCCGAACTCTGGATTTCCGGATGAACGTCGCCGGCTGCAATTTCGAATGGCTGCTCGCGCCGCTCATGCTCTTTACCCGCCATGACCGATTTTTATTTTGGGGAAACTGGATCTCTTTCCTCTTGCTGCCGGGCCTATTCTTTAGCGTATTCACGCGATTGAAGGTTCGGCCGCGCGTCGCGTGGTGGTGGGCATGGCTCTTGCCTTCGGGCTGGTGCTTCGTCCTGCAGGCCGGTTCCGAGATGAATGACAGTTTTGCGGCAATTTACGCGCTGGCGTCGGTGGATTTTGCGCTCCGGGCGCGGGAGAACCAGAGCGCCCGGAATTTATGGTTTTCCATTCTGGCGGCAGGCCTTTTGACCGGGGCAAAGCAAACGGATCTTCCGCTTTTGCTGCCGTGGTTGATCGCGGTTTTTCCGTCCCTGCATTTGCTCAGAAAGCGCGCGGCGGCAGCCATAGGAGTTCTTCTTTTGGCGGCTCTTGTATCATTCCTGCCCTTGTCTTTTTTTAACTTCAGGCATACCGGAAATTGGATGGGGACGCCCACGCCGGGCATGATGCATGCTTACTGGAAACTGGAATCGCCGTCGTGTTTCTGGGGATTCATTGGCAACGTGTTCTGCCTGCCCATGCAAAATCTTGTTCCCCCGGTTTTTCCATTTTCCCATCGCTGGAACGATGAAATGCATCTTTTTTTGCAAACACCGTTCGGGTCGCATTTCCGGACTTTCGAAAATTTTTGCCGGCTGGGCCGAAGCGTTAACGAGGGGAATGCCGGGATCGGCCTCCTGGTTTCCATCCTCGCGATGGTATCAGTTATAGCGGCGCGACGTTTTCAGCCGGATCGGCGGCCTTTTAGGATGGACCTTTTGGTTTTGGTCCGGTGGAGCGGAATCTTTGCGCTTTTCGTATTCATGTGCAAGGCGGCGACTTTCCAGAACGCACGCCAATGCGCGGCCTACTACGCCTTTCTATTTCCTGTATTCCTGGTATCCGAAGGCCAGGCCCTCCTCGTTCGCAAGCAATGGTGGCAAAAGCTGGTTTTGGCGGCGATGCTGGCAACCGCTGGAATGCTGGTGGTTTCGCGCAACCGGCCCTTGTTCCCCGCGGTAACGATTATGACCCGCGTGGCGCAACAACATCGGAATTGGCATTGGGCGGAGCGAGTGAGGGAATCTTACGCCTACCGGCTGTCGCACGATCTCCAACAAAGATTGTTCAAGTCCGTCCTTCCCGCGCAAGAGCACGTCATCGGCTATGCCACCGTCCGCAGTTCGGACGAACCGGGACAGTGGGTGCCCTTCGGAAGCCGCCGAGTCGAACGGGTTTTGCCGGACGACACCGCGGCGGAACTCCAGGCGCGGGGCATTCATTTTGTCCTGGTGGACAGCGATGGAATGGGGCTTTTGGGGATGAGCATCGGCGATTGGACAAATCGCTTTGATGGAACTTTAGTAGATTCGAAGGAACTGGAGTCGGGGCCCGGGGAAACGGTTGGTGAATATCTGGTCCGGCTCAATGCGCTTCCAAAAAAATAAAGACGTGTTGTTTTCATCCAATTCAACGTGCTTCGTATCAATCGCCGGCCGGCATGCTGCGATGAGAACTAAATCCGCCTCAAAATGGAATGCCGGAAGAAGCAAAAAACTCTTCAATGTGTCTGATACTGATGGTGACTCTTGGCGAATAGCGGCCGCCGCAAGGGACGACCGAAGTATGGTAGTTCAACTTGCACACCTCGGCAATCCAGTCAAAACAACCATCCACAAACACATCGGGGACCAGATGCATTACCACACAGCCCGGCTTGCAAAAGAGCATATTGGACATGTTGCTGCCCAATTGCGAACAAAACGCCTCCGCTTCGGAAAACAACTTGATCGTCTGCGCGAACGTGAGGTCCATGTCACGGACTACCCCCCAGCCTTTGCCGCGAAAGAAATCAGCAATTTCCTGGGTGTTCTCAGCAATCCGCCTGGTCGTCCTCTGCAGGAAAAATTTCTTCGGGCCGGTGAAATGCGGGTCTCCCTTCGGGAGCAGCGCTTTTTGCATGTATTCCAAGGCATAGGGATTGTAGCAGGCCATCATGCTGACGGGCGAACTGAAGAAATAATGTTCGACCTCCAAATGCGCCTCGGGGCTGGGACGGCAACGGTTCCAGACGCCCAGCAATTCAAGGCTTTCCCGGTGGTAGGGCCGTAAATCCGGAGGCACAATGATTTTCGTATCCGGCGGAAACTCCGTTAATAAAGCCAGGCGCGGGAGCGCGTCATGCAACCAATGACCATAGACTGGAAATCCCCGATTTGGCACCCAATTGGAGACAATGCTCGTCCAGTTGCCGGACAGCCGCGTCGGCGGCGGCAATCGCAGATACCGGCTGGCCGGATCCAGGCGCCACCGCTTTTCATTGAAGGCCGATTCAAGACAAAGCACTTTTCCCGGCAGCACCAAAGCCAGGCTTTCCGAAACCAGCCGGGCATCGGGATGTTCGCTCCAGAGAATTGGCCACGGTTGCTCCAGATGTTGCCCCAAACCGCACTGGACGAGTAGCGAAGCGCCCGTGACCTGCGGCGTTCCCTGGTCGTGAAGGACGACCCGCCCGTTGAGCTTCGGCCAACCGCAGCGCAACGCCTGATAAACCGAAAAAGTTTTTCCCGGCGGACCAAAGTTCGGATTGTTTGCAAAATAATGCCGTGCGAATTGCCAAAAGCCTTCGACGACGCTGTGCCATAATCTCTTGCGGAACCAACGCCCTATGCGATGTATGGCCGGCCACTTCCGTAGCCGCATTGCCGCTCTGTCTATCAAACTGGGCGGAGTAATGCTTTCGCCCATAACTATTTGTCAAAATGTCCGTTCACATCCGATTCCACCAAATGGACGTGGGTTTGGCAACGTCGAAATGGACGCGTTCCCGCGGGCTTTGCAACGTGTAAATCTCGTAGCTCATGGGCCGGAGTTTGAAATGTCCGGCCGCAATGCGGCGCGCACGGTGCTGGAAAATCCAGAACGGCCGCAACAGGCGGACCCATCCGGGAGCCATCGCGAGGGTTTCCGTTTTTTCGCGGATGGCGTTGGCTCGCAGATTCATGTTCTCTCCGGTGTCCGTGAACGTGGCCGCCAGAGAATTGCAGACCGCCATGGGAACTTTGTTTTTCATCAGCTCTCGCGCCCAGTGGAAGTCGCCCAGGTCCCGCCACCGCGTATCGAAAAAGATGCCCCGCTCGTGGATGACTTTGCGGCGGACAAAAATCGAACTGGTCAACATTCGGAATCGGAACCATATGTGCCGGGATTCGGGCACCATCGCGTGCCGGTGGCAAACATAGTTTCCCCGCGCATCCACAATCAGACTGTGCGCCAGGGCCACTTCGACCTGGGGATTGGCTTCGAAAAAATCATGGATCGTCTTGAGCGCCCCGGGCAGGTATTGCTCATCACAATTCAGGTACGCGAGAATCTCCCCGGTGGCGCGGCGGTAACCCCGATTGACGGCGTCGTACATTCCCGTGTCTTTTTCAACGAAGGCCTGCACCCGGGAGTCGCCGCGAAGCCAGGTCCGCGTGTCATCGTCCGAGCACGAATCCTGAACGATGTGTTCGAACTCGACGCCTTCCTGATCAGCCACTGACGCAACGCAGAGCTTAAGCCAGTCGGAATTGCGAAAGCTGGGAGTGACAATGGAAAACTTCATGTGTCAACCCCTGAGTGAGATCATGCCTAATCCCCGGAAAATTTCTCCGATTTGATTTCAACGCGGATACGTTCAAGCAACAGCACAATAATTTGCATGACCAGGAAGCGCATCACGCCGTCCCACAACATAATCCCCAGATGCGCGCGATTAATGAAAGGATTGTCCGCGTTTTGCACGAACGCCCAGACCACGGTCGAAATCACAGCGCCCGCCGTGCCCCACCGTTTATTGATAATCAGGGCGAGAATTGCCGGCGGGATCACGTAAAATGCCATCAAGGACACTGCGGGACCAGTCAGGTGGTCGGCAATGGCAACCCCGGTTAAAATGGCCAGGCTAAGGAGAATGGTCGCCTTATGGCCGCCAAGTTCTTCCGCAAGCGTCGTGCGCTCCGTTTGCCCGTTCCTAAACCAGGATTTAATCTGCCGATACGTCCGCAGCCAGGGCAAAGGCAGAAACTCGAAACCCAGGCGTTTGACACCATCAAAACCGTACCAAATCAGGCCCGCCAGGCGATCACGCATACGTTCCGGCAACGAAGGTTCCGGATCTGACACGTCGGTCCGGTGACGAAACTTTCGGCCGTTTAGACGGTTCCAGCGGGTCCGATATCGTTCCAATTTCCGATGAATGCGCGGGCCATCCTCGTGGGCGGAAAATTCCCGGCGCTCGATTTTGCCGCGGCGCAGATATTCATGTTGCGGCGCGCGAAAGACCGCTGAGAGGTCCGCGCCGGCCAAACTGAGCATTTTACCGTCAAATTCAATTTCCAAAAAATCACAGATGCCACGGCAACAGACTTCGGTGCGGTCAATCAAATCATCATAAGTGACGTGATACACGCGCGCGCCGGTCTGTTTCAATTGTTCGCCCTCGCGGATCATTTGTTCCTGGGCATAAATGAAGCGGCTCAACATTCCCGGGCGGCGGAAGAAATAAGAGCCGCTGGCCGCGTCCAGAATGCTGCGGTGGACTTCCAATGGTTCGCGCCAAATCAGGATAAACGCGGCGCCCGGATGGTTCTGCGCCAGATGGGCCAGGCGGGTGCAGTAAAACGGCGATTTTTCGCCGAAGACCCGCGCATCCCTGACTTCGGCGAAGGTTTTATAAAGGTCATGCGGGGTCCGAACGTGTTCAAGCCCCCGAAAACTGTCACCGTAGATAAGACGATGGCGGGAAAAAGGCTGGCTGAAGAATTCCAGCCGTGCCTTCCAATCGCCGCGGAACCGGAGGTTGGAAAACATTCTGGGAAAGTTCCAGACATCGCATTCATACATGAGCGCGATTTCGGGGTGTTGGTTTAGCAGCGCATAAAGCAGGGACGTGCCTGATCGCAGGGGGCCAACAACAAAAACGGGCGCTGTTTTTAAGGATGATTTTGGTTTTTCCGGTATCTCGAGCATTGGCATAGCCATAGCAACTTTCATGCACATTAGAACGAAATTCTGTTACGAGGCAATTTCTTTCGCACTTTATTAGATGAGACAATAAAGCCATTGGTTACAACAGTCAACTGTCCGTGTCATCGTGCCGTTTCTAAAGCCAAAAGCGCTGGGCAATCGGTATGCGCCGGCCCATCCCAAAAGCGCGCGCCGATATTTTCAGCGCCGGAGCGGCCTGGCGCCGCTTGTATTCGCTAAAATTGATTTTATTGAGGACATCGTGAACCATCACCGCCTCAAAGCCTTTTCCAATGATTTGCTCGCCACTCATGTTCTTTACAACATAGAGGTCCAGGATGGCATCGAGGGTTTCGTAGGGCGGCAACGAATCCTGGTCCGTTTGATTGGGACGCAATTCAGCGCTCGGCGGCTTGTCAATCGAACTCTGGGGAATGATTTCACGGTCCCGGTTGACCCATCGGGCTATTTTGTAAACGTCCGTTTTAAACACATCGGCCAGCGGAGCCAGCGCGCCGTTCATGTCGCCGTAGAGCGTGCAATAGCCGACAGCCATTTCCGATTTATTCCCGGTCGTCAGCACGAGCGCGTTGAACTTATTGGAAAGCGCCATCAGCGTGGTGCCGCGCAAACGCGATTGCAGATTCTCTTCCGTTTGGTCCGGCTTGAAGCGTGCAAAGATGTCTTTTAGTTGTTCTTCAACCGCGAGGAACACCGGTTCGATGGGCGCCACTTCGAAACGAATGCCGAGATTTTTCGCCAGCGCTTCGGCGTCCACGATGCTGCCCCGGCTCGAGTAACGCGCGGGCATCGCCACACCCAGGACATTTTCGCGGCCCAGCGCCTGCGCAGCCAACACGGCCGTCAACGCCGAATCAATGCCTCCCGAAAGCCCCAAAATGACGGAATTAAACCCGCATTTCCGGACGTAATCACGAATCCCCAGCGATAACGCGGAGAAAATTTGCGCCTCACGCACTGGAAAGGGATCACTCGGGCCGGCCGCGAACGGCGCCGGGGCCGCCAGGTCGGCCACGAAGATGTCTTCTTCAAATCCTTTCGCCATGGCGATCACATTGCCGCTGGAGTCGAGGGCGACGCTGTGGCCGTCGAAAATCAATTCATCGTTGGCGCCCACCAGGTTAACCTCGGCCAGCGGAATTTTTTCATCACGAGCAACCCGGCGAAGCATTTCCAGGCGCACGCTTTCCTTGCCAACGCTCCAGGGCGAAGCCGACACGTTTATGATCAGTTCCGCTCCCTGCGCGATGGCTTCCTTCACCGGATCACGGCGATAAAGCCGCTCGGGCCAAAAATCCTCGTCATTCCAAATATCCTCGCAAATCGTGATGGCCAGTTTCCGGCCGTTGAACTGAAATGGCGCTATGGCTCCAGACGGTTCAAAATAGCGGTCTTCATCAAAGACATCGTAGGTGGGCAGGAGCGATTTGACCGTGTTCCAGGCAATCTTTCCGTTTTGCAAAACCGCCGCGCAATTTCGCAAGGCGCGTCCGGGACGATCCGGGTTTCTCTCCACGTAACCCAGGCACAGAGGAACCAGGCCGGTCTTTTTTGCCGCGTCCAGGAGCGCGGCCAGATTGGCGTCAATGAAATCGGACCGCAGGAGCAAATCGCGGGGCGGATAACCGCAAAGAAAAAGTTCGGGCGCCAGCACAAATTCGGCCCCGCGCGAAACGGCTTCCTCATAGCCGGCCGCCAGCTTTTTCACATTCGCCGCGAAATCGCCGACCGTCGAATTCAATTGAAGAAGACCTGTCTTC
>JASHPN010000159.1 GCA_030038175.1 Verrucomicrobiia bacterium
GAGTGAAGCCGGGCGACCACGTCAAGCAAGGCCAGGAAATAGGCCGTTGCGGTCATTCCGGAAATTCGAGCGAACCTCATCTCCATTTCCAGTTTCAGAACGGCAAAAGCTTTTATTTCAGCAGCGGCTTGCCCGTCAGGTTTTCCCGGTTCCACCGGCGAAATGGCAGCCAAAGCGACTTTGTCCAACAGGATTACATTTCCAAAAAAACCTTCATCGCCAGCGGTCCCTGATCCATCAATCCAATAACCCGCCAATTCATTGATCCGTGTTCTATCTGTCCCGCTTCAGCAAAAACTCCGCCAACGCCTCCAGCGCGACCGCCCGGCCCTGGAAAGTCTTCAGGGCGGCGAATGCCTTGCCGGTCAACCGCTCCGCGATTCGCCGTGATTTCTCGAGGCCGACAATTGCCGGATAAGTCGCCTTCTGCACCGCCGCGTCCTTGCCGGCCGTTTTCCCAAGCTGTTCACTGGTCTGCGTCACGTCGAGGATATCGTCAATCACCTGGAAAGCCAGGCCGACATGATAACCAAAATGGGTCAGGCCAGTTAATTCAGCCGGCGTGCAATTGGCGCTCATGCCGCCCAACCGCACCGAACAGCACAACAGCGCCGAAGTCTTCCGCTCGTGAATGAATTTCAAATCGGCTTCGGAAATCTCTTTTCCTTCCGCTTCCAAATCGGCCACCTGGCCCGCGATCAACTGGAGTGAGCCGGCGGCGCCGGCCAGTTCCCGAATGATTTTTTCGTGTGGATAGCGCGGAGATTTTTTGCACCGCGCCGCGATCTCAAATGCCTGGGTCAACAGCGCATCGCCGGCCAGCACGGCCACGCCCTCGCCGAACACCTTATGGTTGGTGGGCTTGCCGCGCCGGAAATCGTCATTGTCCATCGCCGGCAAATCGTCATGGATGAGCGAATACGTGTGAATGCATTCCACAGCGCACGCCAGCGGCAGGGCGTCTTTTTCTGAACCCTGACAGGCTTGCGCCGCCGCCAGGCAAAGTGCCGGACGCATCCGTTTCCCGCCAGCGAAAATCGAATAACGCATGGCCTTGTGAATGGTGGCCGGCCGTGTCTTTTCCGACGGCAAAAACTTGTCCAGCGCGCGATTTACGGCGTCGGTGCGCGTGGAAAGGAAACCCGGCAAATCAAATGGCGTTCTTTTTACGGACATGGGCCGTTGTTTTAGGGCAAAACGACCGCAGATGCAAGACGGTAGTGCTCACCGCCATCGCCATGCATCGCCACGGCTCGTGCAGAGCCCCGACCTCCAAAATTGGTCGCACATCCGGACCACGAACCGGGGCGCGACCCCGCAGAGGCGGGGTCGCTTCAACGTCCAACGCTAAAGGGACGCCGAAACGGCATGAATACCGCGCGCCAATTGCAATTCATTGGGAGCCGGCTTGCGATTCTTTTCGTATGCACCTTGAACCTTAAAAAAACTTTATTTTTTAGATGTTGCATTTAAATTTAAATGGATTATACTTTGAGGCTCTTTTTAATGAACGCTGAACTCGCCAGAAAAGCCGCCGATAAAGTCGGCAATCCCAACGTTTTAATCAATCTGGTTTCTCGTCGCGTCCGGCAACTCAATTCCGGTGGCGGCGGTTTGAGCCGTCCCCTGGTGGATGCTCCCGCCAGCATGGGCGTCGCCGATATCGCCCTGCGCGAAATCATCGAGGAAAAAATCGGGTGGGAAATGCCCGAAGTCACCGAACTGATCCGTCCGCAACCCCGCAAACGGCGGAAACGCTAGTTCCATGGCGTTTGCGATTTGACATGAGCGGCGGCAGCGTGCAAATCGTAAACCATCAGCGGTCATGGCGGACATTGTGACCAACCACAAAGGCCGGCGCGATTACCACATCCTCGAAACGTTTGAGGCGGGGATCGTCCTGCACGGCACTGAAGTCAAATCCCTTCGCGCGGGCAAAGGGCAGATTACCGATGCCTTCGCCCGGGTGGATAAAAACGAGGTCTGGCTTTACAACGCCCACATTGATGAATATTCCCACGGCAATCTTCAAAATCATGAGCCGAAGTCACCGCGGAAACTGCTTCTCCACAAATCAGAAATCCGGAAACTTTTCGGCCTGGCCGCCGTCAAGGGCAACGCGCTGATTCCCCTCGCCTTTTATTGGAAAAACGGGAAAGTGAAGGTCGTCCTGGCCGTCGGCAAGGGCAAACAGCAGTTTGACAAACGCGAAGACCTCAAAAAGCGCGAGTCCGACCGCGAACTCAAGCGCGCCGCCATGCGGCGGCGCTGATGGAAGATTGTGAATTAAAGATGGCGACGGCCGGTGGCCTTTCGGAATACTGAAAAGGTCCGACCGGTATTCCCTCTCCCAGCGGGAGAGGGCCGGGGTGAGGGAGAATCGTCCAACGCACTGCCTTTCCCGATGCGTCAGCGGATTGGCCGATAATAAAAAACGCCGGGCAAAATACCCGGCGTTCGGTATCGAGGCGGCGTTCTAAAAATTCTTCGCCACGGCGTTCCAATCAATGACATTCCAGATCGCCTTGAGGTAGGCGCCGCGTTTATTTTGATACTTCAAATAATACGCGTGCTCCCAAACGTCCACGCCAAAGACCGGTTTGCCTTCGACGCCGGAAACGGCCTTGCCCATGAGCGGATTGTCCTGGTTGGCGGTGGAAACAATTTCAAGTTTTCCGTTTTGCGAGACCAGCCACGCCCAACCGCTGCCAAAACGCGCCAGGCCCGTGGCTTCGAATTTTTCTTTAAACGCGTCGAATCCGCCGAAAGACGCCTTGATGGCATCGCCCAACTTCCCTTCGGGCGCCTTGGCCCCGCTGGCCGACAGGATCTTCCAAAAGAATGAATGGTTCCAGTGCCCGCCGCCATTGTTGCGCACGGGGCCGCGGATGTTGTCAGGCAGGGACGCCAGATCTCCAATCAGCGCTTCGAGCGGTTTATTTTCCAGCGGCGTACCGACAACCGCCTTATTGAGATTGTCCACGTAGGCCTTGTGATGGCCGTCGTGATGGACTTCCATCGTGGCTTTGTCAATGTGGGGTTCCAAAGCATTGGACGGATACGGTAATGGTGGGAGTTCGTATGGCATATGATTTCCTTATTTAATCTTGTTTCAAATGTCGAAACTCAAATTGCGCCACCCTTCATTGAAAAGCAAGCGCTATGGCATGAAAATAATTGAATCCAAAATCGCCCCTCATTGCATCACACTTATTGAACGGTAGAAACCAGACGAACCATAATGAAAAACGCAGCCCTAAAAGTCCTCGCCCTTATTTTCCTGCTGGCGTTCGCCCTGACGCAGGCGCCATCGCAAACCAACACAACGAGTGAAGCCGGAACAAATTCCGTTGCGGCCGCCGACCATTCCCCGCAACCGCCTAAATCGCACCATCATCATTCGGATAATCGGGGTAATTATTCTTTATTTGACGGCATTAATATCCCGATTGCCGCATTTATCATGGTGGTATGCATTGTCGCGATTTGCGCCATTGCCCGTCATCATCGCGACAAAATGCTGCACGAAACCATCCGCGCCATGGTGGAAAAAGGAATGCCGGTTGACTCTGCATTGATCGCCCAATTGGACAGACGCCGGAATGATGATTGCGGCGGAAGCCCGCCGGCGTCCCGGCGTTCCCGTTCGGCGCGTCTCTTCTACGGCCTGGTTTGCCTTGGCGTCGGCCTGGCGCTGCTCATTACCAGCCATTGGCATTCTACCGCCGGGCTGATTCTCCTGTTCGTTGGCATTGCCTTTCTCATCGCCCGGCTCATTTTCTGTTCCTGCCGTCTTTTGTACGGCTTGATTTGCACGGGCGTCGGCCTTGCGCTGCTTATTTCCAGCGATTGGCATTCCATGGGCGGCTTGATTGTTTTCTTTGTCGGCATCGCCTTTCTCATTGTCTGGCTGGTGGAAAGAAATCAAAATGGTGATCCACAACCACCCAAACCATAACCGTGGCCTTCACCGACGCCGATCTCATCGCCCGCGTCCTTTCACGCGAAGACCACAATGCCTTCGCCGAATTGGTTCGGCGTTATCAATCGCCGGTACGCGCGTTTTTGGCGCGCATGGCGCGGGGCGATGCGCATTTGGCCGATGACCTGGCGCAGGAAACTTTTCTGAAAGCCTGGAAAAATCTGGGCGCGTTTCGCGGCAAGGCAAAATTTTCCACCTGGCTCTTTGGCATCGCCTTGAACGAACTTCGGGGCGCCGCCCGCAAACACAAGGAATTGTCTTCCGAAGAAATTGATGAACTCCCGCCGGAACCGGAAGAATCCGCCGCCCCGAATGCTCATCTGCGCCTGGATTTGACGGAGGCGTTAAAAGCGTTAAATTCGAATGAGCGGGCCGCGGTTTTGCTTTGTTGCCAGAATGGTTTGTCGCACGAAGAGGCGGCGGAAGCGCTCGATTGTCCGCTGGGCACGGTTAAAACAAACATCCTGCGCGGCCGAGAAAAATTGAAACGCCTATTGTCTTTATGAAAGAACCACAGGATCCGCTCAATGCCCTGTTGCAAGCGGAGAACACTTATATTGAAGATGCCGGGTTCACCGCCCGGGTCATTAAATCCCTGCCGCGCCGCCGAACGCGACGATGGCCGCAGGTTTTTTTGCTTGGCGTTTCCGTCGTCGGCTGGATTGCGGCCGCATCGTGGCTGCCCTGGGGAAACTTGCCGCCCCTGGACACGACTGCCCTGATTTCTCTCGACTCCCAGGTATTGCTGCCGTGGCTCACGGTTTCATTGGTCATCGCTTGCCTGGCCGGGAGCACCGTCGTCGCCGCTCAATGGGACGATTGAATTCTCTCAAACATTCCGCCGTGGAGGAAATCGCGGACAGTTTTGCGATGAATGAAATCCATCGGGAATCCCATTTCAACCGCGCTCACTTCCTCCAACCGCGCAATCTGGCGCGCGTCCAGCGTCCAACCCAGGCATTTCAGATTGTCCTCAAACTGTGACATCTTGCGCGCGCCCAGGATCGGGATGACATTTTGCTTCGCGCGAAGCCAATTGAGCGCCACCTGCGCCGGCGATTTGCCGGTTTCTTTGGCAATCGCCACCACCGTGTCCGCGATTTTCATGTTCCGTTCCGACAGCTCCTTGAATTGAGGCGTCTTGTCCAGGCGCTTTTCCTCGGTGGACCCTTTCGCGTATTTGCCGGTCAACAAACCGCTGCCCAACGGCGACCATGCGGCGATGCTCAGGCCGAGGGCGTCTGCCATGGGCAATAATTCCCGTTCCGGCGTCCGTTCCACCAGGCTGTATTCAATCTGCAATCCCACAAACCGCGTCCAATCCCGCCATTCAGCCAGCGTATTGGCGCGCGCCACCCACCAGGCCGGCGCGTCCGAAATCCCAATGTAAAGGACCTTGCCCGCGCGGACCACGTCGGCAAACGCCCGCATCACTTCTTCGACGGGCGTCAGCTCATCCCATACGTGCATCCAGTAAAGGTCCACGTAATCCATGTTCAATCGTTTCAACGAAGCGTTCAAGGCCTCGACCATGTGCTTGCGATGGTTTCCGCCGCCGTTGGGATCTCCGGGTTTGAAAGCATTAAAGGTAAATTTGGTGGCAATCACAAATCGTTCGCGCTCCGCCTTCACAAATTCGCCCACCATTTTTTCGCTGGTGCCGTCGGTATAGCCGTCCGCGGTATCCAGGAAATTGCCGCCCGCGGCCGCGAAGGCATCGAACATTTTGCGGCTTTCGGCTTTATTCGCGCCCCAGCCCCATTCCTCGCCGAACGTCATTGTCCCCAGACTCAATTCCGATACCCGCAATCCCGATTTTCCAAGCAGTTTGTAATTCATATTCTGCTCCTTTTTAATTTTTAATTAAAAGCACGCTCTCACCACCCCGCCGTCCACTCGCAACGCCGCCCCATTCGTCGCTGAAGACAACGGGCTGCATACATAAACAACCAGGTTTGCCACTTCTTCGGTCGTGGCAAAGCGTTTGATCAGCGAACTGGGCCGGACGCTCTTGAAAAACTCCTTTTCAAATTCCGTGAACGGTTTTCCGCCGCTCAATTCTTTCACAAAAGTGTCCACACCGTCCGAATGAGTCGGACCCGGCAGGACGGCGTTCACGGTGACGCCCGTCCCGGCGCAGGTTTCCGCCAGACCGCGCGCGACCGCGAGCTGCGCCGTTTTGGTCATGCCATAATGGATCATTTCAGCGGGAATCTGGATGCCGCTTTCGCTGCTGATGAAGACGATGCGTCCCCAGTTGCGCTGCTTCATCCCGGGCAAAAAACAACGGCTCAGGCGAACACCGCTCAAAACGTTGACCTCAAAAAATCGCCGCCAATCCTCGTCCGGAATTTGTTCAAAAGGCTTCGGCTCGAAGATACCCAGATTGTTGACCAGAATTTCGATGGACGGAAATTGAGCGGCCAATTTTTTCGCCACCGCGGTATCCGACAAATCGCCGGGAAAACTTTCCAGCTTTGCCGTTGGCACGGTCTTACGAATTTTTGCGACAGCTTCTGACACGGATTTTTCCGTACGGCCATTCACAATGACGCGTGTGCCTTCGCGGGCCAGACCGGTGGCAATCGCCAGGCCGATTCCCCTGGTAGAACCGGACACCAGCGCGAGTTTATCGGTGAGTTGTAAATCCATAGCCGCCAATCTTGCACCGGGCGCGCTGATGTCAAGTCCTCTTCCGTGGGGAGCGCACGCGCCTTCGCGTGCGTCCGATTGCGCCTCGCAGTCGGAATGACGCGCGCCAACGCGCGTTGAAACGGGCGCGGAGGCGCGCCCGAGCGGTTGACGGGGGCGTCAACCGCCGCACGCGAGGGCGCGTACGCTCCCCCCGATATCCCCATTTCCCTTGTTTTGGCAATGGTTTTTGTTATATTGAATTAATGCCGCCCCGCCATAGTAACGCCTGCCGGGTTGCGGGACTTTTGGTCCTGCCCCTCCTTTTCCTCATGACGCGCCAGCACGTTATTGCCGGCGACAACGCGGAATTAATTTCCATGTCCATCACCAACGGTACGCAAGTAACGCCCCGGAGTGTCTATACCGAAACGTGGACCTTTCAGAACACGGGAACCACTACCTGGGAAGCAACCTCCGCTGGATACACGTTCAACCTCATCAGCCTGGACAGCCTGGGCGTGATGCAGCTTTTCACCAATGGCGGGGGCTGGTATGGGGTGTCAGCGATCATCGGCGGCGGCCAAAATATCGCGCCCGGCCAAACCGGCAGCTTCAGTGTGGAATTTATCGCGCCGGAAGCCGCCGGCTCCTACACCGACAGCTTCCAACTCAATAACACTGACGGTGATTATTTCGGGCCGACCGTCACCGTGCAGGTCGCGGTAAGCCCCGGCGGCAATACCAATCTTTATGACCGCTGCCGGGCCATTTCCTTCGCGAATAATTACACCGCCTACTATTGCCCCGATGGCTATTTTTGGACGAATGGCGGCGACTGGTCAACCGTGACGCCGGATACATTTGCGCCCGTTCCCACGGGTTCGGGTATTGACGGCGGAGTCGGTGACGACTGCGCCCATTTTGTCTCCTATTGCATTGGCGCCGGGCCCTACGTGCGAGGCGGGGGCATGAAGGTTCCCCAACTCGCCGGGGAGGCGCCTTATGGCCAGCCGGGCGCCCCGGAAATGATTAACGATGTTCTTCTCGGTTCTTGCGCTGGCGTTGAAGTTTCCTCCTTGAGCCAACTTGAGCCGGGCGATGTCATCGGGTGGAACTGGGAAGACGAAACGAACATTGCGGACATAGATCACGTCACCCTTTACATGGGCAATGGCCTGGTTACGTGTCATGCCGGCTCTGCCCTGGATGTTGATGCCAATACGTATTTTGGAACCAGCGGATGGGTTCGGCATTTGGTCCATATTTTGGATTACCCGACTCTTTTGACTTCCTACCCCACAATGGGATACATGAAATTCGCCTGGACGACCAACTGGCCCGGCTGCGCTCTGTATTCCAGCACAAACCTCAGCAGGTGGACGCAGGTCGGAACCAAGCCGGCCCTTCACGGGACAACCAATTCCGTGACGATCGCCATGCCGAGCTCGGGCGGGATATACTACCGCCTCGAAATGCCCTGATTTTTCTCCGTTGTTCCATCCTTGTTCTTGTATCGGCCGCAGTTTTTGTTATATTAACACCATGCCGCCCCGCAATAGTAACGCCTTCCGGGTAGCGGGACGCTTGCTCCTGCTTCTTTTGTTTCTCCTGATAACATCACGACGTGCCTTTGCCGGCGACAGTGCAACCTTGCTGTCAGAAACCATAACGAACGGCACATCGGTGGCCCCGAGGTCCATCTTCACCCAAACCTGGACGTTTCAGAACACGGGAACCACGACGTGGTCAGCCGGCGGAAGCGGATACACACTTGATATGATTGGCCTGGACAGCCTCGGCGCGATTCCTCTCATCACGAACACACAAAGCGAGGATAATGGAACATACACGTACCATTTTCCCCGCGCTGCCATTAACGGCAGCACGTCTGTCGGCCCCAATGGAACGGCTGCCTACAGCCTGGAATTCATAGCTCCGGAAGCCCAGGGCCAGTACACCGACACTTTTCAGCTCAATGGCTCCGGCTTTTTCGGTCCAACGGTCACTGTGCAAGTCGCAGTAAGTCCCGGCGGCAATACCAATGTTTTTGATCGCTCCCGCGCGATCTCCTTCGCCAATAACTACGCTGACTACTTTTGCCCAGATGGCTATTTCTGGACGAATGGCTCAGATTACGCGATTACCAATAAAGATATATTCGCCCTGGCTCCCACGGGAGCGCCTCTTGACGATGGCGTTGGCGATGACTGCGCCCATTTTGTTTCTTATTGTATTGGCAGTGGGCCATATGTGCGGGGCGCCGGTATGGTGCTGCCCAGCCGGGCAACTCCCACTTACGGCGAGCCTGGCGCCGCGAGAATCATCGAAACCAATCTCCTCAGCCCGGGCTTCGGCGTTGAAGTCTCCTCCTTAAGCCAGCTTGAGCCGGGCGATGTCATCGGATGGACCTGGGCATCAGACGACACGAATCTTTCAGATATTGGCCACGTCACGCTCTACATGGGTAATGGCCTGGTTACCTGTCATGCGGTCTGTGCCCTGGATGTTGACGCCAACACATTTTTTGGGACAAGTGGCTGGACCCGGCATTTGATCCATATTTTGGATTACCCGACCCTGTGGACTTCCCAATCCGGAAACAATATGACGTTCATGTGGACGACTTGCTGGACCAATTATGTCTTGTATTCCAGCACAAACCTCACTGCGTGGACCAAGATAACGACAAAACCGGCCATCAAGGGCATTACCAATTCGCTGACGTTTTCCATGCCGGCTTCGGGTGGGATATACTACCGACTTGAAATGCCGTGATCGTCCGCTTCATTCTCATCGTCGTCTCCCCCATGAACTGATCAAATGGCCGCAAGGTCTTGGAGTGTCCCGACATGTCGGGATGACACCGCTTTGGAACGCGGTGGTTTGTCGGTTGACAAATTTTTCTTTCAAGAGCGCTCTTCATCCGAAAGCGGCGTCGCGCATTGCTTGCCGCCGCACTCCAAGACGCAAGCGCGCCACGAGACTCCCCATAATCTTGCCCTCAATACTTCACGCAACACACAAGATACCCTTTTTCCTTTTGCCTTTTTAATCTTAATTCCCGCCGGTTGCTCCCCGCCGCGCAACCGGTTAAAATCCGTGGTCGTGTTTATTCTGCCTCTTCGCATCCGGCGCGCGACGACCGATGATTTGTATTGTCTTCGGTCGCTCTGGTCGTCCATGCATTTGGCGGAGGACGAATTGGAGAAACGCTTGATTGAATTTCAAGTGGTTGAGGACGCCGACGGAACATTTCTGGGCGCCATGGGGTTTCAGGTCCGCCGACAACACGCGCTGCTGCATAACGAAGGTTTTACCGATTTTTCCGTGGCCGACGCCGCGCGCCAATTGTTTTGGGACCGGATCCAGGTCCTCGCCGCCAACCACGCCGTGTTCCGTCTCTGGACCCAGGAACGCTCGCCGTTCTGGAAGAATTTCGGATTCAAACCGGCGGATGCGGATACTCGCTCCCGCCTGCCCGCCGAATGGCAAAATGAATTTGACGGCGCCTGGCTGACTTTCCAACTCAAAGACGAAGACGCCATCAACGCCGCGCTGGGTACCGGCCTGGCCGGCTTAAAGAGCGCCCAAAAAGAGGAAACCGAGCGGGTCAAGGAAAAAGCGCAAACGATCAGGACGGCAGTCACCATCGTCGCTTTCGCCATTGGCATTCTCTCTTTCGCCCTCGCGATCTTCCTGCTGATTCACCGCCTGGGCCTGGGACGATAATTCGACGACCGCGCTTGCGCCATGGAATGCGGCGGCAAGCAAAGCGCGCCGCCGCTTTCGGATGACGCGCACCATTGAAAGATCGAATTTATCGTCGGACGCGCAACCACGTTCCAAAGCGGTGTCATCCCGACATGTCGGGACACTCCAAGACCTTCGGCCATTGATCAGTTAATGTCCTGTGAAAGTGAGTTGAAGTTTTAAAGGTGCAACATCTGCTACATCATTGAGTGCCAACACTTTAAAGTGCAACATTGGGTGCTACAAGAGTGCAACAGGGTACAACGTTGTTGATTGCCAATGACTTACATTTAGAATTCGGTCGTGGCGTGGCAAAGGTCGGCAGCACATCGTCAGGGCGAGAATCCGTGGTATACCAAATAATGCCACGGAGTAAACCAGCCTTAAAAAAATGCATTTTATTAGCAAATAACGATGAAAATCGGTAAACGAGATTGGTAAACGAAACGAGGAGTGCCAGTAAATGACGCAGGCTCCGCAACACCGTTGCACTTTGCGACGGGTAGCTCTTGATCAAGAAACGAAACAGAAGATATCGCCCCTGACGGGGCTCGGAATTCGAATGGATTTCTTTCTACACAGATGTCACGCCTACGGCGTTGGCAATTTCGCATAAACCGTCCAAAGGCGAACGAACAAGCCCCGTTCAGGGGCGGAATATTTGTAAAAAAAGCCGGTAGATATGGTAAAAAGCCCGTTCAGGGGCGGGAATGTCCTGCTCGCAGGCCAAACGTGCGTCCAGTTCATTCGCGCAGAGGGTTATATTTTCACTCCGCCGGGAGCGGTAAAGGTTGCGTCCACAACATTCCCCGTATTGCGCGTCTGCGCCGGTTCAAACACAACCACCTCTGCTTCGTGTTCCGCGATCGTCCGATGTTCAACTCCCCGCGGCACGACACAATATTCGCCGGCGTGCAACGAAACCCGACGGTCGCGAAATTCAATGGCCATTTCGCCACGCCAGACCAAAAACAGTTCATCTTCCTGCACGTGATGGTGCCAGGGAAACACGCCTTGAAACTTCACCAGTTTGACCTCCTGACCGTTCAATTCCGCAATGACCTTCGGCCGCCAGTGCTCGTGAATTAAAGCAAACTTCTCACCTAAAGATGCCTTCCTCATCGCTATCACATCTTAAACTCATCCGCGTGATATGAGCTTCGGACCATGGGGCCGCTGGCGACGTGGACGAAGCCCATTTCTTCGGCGGCGACTTTGTATTCGGCAAACTGGTCCGGTGAAATGAATTCCTTCACCGGCAAATGGCGCAGGGTGGGCTGCAAATATTGGCCGAGCGTCAGGATGTCGCAGTTCACGGCACGCAGATCGCGCATGGCCTGGAGCAGTTCAGCGGTCGTCTCGCCCAATCCCAGCATCAAGCCGGATTTCGTGTAAATCGCCTCACCGCGCTTTTCCTTGACCTTGCCCAGTACTCTCAAGCTGCGCTCGTAGGTGGCCCGATGCCGCACTTCCGGGGTCAGACGCCGGACTGTCTCGAGATTGTGATTGTAAATGTGCGGGTTGGCCGCGAGAACAGTTTCGATCGAGGCATCGGAATCATTGAAATCCGGCACCAGCACTTCGATGATAATATCCGGATTCAACTCGCGCACTTTTTCAATCGTTTTGGCAAAATGATCGGCACCGCCGTCTTTCAAATCATCGCGGGCGACGGCCGTAATAACGACGTGCTTTAATCTCATCCGGCGGGTGGCTTCGGCCACGCGGGCGGGTTCATCGGCTTCCAGCGCCAGGGGTTTGGCAGTGGCGACGGCGCAAAAGCCGCAGGCGCGCGTGCAGCGGTCGCCGGCGATCATGAAGGTCGCCGTGCCTTTGCTCCAGCATTCCCAATGATTGGGTCATTTGGCGCTTTCGCAGACGGTATGCAGCTTGAGTTCGTCCAGCAGGGAACGAGTGCGGGCAAAGCTGTCGGACGTGGGCAAAGTGATGCGCAACCATTCCGGGAGGCGCGGGCGCAACGGCGCGGGCGCGGATGCTTTCGGTTCAGCCGATGTCATAACCGGATGAAATTACAGCATCCGGCGGCAGGAAGCGAGAAATCAGATTCGTAATGCCGGTTCGTGTTCCGTGTTTCGTGTTGCGTCAAGTATTTGTCATCGGGCGTTCCGTACTCTAACGGAGCCCGCACCCAGCGTGATCAATCCCTCGGCCTTTCCGCGCCAGCAGCCAGCTTCGCGAGTCCTCGTCCCCGGATACTTGACGGAACACGGAACACGCACCACGTTTCCCCCCCCAGCGCCGCAATGAGATTGCAAAATCGGCGCAAAATGTTAAATCCTCCGGATGTTGGTAAGATTTTTAGGCTATTTCTCCCTTCCTTTGGGCGGGCTTCGAATCGTCAAGCCGGCACACTTTGAGTTTTCTGTGAGATGAATGTGGATCCGAGAAAGGAATACGAGTCGCGGATTGCAGATTGGTCCCGGCGCGCTGAATCGCTTGAACAATCGCATTCACGGATGGGTAATTCCCGCCTGTGCTTCCTCTTCGGGGTGGTTGTCCTGGCGGCAGTGTTGTGCCGGTCTGATATTTCCTGGGGGTTCGCCGTAACGGTCCTATTGCCGGGACTGCTTCTGACGGGGATTTGGCATCTCCGTATCGAACACGCCAGGGACGCGGCCCGACGCGGGATTCGTTTCTATCAATCAGGACTGGAACGCATGGATGGAACCTGGATGGGAAAAGGATCCCCAGGAACGGAGTTTCTTGATCCACGCCATCCCTATGCGGCGGATCTGGACATTTTCGGAGCGGGTTCATTGTTCGAGCTGGTCAATGCGGCCCATACACAGATTGGCCGGGCCACGCTGGCTGCCTGGTTACTGGAACCGGCGCAGCCTCAGGAAATTGTGGCGCGACAGGAGGCCATCAAGGAGTTGAGCCCGAAAGTGGATTTGCGCGAACGACTGGGATTTCTCGCCGCTGAGGCGGAGGCGTGGATTCCCACCAAGTCGTTGATTTCATGGTCCCGCCAACCACGGGTCCTGAACTCAAATGCGATTCGCGTAATGGCATTTTGTCTGCCATGGGTGAGTTTGGCTTTCCTTATCGTGGGACATTGGCCATGGTGCATGGTGGCGCTTTCCGTCCAAATTGCCCTGGCCCGGACGTATCGGCCCCGCGTTCAGAGCGTCACGCGCACAGTTGGGATAGTTCAGCATGATTTGAAATCGCTGGCCGACGTGTTTGAATGTCTGGAGGCTGAGGAATTTAAGAGCGAACGTTTGCGGCGCCTGACCAAAGAAAGCCAGGGCGCCGACGTTTTGGCTTCCCAGGCAATCCAACGTCTGGCCACGTTATATCAATGGCTGAACTCCAGAAGGAACCCAGTCGTCGTGTTCATTAATCGTTGGTTTCTTTGGGAAACTCAATTCGCTTTTGCAATCGAAGCCTGGCGCGCGCGATTCGGGACTAAAATAGAGCCGTGGCTTCGCTGCCTTGGTGACATCGAGGCACTTTCGTCGTTAGCCGGCTATACCTTCGAACACCCTTTGGACCTTTTTCCGGAATTATTGCCCGCCCCATCCCCCGCACAAGTCCACGCAGAAAACCTGAAACATCCGCTGATCGCCGAAGCTAAATGCGTGGGCAATGAGGTGTCGCTCGGCTTGAACTGCCGGCTGATGGTGATCAGCGGATCCAATATGTCCGGCAAAAGCACGTATCTTCGAGCCATTGGCGTGAATCTGGCGTTGGCACTGGCTGGAGCGCCGGTGCGTGCGCGGAAGTTTCGCATGACGCATGTGCGCATCGGCGCTTCGATTCGCACGGTGGATTCCATCCAGGAAGGAACTTCGCGGTTCTATGCCGAAATCACCCGCCTGGGACAAATCGTGAAGCTTGCGGGCCAGGGAACAACCCTGATTTTCCTGCTCGATGAAATTCTCAGCGGCACCAATTCGCATGACCGCCGGATCGGAGCCGGATGTGTGGCGCGGGCTTTAGTCGAACGCGGGGGGCTGGGCTTGCTGACTACGCACGACCTGGCCCTGGCCCGGATCGCTGAAGAAATCCGGCCTCCGGGAATTAATTGCCATTTTGAAGACCAAATTCTTAACGGCAAAATGAGCTTTGATTACCATTTGCGGCCGGGAGTGGTCCAGAAAAGCAACGCGCTTGAATTGATGCGCTCAGTGGGATTGGATGTCACCGCGACAGAAACCGGGACATCCGAAAATGACACCCTCAGATTGTGGTAATTCCTAAATGGGTGTTATTTTTAGTCTTTCCATGAAGCAAATTAGTCAGAGCCTCCTCACGTCGGCTGCTACGCAATAAAGAACGCAAGCGTGATGGCGAATCAGGACCTCGCAGTTCACCGCGTGCGCGAATACTCAAAAATCGAATCCATCGTGGCGCCGTTGACGTTGACGGCCTGGAAGGTCCAGACCGGGTGCGGCATCAGGCGCGGATCATAGGAACTGAGGTTCGGGACAATATAAAATCCACGCTCGACCTCAGCATCGCGATACAAGGCGACGACGATATTGCCGTGGTCTTGATAGACTTGCAGGGGCTTTAAATTGGCTATGGCCGGCGCCACCGGCGGACCGTTAAGCGCTAATTGATCCGCCGCAATGACCAGTTCCTCGTATTTTTGCTGTGACAAATGTGGAACCGGACCCGTGCTGGCGCATCCGCAAAGGCAGAAGGCGCCGAAAACAAGTAAAATGATACTGCGCATATTTTTACCCGCCAAGCTCGCCGGAACGAGTGGAGGATTCAAGACAAAAGGCTCTTATTCTTCCGGCAAGGGGGTTTCCCAATCCGGATAGATTTCCGGACGAAGCTGGCCGCGGCGGATCAACTCCTGCAAATCGCGGATGATCGTCCGGCGCGCGACTTTGAATTCACGCGCCAGGGCAGAGATATTCGGACGCTCGCTCGACGTTCCAACGAGTTCAACAATCCGATTTTGGCGGCTCAAACGGTCCGTCGAACGGCTGAACAATTCAAGCACATCCACACGGCGGGAGCGCTCAAGCGCCTCAAACTGCCGGATGACTTCGGAATCGCCACATTCGGCCAGAGCAACGGCGATGGTCTTGCGGAGCTCATGAACGTCCAGCGGTTTTGGCAGACAGTAATGAGCGCGGCGCGGCCCCTGCAACGCGGCGAGCTGCTGGCGGACTTCGAGCGCGCCCGAAATAATGATAATGGGAACGTGCGGCAACAGTTGTTTAAACTCCGGCAGGAAGCTCAGACCCAATTCTCCTTCCGCCAGCACATGGTCAAGAATGAGCAACGCCGGAGGATCACCCGATATTTTCTTGAGCGCCTCAGTCCCGCTGGCGGCGCGCGTCAGCCGGTATTGGCGCAATGCCTCCTCGTAAATTTCATACTGAAAATCGTCGTCCTCGATAATGAGAATATGCGCGAGTTGCATAGGACATCATTCCTTTCCTGGCGGGTGGCAATTTAAGACGGGCAAAATGAGCGTAAAAGTACTCCCCCGTCCCACGACGGTTTGGACGGCAAGCCCGGCGTTCATTTTTTTCGCCAGCTCATAAACCATGGAAAGACCCAGGCCGGTGCCGCGTTTGCTGGAAAGCGCTTTGGTCGTAAAAAAAGGTTCGAATATCCGGGGTATGATTTCCGGCGCAATGCCGCCGCCGATATCGCGCACGGAAATCAAAACAAATGATCCGGCCGGCGCCGGCGCGAGAAAAATATCCACCGGAAGTATTTCGCCAACCGACGTCGTCAGAATAATTTCCTTTTTTCCAACCATCGCTTCCGCGGCGTTAAAAATGAAATTCAGCAGGATTTGCTGAATAAATTCCCGCGGCGCGAATAGCTCGGGAAGTTTTTCGGAGCGGTCAAATTTGACCTCCACTTCGCGCAAAAAACGGTCGCCCAACAGTTTCATCGTATCGGCCACCACGCCGTTGGCGTCGCACGCCGCCGGAATCGCGTCCGAGCCACGGCTGAATCCCAGCATGGCGTCCACAATTTCCGCGCCCTGCTGCACCACCGTCTTAATGCGGGCGGCGCGAATGCGAATTTTTTCCGGCTGGTCCGTGTTGTCCTCGATAATTTGCGCGGAACCTTTGATGATGGAGAGAATATTGTTAAAATCGTGCGCGATTCCGGCGGCGAGCGCGCCCAGGGCGTTCATTTTCTGGCTGTGCAGCAGTTCGCGAGTGGCGATTTCCAGTTCACGCGTGCGTTCAGCGACCTTTTTTTCAACGGCGGCATGACTTAAAAGAAGCTGGCGATGCCGATTCAGGGCAAGAGCGGCGAAAAAGATCGCGATGCCCAGGCCCAATGTCAAAGCCACCCACAGGCGAAGTTCACGGAACCAGGGTACACTCACGGTAAATTCAAGGGTTGCGGGCACCGGCTCAAGGTTGCCGGCCGGATCCATCGCACGGGCTTGAAAATAATGCCGCCCGGCGCCAAGTCCGGGAAATGACAGCGTTGATACCTCCCGGAAAGGCGACCAGTCATGTTGGTCCAATTGGTAGGAATACATGAGCCGCCATGGCGGCAAAAATTTCCATTTGTCCCGCCCGTCCAAAAGCAGATTCAAAGTGCCGCCTTCGGACAACCGGTTATTTTCACCGGCCACCTGGCGCACAAACGTTTTAGGCGGTTCAGGGTCTGCTTCCGGATGAAAAACGCTCAAGCCCCGCCCGGCCGCCGCCCAAATTTCCCCGTTCTCGTCTTCGCAGACCGCATGGACCGGGCCGCTCGGAAAATTTTCGTCACCGTTATTTTCCAGCCATGTCTCTTTATAATATCGAAACAAGCCGCCATTCGAAGCCAGCCACAGACTGCCATCACGGCCTGCCCGGAGCGAATTAATGTGATTAAACCTCAATTGCAGCACCCAACTGGTTCCATCAAATTGCCAAAGCTCTTCCGTCGTCGCGCAATAAATTTTTCCATCTGCGGTTTCCGCAAAATCAATCGCCCCTTCCGGTGATGCCTGATTGCGCGAATCAAAGCGCCGCCACTGGTCGTTATGGCGCCAGAGCACTTCCGATTGGCCGCCCAGCCAAAGGTCGCCGTTGCGAGCGGCGAAGAGCTTCGCAAACACGTCATCCGAGGCAATGACGGACGGCGCATTTTTCCACCGGAAAAAGCTCCCGTCATATTCCTCAAAATAATGGTTGGTTCCTGATATCCAAAGACACACGTTGCCGTCCGGCAGCCATCCTAAAGCCACGGACCGTTCTCCCCGGGGCAACACAGATTTATAAGAACCGATCTCCGGTTGAAATTGAAACAGGCCGTCACCCGCCTGGACGAGCAGCGGCGCATTCGCCCTGGGAAACAACCCTCCAACTGCCTTCGATTTTTGCCATGAAAATGGCAATGAAAACTGGTGGTCCCGGCCATTCTCCAAAATATGCAAGAACTCGTCGGTAACAAAATACAAACGGCCATCAGGACGCGCCGACATACTATGGACCGGCGAATCCGGTTCCCCGACCGGCTCAGGTTGTTGCCAAAGCGCCGGGGAACCGCGAATCAGCCCGTCGGAAGTTGCGAGCCAGAAGCAGCCGTCCGGCTCGAGAGCCACGTCGAACAATTGGCCCGCCGAGATGTCATTGTCTTCGATCCAATTGGTTTGGGTGTCGTCCCATTGAAAGATGGCCTGGCCGGTGCCGGCCCAATACGTCCGCGCGGGACCGCGCCACGCACATAAAAGCTTTCCAGAACCAAAGGGGCGGACATTCCAATTGCGTCCGTCGTACGTGGCCGCTTCATCCCGGTGGCTCGAGGCAGACTCTGCAATCAAGGTAATACCGCCGTCATTGTCGGGTTCCGGGAGGCGAAACTTTTCAAGAGACAGCGATTGCGGAGGGACAAATTCCCGCCATGGGGTGTCCGCGCCAACGTTGCGGGCGAGGCCCGCGGCTTTAGCCGCGCCATCCACACCACAAATCCAAAGTCCTCCATCCGGCGAAAAGGCCATCCCCGTAAAGCGGCCGATTGTCCCCTGGTCCGCGCTTCGCAACGTCAGACAACGTCCTGGTTCATCGGCGGAAAATTCCATCAGCCGGTCCGGAAGCAGGAAAAGCACGCAACCCTGCCGAATCGCAAGGAAGGGCACCGGGTTGGCCGAAGAGGCGATGTGGGACTGAAATGCCGCGCTGATTTCCGGAACGGGATGAACCCGCCAGGTTCCGTCTTTCCATTCCCGGAGGCCGTGGAAATCCAAAGCCCATCGCTGTCCGCCGGGACTTTCGCAAATCCGGCCCATAAACCCTGTTGGCGCCTCAAAATTGGCGATCGAATATCCATTGAGTTCCGATGCGCCCCCAGTCCTGGGATTTGCCGCAATTAATCTACCCTGCGGCGTAAACGAGATGCATTGGTAAAGCGGCTCAGAAAGTCCGTCCGCGGTCCCGAAAACACTCCAATGCATGGCGCTTTGCCCGAATGCCGCCCAGGCAAGCGCAAAAAATGCCACTGCGGAAATGATGAACCTTCGTTTCAATGCGATCGCCATTCTCAAATGCAGTCCGATTATGCCGCATTATCCGCCGATTCCAAAGTAGGCGCAATCAAAACGGAGGGTGTGCGTCCAGACGCACACTTTACGGAATGGCCGCCAACCGGTATGAGAGAATGAATCGTGTGTCTGGAAATTCGAGAAAAAAACCCGAACGGCGCTCTCCATGAACCGGGTGGTTTTACGTTGATCGAATTGCTGATCGTGATTGCCATCATTGCCATTCTCGCGGCATTGCTTCTGCCGGTTCTTTCGTCGGCAAAACAAAAGGGGCAGGAAACGGCCTGCTTGAATAATCTCAAGCAACTCGAAGCCTGTTCCCTCGTCTATACGGACGACAACGGTTCCAAGTTCGTGCAAAATTTCCCACTCGCCAACCTTCCGACCACCACGAATAACTGGGCGCTTGGGAACATGACCATTCCCACCCAGGCCACGAATGCCAATTTGCTAACGCAGGGCGAATTGTTCCCTTACACCACGGAAACGGCTCTCTACCGCTGTCCGTCGGATCCCTCCCAAACCAACGGAACTCCGCGCGTCCGGAGCTATTCAATGAACTGCTGGATAGGCAGCCGGGATATGAATGCCGGTGTCACCGGGATCCAGGCGGAGCCGGGTTATCGTACGTTTGTCATGGAAAATGAAACGGCGCTGATGGGAACAGCCAACCTTTGGACAATCGCCGATGAAAATGAGGCGACCATAGACGATGCATGGTGGCTGGTGACGATGAACAACAGCCTGCCGTTCGCCAGCTTTCCGGCCACGCGCCACGCCCGCGGCTACAACCTGAGCTTCGCCGACGGACATGTAGAACGCTGGAACCTGTTGGATCCGCATACGGTCTTGAATCCTTCGAAAGGAGTGCAGCAGCAAGTCACCTCTACCGACACGGATTGGCTCAGGCTCAAGCAGGCTTCGACCGTGCAATTGGGCCAATAGATGGCGCGGAACGGTGACCGGCAATTCAAAGAAACACCCGGGCGGTAGAGCGCATATTGCCATGACCAGGACATTGCGTTAACATTTCCGAATAATCACCATGAAGACGAATACCCGAAACGAATGGTATTGGTTGGGCCGGGATTTGGTCTCAACGGCTATTTTATTAGCGGGCATGTGGGCAAAAGGACAATATTTACGGGCGCTTTTTCGTCCGTCTTTCCTTGTTCTGGCGCTGATCGCACCGTCAGTCTGCCACGCGCAATTGGTGGCCGACAGCCAGACGAACGTTTTAGACGGCGCGGTCACAAATATTTTGGCCGCTCTCACCGTTGGCACGAATGGTTCCTGGACGGTGCTCGTTGTCTCCAATGCTGCCGCGGTAACAGCCACAGATGGCGTCATCATTGGGGAAAATGCCTCAGCCCAAAGCAATCGGGTGATTGTAACCGGCAGCGGCTCGCTTTTGAATTGCACCGCCGGATTTTACGTCGGAGAGAATGGTTCGGCCAACGAACTGGATGTTCTTAACGGTGGCGCGGTTAACGGTGGTTCCGGCACGGTTGGGTATTATAGCAGCAACAATATCGTTTTGGTTTCGGACCCCGGCTCTTTATTAAATTGCAGCCTCACTGTGGGAGGCGGTCCAGGCAATTTCCTGGTAATAACGAATGGCGGCACGGTCAACTCGTCGTTGAACTATATTGGCTACGGTTCCGGCGGAAGCAACTGCGTCCTTATTACGGGCGCCGGTTCAAGCTGGAATAGCCGCGACTCTGTTAATTTGGGCTATGGGGGCAACGGAGATCAATTGAATGTGGTCAGCGGCGGCAGTTTCGTTACTTCCAACACTCTCGATATCGGCCTGGGTGGCAACTCCTGCACATTCACCGCAGCCGACCCCGGCTCGTCTGCCCAATGCCAGAATTTTTGGGCAAATTACGATGTCTTCAACAGCCACGGCTGCCAGTGCATCGTCAGCAATGGAGCGACATTGGCGGTTACATCCGGGTCAGTCATTGGCGCTTTCACAGAAGCAATTGTCACTGGCGCGGGTTCAGTCTGGACCAACACCGGTTATTTCGATTTCACAGGCCAAACCTTGTCCATTGCAGCCGGCGGATGGCTTGAAGATAACGACGCCGACATTGGGGCACAGAGCAACCTCGTCGTTGTGACAGGGACAAATTCACTTTGGAATACCCTGGATGAAATGAACGTAGAAGGTGACGCTGAGCAACTGCTCATCACTAATGGCGGAGTGGTAGCCGACAGCATCGGCCAAATAGAAAATGACGATTACGTGCTTGTCTCCGGCATCGGTTCGCTCTGGACAAACCTTCAGCTTAATCTCCAGGGGAGCAACAACACGCTGGTGGTGGCTGACGGCGGCGAGGTTACCGCCGCATTCATCGCCCTCAACAATAACAGTTTGATGGCCGTTGTAGATTCAGGCGTCCTGCAAACCTACCTGAGCACCAACCTGGGCGGAAGCGACGGATTGGTTGTCGAAGACGATAGCCAATTGGTCGTTAGCAACGGAGCGGTCGTGAATGTGGGATCTCTTAGTGTTTCGGGCAATGGAGCCATTACAATTGATGGCGGTACGACGACGGTCAGTGACGCATCCCTGGGGAGTCCGGATTCGCTGGTGGTTAATGCGGGATTATTCAGCAGCGGCCACGCTCTCGACATAGGGCAAACAAACACCATTGTGTTGAACGGGGGCACGATACAAGCAGCAGGTATGGGTTCCGATGGACCAGCAGTAACGAATTTCGAGCCGCTGGTTGTGGGTAACGGGATAAACCAGGCGACATTCCAAATGTGGTACAATGGATTTTTTTACGGCGGCTTCGTGGTTTCCAGCAATGCTTTGCTAACCGGTGAGACCCGAAACGGAAACACGGTTTACGGAAGCGTCATTATTTGCGACGGCGGCTCTTTCGCACCAGACGGAGTGACCATCAACGGAGGGTTGTTCCTGAGCAAAGGCTGCACCACCATTACGGAAGTGTGGCCGGCTTACGGATATTCCTACCCGACCAAAGGACTGACGAACGTGAATTACGGCGGCACGTTGCAACTGACCAATCTCGGTGGCGTATTTACCGCGGGACAAACCTTCCAATTATTCTCCTCCAGCCAGTATGGCGGCGCATTCACTGATTTGGTTCCAGCCTCGCCTGGCGCCGGTCTGCGATGGGACACGAACGAGCTGATCGTGGACGGTGTTTTGCGCGTCGAATCCACTACGCCGCCTAGACCGGCTTTTGCCGGCACGGCCGTCACTTCAGACGGGCGTTTGGTGCTTTCAGCAACCGGCGGCATCGCTTTCGATCCCGGTTACCTTTATTCAACAACCAATCTCTCTCTGCCATTTGGCCAATGGGACTGTATCACCACGAATTATTTTGATATCAACGGCACAACCACTGTTACCAACACCATTATTCCGTGCGAGCCACAGAGATATTATCTGTTGCGGGCCAATTGATTCCTTTTTCCTTTTTAATTTTTCCTTTTTCACTGTTAATCTGCGCGGGTGAGCATTCTCGATGAATTGAAATGGCGCGGCCTGATCGCCGATTGCACGGACACGGCGGAATTGACCAAACGAATTTCTTCGCCCGTGACGCTCTATTGCGGCTTCGACCCGACGGCGGACAGCCTGCACGCGGGCAACCTGGTTCCCCTGCTCGCATTGCGCCGATTTCAACTGCTCGGCCATCATCCCATTGCCGTCGCCGGGGGCGCGACGGGGTCGATCGGCGATCCGAGCGGAAAGACGCAGGAGCGGCAGTTGCTGACGAAGGAAGTTTTGCTCGGAAACATCGCGCGCGTGAAAGTGCAGTTGGCAAAACTCCTGGATTTTGAAACGAAACAAAATGCCGCGCGCCTGGTGGACAACGCGAGTTGGACGGAAAACATCTCATTTCTCGATTTCCTGCGGGACATTGGAAAACATTTTTCAGTGAATCAAATGGCGGCCAAGGAAAGCGTGCGGGCACGCATGGAAGACCGCGAAAGCGGCATCAGCTACACGGAGTTCAGTTACATGCTGCTGCAGGCGTTTGACTTTTTCGTGCTGGCGCGCGACGCCAATTGCGAACTCCAAATCGGCGGCAGCGATCAGTGGGGCAATATCACGGCAGGTATTGATCTCTGCCGCAAGAAACTGGGAAAAACGGTCTTTGGCCTGACCCTGCCGCTGATCACCAATGCCGACGGCACCAAGTTCGGGAAAACCGAGGCCGGCGCCATTTGGCTGGACCCGAATAGAACCAGCGAAAAGGATTTCTTTCAGTTTTGGATGCGCACGGATGACCGGGACGTGGAGCGATATTTGAAATTTTTCACATTTCTGCCGGAAAGCCAGATTGGTGAAATTGTCAAAACCCACACACAAGCTCCCGAGCGCCGCGTGGCACAGCGGGAATTGGCCAGGGCCGTGACGGCCCTGATTCATGGCGGGCCAGTGGCCGAGCGCGAGACGGAAGCGATTGACGCCTATTCCGGAAAGATTTCCGGGGCCAAATTGATCGAGCATTTTCCGAAGAAAGAATTTCCGAAGGCAAATTTGGACGGAGACGGAACCACCCTGATTGAGCTGCTGGTTCATGCCGGGCTGGCGGCGTCCAAATCACAAGCCCGGCAACTTATCACCGGGGGCGGGATCGAAGTGAATGGCGAACGAGTGGCCGATTTCAATCGGAAAGTCACCGTGGCGGACATTCGCCACGACAAATTCATCGAGCTTCAGAAAGGCAAGAAGACGCATCTGCTGATCGTGCCGGTCTAAGTGATTATGTTAACACGTGTTAAAAACAAAAAAGGCGCCGCACACCACGGCACGTTTGCCATCGTCGCATCGCGCTACAATGCCCGATATGTGGACGGGATGACGCGGGCCGCCCGCAAGACGCTGTCCGGCGCGGGAGCGCAAGTGCAAATTGTCCGCGTGCCGGGCGCTTATGAAATTCCCGTCGTGGCCGCAAAACTGGCGCGTCTCTCATCCGATGATCATGAGCTTTCGGCCATTATTTGCCTGGGCGTCATTTTGCGCGGCGAAACCGTGCATGCCGCGCACATTGGCGAAGCCGTCAGCCAGGCACTGATGCAAATCCAATTAGAGTATGGCGTTCCGGTGATCCACGAAGTGTTGCTTTTGGAGAATCAGGCACAGGCGCAAAAACGCTGCCTGGATCCGCGCCACAACCGCGGGACCGAGGCGGCCCAAACCGCCCTGGAAATGGCGCGGGTGATGGAAGGTCTCGGGCGTTCTTAGCCCCGGAGCGCGACTGCCTGCCCCGCCGTAGCCTTTGGCGAAGGAGGGTGTCCCTTCTGCGGGAGCAGTCGCAGCGGGCACGTCTGGGATGCTTGCACAAAACGCGGAAGTTTAGGCTTCGTCGGGCTGCTGCGGCTGGTGCTGTCGCACCCAGCCGCGCTCCAGGCGCGCTTGAGCACACGTGAGGGCGCGTAGGTCCCCTGCGGTTCTACTGCGTTACGGTCACCACGCGATAAAAGCGGTCGGCATATTGCGAAGCAGTCAGATCATCAAAACCAAAATCACCGGTGTCATCTTCCTCGATGGCGGAACCGATGGTCGTCCAGTTCTGCAGGTCGGTCGAAGCCTGAATGACATAGCTGAACGTTGGATCCGCAGTAAATCCGAGATAGAATGTCTGGTCCTGCTGCGAAACCTGGATATTGGCAACCGGCTCGGCGGGATGGGCGTAAAGATCGGGAATGCGATAGCTGCGATAAACGTAATATCCGCCGTTTAACGGCATGGGTCCGTTATAATTCCACAAAGAGAGGTCCCACACGACCTGCGGCACCGGGTCGTGGGTGTATTCAACGATCCGCGCCATGGTGGCGCCATTGGTCTCGACGTCAACGCCATTCGTATAATTGACCCACGCATAGGTGGTCAAAACGGTGCGGGTTTGCGGCTGCCACAACGCATTGCCCATAATGAACGTCCAAAGCCGGTCTCCGCCGCCCATGCCCTGGTCATAGGAGTCCCAGACCTGGGAAATCGTCATGTTGGTTTCGTCAATGCTGTATTCCACGGCCCGGCTGTAATTGTCCTGGTCCGGCAGGGCCGGTTCAAAGGGAGTGGCCCGATACTCTCCGTCATCGAGGACCATTAACGTTCCCTGGGGCGTCAGCGACGGCGCATGCTGGCCATAGGACCATTGGAAGAAATTCGAGCCCGTGGGAGTCAAAAGATACGGCAGACAATTGGTGGACCAACCGGCATCCGGCGCCACTCCATTGTCATGCGGGGCCAGAATCCAGATCAACTTTCCAGTGGCCCGGGAAAATTTGTAAATGGTATTCTCATCCCGTTGCGAAACAATGATGGAATCATCGTTCGTATCGTCAACGACCGCGTTGGCGTGATAGGTATCCAATCCATACGCATTGGGAAAATCGCCGGTAATATAAGTGACGCGCGTCGGATCCAATTGATCGATCGGCGACCAAACGTTCAGCAATGCGCCGTTGGTCATGGACATCTCGACGATCGGGTTATTATCCACCGTAACGCTTGCCAGCGGCGGATTAGTGCTGTCACTCTGGCTGGGAAGAAGGGTCGGGAAGTTGGGCACACTCACGGGGACATCACTGATATACAGGATCGTGCCACGAGAGGTAATCACGCCACCGTGGACATTCACCGGATAACCGGCGGCCGGCAGATTGGTTTGAACGATTTGTCCCAGCAGGTTCATTTCCAAAAATCGGTTCGCCGGAGGTTCCTCATAAATGAAGAGGTTGCCATCGGGCAGTTGCTCCGCGTCAATATCGAGGTTCTGCAGGGTCTGATGATACCAGATCACCTGTCCGGAAGGGTTCACGATGGTCATGTAACCGTTATAATCCGCCCGGTTATAAAAGGTGAATAAAGTGTCTCCCGGCTCAACCTGGCTTGGGACATTCGTCAGGAGAGTTATTTGGGCGAAATCCGACGGCAGCGGAGCGGTCACAAAGGTCAACAGTTGCGGCGCGGTGACGGAGTTGTAGTTTTGGTCGTAAACAGTGACCAGGATCAGATTGGTTTGTCCGGGCTGGAATCCATACAACGGCACCGAATTGGACGTGGCAAAAGTGTAGAAATCCCGTTCCCAAACGTTTGTCCCGCCGCTGACCAAAACCGAGACCCGCCCCGGCACATCGGTGGTCAACTGCAAAACTCCCGCGAGCGGCGCACCGGGCGCGGGTGTAAAGGTGGGACCCGATAAAATCGTGATCGCGAGTGATCGCGGTGAAAACGTTAAGCTCCAGACCATTATCGCGCACACCGCGATCCACCGCACCATTGAGATTTGCAGTTTCATAGTCAAACCGGAATCATACTTTTGTTTTTGCCAACGACCGGCCCGATTTTTCAGGATCGTTCCAGTGCGCCCCGCTTTTATCCGGCTTTGACTTTCTGATTTGAGTGACCTCGGCAGCGACAATGACCGATTGAAAATTCCTGTTCCAGGTTTTCAACTGTCCCGCTTTGCCTTGTCGCGAGCCCTTCTCGCCCGACGACAGACGCTTTTTTTCCACCTCATGGCAGACGCCCTAAAACCAGTCGGCGTTACAACTAATTTGGCCTATTAACTGCCAATCACCCAACTTTAAAGGAAATGCGGGGAAAGGTTACGAGGAAAAAGTTGGATATTTCGGGCCCGAGGTGCGACCAAAACCGGCCTCACGTTTATACGTCCACGCAGACGCAAGCATAGTCACGGTAACACCTTTGCCTGAAACAGGATGGCAAGTCTTTGCCGATATAAGCTGAACCCATTTTGCGCGGCTTGTGAAAAATTTCACATATTGCCTTGACCGCGCCTCCTCGGATGATAGAGTTTTCCCACAGTGAAAGTTTTCTCGTTTGCTTTTGTTGTTGGAGTTCTGGCCGCGACATCCCTGACGCACGCGGCGGACATTATTGGAACGATCACGCTCACGGGCACCCCGCCGGCGGCGATCCCCATCACGCCGCTGATGAATGACCCGATTTGCGGCCCGTTGCATAAGGAAACGCCCACGACGCATTTTTATGTCGTGGGCAAAAACGGCGAGTTCGCCGACGTCGTCGTGTCCCTTAAGGACGCCGGCGGCAACGAGATCACCGGCAAATCCACCGGCGCCAGCGCGGCGCCGGCTGTGCTCGACCAAAAAGGCTGCCTGTATGCGCCGCAAATTCTGGCCATTCAAACCGGCCAGAAGTTGATCGTCAGAAACTCCGATCCATGCGTCCACAATGTGCATACAACATCAAATGCGGGTAATACCGAACATAACGACGTGCAAATGCCCAACGGCCCGGATTTGAATTATGCCTTCGACAAGCCGGAAATGTTTATGAAGTTCCAGTGCGACATCCATCCCTGGATGTTTGCGTGGGTCAGCATCTTCGACAATCCCTACTACGCCATCAGCGGGACGGACGGCAAATTCGTCATTAAAGACGTGCCGCCCGGCAAATACACCGTGGTGGCGGACCATCGCAAGCTTGGTGAAAAGACGCAAGCCGTCGAGGTCGGAGACAAAGACGTCACGGTAAATTTTACATTCGAGGTAAAATAGCCGAAAGAACCAGGGGGTGCGCCGCAATGGGAACGCGGCCAATTTTGTTTAATGAACGATACAAAAGTCATTCGACCGCTGCATTGGTTTGCCGTTTTAACGGCATGCGCGACGTTTTTCTTGCTCGGGATGGGCGGCCTGGTCACCAGCCATGGAGCGGGAATGTCCGTCCCGGACTGGCCGACCAGTTTCGGTTACAACATGTTTTTCCTGCCGATTAAATTCTGGCGGGGCGGCGTATTCTATGAGCACACGCACCGGTTGATGGCGTCGGTCGTGGGATGCCTGACGATCATCCTGTCAGTTTGGATTTGGATTCAAGACTCCCGGAGATGGATGAAATGGCTGGGGACATCAGCGGTTTTGCTGATCGTTGCCCAGGGCGTGGTCGGCGGACTGCGCGTGCTCCTGAGTGAAGACCAGCTTGGCATCGTGCACGGGGTCCTGGCGCAACTCTTTTTCATTTTAATATGCGCCCTGGCGCTGTTCACCGGCAGGTTCTGGCAAAGGATCTCAAACGCGGGGAAAATATCCGTTCCGGGATCGCTGCGGGCGCTGGTTCTGACCACGACCGTTCTGATTTTCGTTCAGCTCGTTCTGGGCGCGACCATGCGGCATCAACATGCCGGGCTCTCCATCAACACCTTCCCCTCGGCCTATGGAAAGCTCTGGCCCGATACCAGCCCGCAAGCCATTCAGTACTATAATGAGCACCGCCTGGAAATCATGAATGTCAACCCCATCACCGCTTTTCAGGTGATTTTGCAAATGGTCCATCGGATCGTGGCACTCGTGATTTTGGTTTTTGTCAGCCTTTGCGCGTGGCAAACCCGGCGGCAATTGGGGGCGAAGGATGCCTTGGCGAAATTTGCCGCTTTTTGGCTGGCGCTGGTGGTGGTGCAGATTTTCCTGGGCGCGGCGACGATTTGGACAAACAAGGCGGCCGATGTCGCCACGGCGCACGTGCTGGTGGGCGCACTTTTGCTGGTCACGGGCGCGTTATGGTGTATGATCGCATCTGCGCGTTCGGCGCCATTGCGGGCGGCCGAGCATGAAGGCTTCGGCGCCCTGGGGACGTTTGTTCCGAATAAATAATGAAAGATATTTCCATTGACGTGGCCAATCACGCGGCCGAAAAGAGCTGGCCGGCCGTATTCTCCGATTTGCTCAAGGCCCGATTGACCTCGCTGGTGTTGGTGACGACGGCGGTCGGCTTTTACGCCGGGTGGCGCGGGGCGATGAATTGGCCGCTGCTATTGAATACGCTGGCGGGCACGGGATTGGTCGCCGGCGGGGCGTCGGCGTTAAATCAATTGTTGGAACGCGATTACGACGCAAAGATGCGCCGCACGCAGAATCGTCCGCTGCCTTCAGGGCGCCTGCAACCGGCGACGGTGGCGATTTTTGGCGGGGTTTCGTCCGTGGCGGGGCTGATTTATCTCGCGCTGGCGGTCAATCTCCTGGCGAGCGTTTTGGGCGCAATCACTCTGATCAGTTACGTGTTTATCTACACGCCGCTCAAGCGCGTGACGTGGCTCAACACGGCTGTGGGCGCGATCCCCGGCGCGTTGCCGCCGTTGATGGGCTGGGCGGCGGCGCGAAACGAATTGAGCGGTGAAGCCTGGACGTTGTTTGCCATCCTGGCATTTTGGCAGTTGCCCCATTTTTTTGCCATCGCCTGGATCTATCGAGAGGACTACGCGAAGGCGGGATTTGTCATGCTTCCGAATGTGGATGCGAGCGGCCAGCACACCGGCCAGCACACGGTCAGCAACGCGCTGGCCCTGCTGATCGTCAGCTTATGCCCTTTTCTGTTTCGAATGACGGGGACGCTTTACCTGGCCGGAGCCATTATTCTGGGGGCCGGATTTTTGTTTTGCGCGATCCAATTTTCAAGGCAGTTGACCCTGCGGCGAGCGCGGCAATTATTCCTTGCTTCGATTATCTATCTTCCGTTATTGCTGGCCCTGATGGTTTTTGACAAAACAAAATAAAAACTATGGCTGATTTTTTTAATCAATTTCCGCCGCACCGGGACGAAAGTCACAGCCATGATGACCACGGCCACGGGCATTATGATCCCGGTTTTTGGGCCAAATACATTTTCTCCACCGACCACAAGGTTATTGGCATTCAATATGGCATCACGGCGTTGTGCTTTTTGTTTTTCGGCCTGATGCTGATGCTGTTGATGCGCTGGCAGATTGCGCATCCAGGCATGCCGGTGCCGATATTTGGGCATCTGCTGGAGCTGATTTTCCAACATCCGGGCATGCCCAATCCCGCGGCCGGCGGGGTCATTTCGCCCGAGCTTTACAATTCGTTCGGGGCCATGCACGGGACCATCATGGTGTTTCTGGGGATTGTGCCCCTCGCGTTTGCGGCGTTTGGCAACTACGTGGTGCCGCTGATGATCGGGGCGCCGGACATGGCGTTTCCGCGGGTGAACATGGCCAGTTACCAGGCGTATTTCCTGGGCGGACTGGTGATGACGGTCAGTTTTTTCATTCCGGGCGGCGCCGCGCAGGCGGGATGGACCTCCTATTCGCCCCTGGCCACGAGCATCCCGACCCACGGACAATTGTTCTGGATCATCGGAATGATATTGCTCATCACCTCGTCGCTTTTGGGCGCGGTAAATTTTATCGCGACGATCATTCAATTGCGCGCGCCGGGAATGACGTGGATGCGGATGCCGTTCTTTGTGTGGGCGCAATTTGTGACGGCGTTTTTATTGCTGCTGGCCTTTCCGCCGCTTGAAGCGGCGGCCATTATGCAGTTAATGGACAACGTCGCGCACACGAGTTTCTTCCTGCCCACGGGCCTGGCCGTCGGAGGAAAGATCGCCCACGTTGCCGGCGGCGGCAGCCCCCTGCTCTGGCAGCATCTGTTTTGGTTTCTCGGCCATCCGGAAGTGTATGTTTTGATTTTGCCGGCCATGGGAATCGTTTGCGAGATCCTCGCCAATAACAGCCGCAAACCCATTTGGGGCTACAAATCGCTAGTGTATTCGGTGCTGGCGATCGGCTTTCTTTCGATGATCGTGTGGGCGCACCACATGTATATGACCGGCATGGGCACGGTCATTTCAACGTTTTTCCAGGCGACGACGATGATTATCTCCATTCCATCGGTGATTATCCTGACGTGTCTCTTCATCTCATTGTGGGGAGGGTCTATTCGCATCAACACGCCCATGCTTTTTGCCCTGGCGTTTCTGCCCATGTTCGGCATTGGCGGCCTGACGGGGCTGCCGCTGGGATTTAACGTCAGCGACGTTCACCTGCACGACACCTACTATGTCATTGCGCATTTTCATTACGTCGTGGCGCCGGGCACGATCTTTGGGTTGTTCGCGGGGGTTTATTATTGGTTCCCGAAAATAACCGGCCGTAGAATGAATGAATTCTGGGGGAGTGTGCATTTTTGGTGTTCCCTGCTGTTTATGAACCTGGTGTTCATGCCGATGTTTGCCCAGGGCATGGCGGGAATGCTGCGGCGCATGGCCAATGGCGGCGCGAATTATTCAGCGGCGGTCAACAGCCACGCCGGCGCGGACGTCATCGGAGGGCTGAGCGATTCCATTATGGCGCTGCACACACCGATCCTCTGGGCCGCGGTCTGCCTGGGCATCGCGCAGATTCCCTTCATCATCAATTTCTTCTGGAGCATCAGCCATGGGGAAAAAGTGGGGAGCGACAATCCGTGGCAGTCCACGACACTCGAGTGGCAAACCCCCACGCCGCCGCCGCACGGGAATTTTGAGCATTTCCCGGTGGTTTATCGCGGTCCCTACGAATACAGCGTACCCGGCCACATGAGCGACTTTACGCCGCAAAACGAACCGGAAATCTCGACGCCAGCCGCTCCGAAGATTCCAACCACCGCGCACTGATATTTCACATGGAAATTCCCTATACCGTAGAAGCACGACCGGATACAGGCCTCTATAACGCCAAAGTCGGCATCTGGCTTTTTTTGTCGTCTGAAGTGATGTTGTTCGGCGGATTATTCTCCGCCTATATTTTGTTGCGCGTGGGCGCGGTGCCGGGGACCTGGCCGCATGGCTGGCAGAATCTCACGCTGGGCACCATTAACACCGTCGTGCTGGCGCTCTCGGCCATCACCACGCTGATGGCCTGGGTGGCCTGCAAAGTGCGCGAGTTCGGGAAATTCAAGTTTTTCCACGCCTGCACCCTGCTCCTGGCCGTCACATTTTTGTGCATCAAGTGCGAGGAATACCGCGAGCACTTGAACCATTACGAAATTTATATGAAAGACGGCACCTATGCCGACGGCGACATGGTGCAAAACGACGCGGCGCAGGATTACATTGTCATTGACGGCCGCTACACAAAAAACGAAATGGACCTCTACGACCTGCGCTCGCAGAAAGTTGTGGAAAAAGAGTTGAAAATTCCCCGCTCGCAAATCCAGGACATGCAAAGCTACGGCCCCTGGCATAATGATTACCTGGCCCTTTATTTTACCCTCACGGGATTGCACGCGCTGCACATTCTATGCGGAAGCGTTGTCATTGGCTATCTTTGGGGCCCGGGCCGGAAATTGTGGAAGACGGACCCGGAGCGCTTCACCAATCGCGTCGAAGTGTCAGGGCTATTCTGGCATTTCGTTGACCTCGTTTGGATATTTCTCTTTCCGGTCCTATACTTGACTTAAGAATTTATGAGTGAAACGACAACCGCAAAAACGGCCGATCCGCACTCGCCGGGAACTCCGCAGTCCCACGAGCATCCGGTGGATTTCAACAGTTATGTGCGCCGTTGCGCCATCGTCTTCGCGGTCGTGCTTTGCGCCGTAGGATTGATGATTTGGGCGTCCTTTCTCCATTTGGAATGGAGCGCAAAAATCGCAATTATCCTGCTAATTGCCAGTTGCAATGCGTTTGTGGTGGCCGGGTTTCTGATGCACTTGTTGTCGGAAAGAAAGATGGTCTATACGATTCTCGGCTTTACGGTTTCCTTTGTGATCGGCCTTTTTGGGCTGACCCTTTGGGCCATGACAGATTTTCCGTTACACACCGTCACGCATTGACCATGTCGCTCAAAGCCTTTCATCTTATTTTTGTAACGTTTTTGACGACGTTGTCGCTGGGCTTCGCCGTCTGGGCATTTTTATCTCACAAAATTCTCTTTGGCCTGCTGGGCATCGTCGCCGTTGTCCTGGTCATCATTTACGGCGTCTATTTTTTGAAAAAGTTGAAAAAAATGAGCTATTTATGAGAACGATGAAATGGTTTCCGAGAGCATTGCTGCTGCCGGCCGCCTCCTTGGCGGCGCTGGCGCCCAGGCCGCTTTTTGCCTGCGCGGCCTGTTACGGCCAGTCGAACGATCCGCTGGCCCATGGAATGAACTGGGGCATATTTAGCCTGTTGGGCGTGGTCGTGCTCATGCTGACATCCATTGCAACCTTTTTCTTTTTCCTCATCCGGCGGGAAGCGGCGGCCCAGAAAAAGACGCCGGAGGATAATCATTTATCCGGAGCTCAAATATGAACGAATGGCTTGGAAAAGTGCTTGGTTTGCCGCCCCTGGCTTCGTCCAATGGAAAGGACGTTGACGACCTCATCATTTACGTGCATTGGCTGATGCTGGCGCTGTTCATTGGCTGGATTATTTATTTCTTCTATGTGATTTGGCGTTTTCATCGCTCGCGCAGTCCCAAAGCCGATTATCACGGCGTTCGCAATCACGCCTCAAATTACATCGAACTGACGGTCGCCGGCATTGAGGCGGTGCTGCTGATATTTGTTGCCGTGCCGCTCTGGGCCAAAGCGGTGGACAAGTTTCCGCCGGCGAGCCAGTCCACCGTCATTCAGGTGGTCGCCCAGCAGTACGCCTGGAATGTCCGTTACCCGGGTCCCGATGGCATCTTTGGAAGGCAGGACATGCAGTTCGTTAGTGAAACGAACGTGTTCGGCGTGGACCCGAACGACCCCAACGGCAAGGACGACATCCAGTTGCTCAACGATATTCATGTGCCGGTAAACAAGCCGGTCATCGTCTATGTCAGTTCCAAGGACGTGATTCATTCTTTCAAAATTATATCCATGCGCGTCTGCCAGGATGCTATTCCCGGACTGCGCATTCCGGTCTGGTTTACACCCACCCAAATTGGGCGTTACCAGATCAATTGCGCCCAACTGTGCGGTCCGGGGCACGACGCTATGAGCGGCGGCTACCTCACCGTGGTCAGCCAGGCGGACTATGACCAGTGGATCAAGTCGAAATCCGCCGCGCCGGCCGCTTCAAGCTTTGAATAGACGCACCCGGACCCGCCGCAGGCCGTTCGGAGGCGCCTCCCAACACGTTCCGTAATTTATGGCCGAAATGCCGCAACCGTTGCCCCGCACACTTTGGGTCGGAATCATCCTTTTGCTCGGGCTTCTCTGCCTTGCGGTTTTGCTGGCGCTGGCGGCCCTTAAGAGCCAGCACCCTCCCCTGCCCGTCTATGGCCAGGTCGCTGATTTCACCCTGACCAACCAGGACGATCAGGTCACGACGCTGGCCGATCTCACCAACCGCGTCTGGGTAGCGGACATTATTTTTACCCGTTGCGCCGGCCAGTGCCCGCAGATGACGGCGCAGATGAAGTCGCTGCAAGACAGGTTGCCGGCCAACACCAGCGCGCGGCTGGTCACGCTTACCACGGATCCCGATTATGATTCGCCGCGCATTTTGAAGAGATACGGCGAGCATTTCGGCGCGGATTTCCACCGCTGGATGTTTTTGACCGGAACCGGGGCGCAGGTGGCCGGCCTGGCCGCCAACGGTTTGAAGTTGAGCGCAGTGCCGATCAAACCGGCGGACCAAAAAAGTCCGGTGGATTTATTTATTCACACGACCCTATTTGTCGTGGTGGACAAGCACGCCCGCCTGCGGGGCATATTCGAAACGGAAGGCGACGGGGTGGATTGGGAGCACAAAGTCCGGCCCAGCCTGCTGGCCACTCTGAAACGGCTCGAACACGAACCATGAGCATTCACGAACTGCCTGCGGTGAACGCCTCGCTTAATGGATTAAGCGCGCTTTTTTTGACAGCCGGCTTCATTTTCATCCGCCAAAAAAGAATCATCGCGCACCGCAATTGCATGATTTCGGCATTGTGCGTGTCGGTCCTGTTTCTGATTTGTTATGTCACGTACCACAGTTACCGGGCCGTTGTGTTGCACCAGGGGCCAACCCGTTTTGAAAACCCCCCGTGGTTTCGCCCATATTACCTGGCCATCCTGCTGACACACACCATTCTCGCCATGGTCATCGTGCCGATGATTTTCATCACCCTGAGCCGGGCCTTGCGCAAACGCTTTGACAAACACAAAATCATCGCACGCTGGACATGGCCGTTGTGGATGTATGTCTCCGTGACCGGCGTGGTGGTTTATCTTTTGCTTTATCGGATTTTTCCTCAAAAATGACCCGTATGAGCGCCAATGCCACCGTCGCGATTCATTCGAGTCAATTTCCGGAAAATGTCCGCCGGGATTTATTGCAATCCCTTCGCTCGCGGAGAATGGCGCATAAATTCCATTATGACAGTGTCAAGCAAACCCAAAAATGGCTGGCGCTCCACCAACACTACTCGCCGTCCCGCAACGATGAAAGCTGCCGCGCCGCCTACGACGAAAGCTTCAAAGCGGCCGCCGGAGAAATGGCCCCCGGTCCGGTTCATGTCATTGGCCTGGGATGCGGCGGCGGACAAAAGGACACGCGACTGATCAAAATCCTCAAAAGCAGGAATCGCGAACTTTTCTATACTCCGTGCGACGTTGCCGTTGCGATGGTGTTGACGGCGCGCCACGCCGCGCGAGCCGTGCTTGCGGAAGATCATTGTTTTCCGCTGGTTTGCGATTTGCAGACGGCGGAGGATTTGCCTGCAACGTTTGAGTTCCCAGCCGCCCGGGGCGCCAGGCGCGTGCTCAGTTTCTTTGGAATGATGCCCAACTTCGAGCCATTGCAGATCCTGCCCAAACTGGCTTCGCTGGTTCGGTTCCGGGACATCCTGCTCCTGAGCGCCAATCTCGCGCCCGGAAGCAGTAATGCGGACAACGTCCGGAACATACTGCCGCAATACGATAACACGCACACCCGTGACTGGCTGCTGACCGTATTATTGGACTTGGGAATCGAAAAGAACGATGGCGACCTGCAATTTGAGATTGAGGCCAAAAACAGCCTGAGACGCATCGCCGCCCGGTTTCAATTCCGGCGCAATCGCCGAATCGAAATTGGCGACGAACGTTTTTCCTTTAAAAGCGGCCAAAAAATTCGCCTGTTTTTTTCGTATCGTTATACTCCGGAACTCATTCAGAAATTGCTTGCCCGGCATCGCCTCAATCTCCGTGGCCAATGGATCGCGGAATCGGGCGAGGAAGGAGTTTTCCTTTGCCGTCGAAGTTGATGGACGCCCCGAAAGAAACGACTTAGGATTCTCAACCCTGCTATGTTGAACCTGGAACAGCTTGCCGAACTCCTCGAAACCAATCGGTCCGCCGCCTCCGCCCGCGTCAGGGAATTTTCCATCGGCGGCAAAAAATTTCCGTTCAACCGGCGTCCGGCGACGATGGGCGTCATCAATCTTTCCGCCGATTCGTGGTATCGAGAGAGCGTTTGCCTGACTGCGGAAGCCGCGGTCGAGCGCGGCAATATTTTGGCCGCACAGGGCGCGGACCTGGTGGATGTGGGCGCGGAATCCACGCTCGCGCAGGCCGCGCGAGTGAATGATCGTTTGCAACAATCGAAATTGATCCCAGTCATCAAGGGTCTGCGCGCCAAAAGAATTTTGGTTTCCGTCGAGACCTACTCTTTTCCCGTTGCGCGGGCGGCGCTGGAAGCGGGCGCCAACGTACTGAATCTGACCTGCAATTCCGGTTCGCCGGAACTTTTCAAAATGGCGGCCATGCATGACGCGGCGGTCATTATTTGCCATGTTCAGGGAAAAAACGTCCGGGAAGCGCGTGATTTTGATTTTTCCGAGGACCCGATGGAAATGATGCGCGAGTATTTTTCCCGACGGATTGACCGAGCCATGACCTGCGGAATAGAGAGGATATTCATTGATCCGGGGCTCGGATTTTATTACCGCAATTTGCAGGATGGCGCCGTTCGGGTGCGCCACCAAATGAAGGTTTTTCTTAATAGCTTTCGGCTGCGCACACTGGGCTTTCCTGTTTGCCACGCGCTGCCGCACGCGTTTGAGCTGTTTCGGGAAGAAGTGCGCTGCGCGGAACCTTTTTTTGCGGTTTTGGCCGCTCTGGGCAAAACGGATTTATTCCGCACACACGAGGTTCCCCGCGTCCGCGCCGTCATTGAGACCTTGCGTTCCTTTCCATGAACGGACAGCGTTTTCGTTCCAGCGACTCTCCCCTGCCCTCTCCCGTCCGCCTTCGTCCCGCTCGGAGCGGGACTGCGGCGCGACAGGCTGGGAGAGGGAGAATTATCGGCCGACGGCTTGGAACGACGAATGAGAGCATTGGTTCATGATCCCAACGCATTCTCTCAATTGCGCCCGAGGTATTTTACGGTTGCCTCGGTGCGGCAATGGACGTGAAGTTTGTCGTAGATGGCCCGGAGATGAACACGGAGAGTACCGATGGCAATTCCCAGGTCGGCGGCGATGCGTTTGTAGGGGTAGCCTTTGGCAAGAAGATTAAGCACTTCCTTTTCCCGCAGCGTTAACGTTTTGACCTCGGAAGCCGGGCCGGGAATTTGCTGAAAGTAATTAATGACCTTCCGCGCAATTTGCATGGTCATGGGCGCGCCACCGGCGTGCACCTGTTCCACCGCCTGGACCAGTTCAGGGGCGGGCGTATGTTTCAGAAGGTATCCGCTGGCGCCGGCACGAATGGAATCAAAAATCAAATCGCTTTGTTCATAACGCGTGAGCATCAGGACCTGCAATTGCGGAAGTTGCGCTTTGAGCCGCGCGACGCATTCAATGCCGTTCATGCCGGGCAAATGAATATCCACCAGCACCACGTCCGGTTTCTGGGAGGGCAGATCGCGCACCGCTGCCTCGGCGCTGGCGTAGGTGCTAACGCAGCTTAATCCGGGCGCCTGATTCAACACCCGGGTGATCCCCGCGCGCATGTCCGCGTTGTCCTCAACGATGGAAATTTTAATGGGCATTAAATCAGTCGTCATGCCGCCATCTATTTACGACGGATTCCGATAAAGCGATATAATATATTTGGATTAGGCGGTCAGGCATTGAAGGAATAGAGCAAAACAATATGAGTGCCCCCGCCGGGCCGGCTGTTGAGCTGAAATTCACCCCCGATCTCCTGCATCCGCTGGCGCATATTGCGCAGGCCATCGCAGGAACCGTTGTCGGGCTGGCCTTCGAAACCGCGCCCGTTATCGTTGATGGAGATGGCAAGCTGCTGATCGGAAACGGTGATGCGCAGGGCGACTTCATCAGCACCGGCATGGCGAACGACGTTGTTCAGCGCCTCCTTGACGACCAGGAGCACGTTATGGCGCACGTCAGGCTTGACGTCCCGGTCCGGGATGTTGTCGGGCAGTTCCACGAGACAGAGAACATCGGCGGCCTGCAGAAATTCGACGGCGAACTGGCTAAGATAATCAATGAGGTAACGCAGTGTATCGTTGCGGGGATTGATGGCCCAAACAATTTCATCCACGGAGCGGGCGGCGCGGCGGACAATGGTGGAGCAATATTGAATTTTTCCGTTCAAGGTTTCACCAATGCCGCTTTCGCGTTGCGTAAGGTCCAGCGTCAGCGCCGCGAGATTCAGACTCCCGCCCAGGTCGTCGTGCAGGTCGCGGGCGATGCGGGTGCGCTCGCGGTCCAGCGCCGCCCGTTGTTCCAGCAGGCGCAATCTTGCCTGCAATCGGCGGAAGGAAATATAACGCACAACGGCAATCACGGCCAAAGTGAACAATAACAGGATCGCCAGGCGAAACCACCAAGTTTGCCAAAAGAATGGCGTTACCACCAGCGCCAGTGCGGCCGGAGCCTGGCTCCAAAGCCCGTCACCAACACTCGCGC
>JASHPN010000160.1 GCA_030038175.1 Verrucomicrobiia bacterium
TTTTTTGAATTGCTTTTTCAATAGCGTGAACTCTTTTCATAGCCTGCTTACGAATTTTTGGAGCCAGTATATTAGCGTGATCTGTCCAATACTCTTTCCAGCGTTTCAATTCTTCAACGCCCATTGTGTCGAAACGCTTCTCAAAATCCCGCAGCTTATAGAAATAGGCCATAGGCAAGTTTCATTTTTTCGCCTTAACGTCCTTTACGATTTGAACCTGGACGGCCTTTTGCGCTGAATCCACAGGCGGGATTTCCAGCACAGCAACGAATCGCTCCTTATCATCCTTTGCCCCATCTAAATGGCTCCATGCGTAAGCGCGTTTAGCCTTTGGATGGCCGGTCAGGTCGAATACCTCGACATCTCCTTGCCAGACTGTCTGGCCGCGAAAGACTTCATGGACGGGCACAGAGCCGCGCCACGTTGCGCCACAGTTATGCAACTGCGAAACCGCAACTTGGACGCGGGCAATGTAATCCTGTTTATTCTGCACAGCGTTCTACAAGTTCCGTAACTGTCCATGCGCTATTTTCCACGCCAGCCGCTTGCGCGGGAGCCATGCGAATCGCGCCATGGGTTTTAACGAAATTATAGTAGCAGAAATTCAACGCAATAGCAGCCTCAAAATTCTCCAGCTTTTTGCTGAAGGCATTGGTGAGGCGTGTAAGGCGTCGGCAGTGCATCCGCAACGTATGATTTTGCTTTTCAATGTGGGAAGTGCAAATGCGGTTCACGTCTGGCATTCCGAACACAACGGCACGTTCTGTCTTTACCACTTCCGCCGGACTATAACGTCCAGCCGCTTCTTTGGTCAGGTGCGTGACAGAGTAGGTTTTCGAAATCTGGCCATAATCAATTTCGCTGCCGAATCCCCTTTCAACCGCATCGGCGTAGGCCGCGAGGGAATCAGAGGACAGTTGAACGCGTTTTTGTAACCGGGCGGCCAAATCAGCGATGAACGCTTTGGCGTGGTATGTATCGCGCTTGCCGACGATGAAAGAGGGAATCAGCTTGGTGTCCGCATCCAGTGCAATGAACGTCCAGACATCGCCATAATTGCCCGTGGCGGCAGCGCGATTGCGCTTGGCCCCAATGAATCCCCAAATCTCATCAACCTCGACATTGGCGCAATTCAGGCCGCGCATTTTCGTGTCCATGATTTGACGGCAGGCATCGCCCATGCGAACACCAAGCCGCATGACCGTATCGCGGTGAATCCCCGTCATGCGTTCCACGGAGCGGATGCTGTTCCCCTCGCAAAGCATACTGACGGCCTGCGCCTTCTGTTCGGTTTTTAGTTCATTGCTCATAAAGTCATATTTTATTGTTGATTTGAGAATAAAGTAATACTATATTCTTTATGTGTCAACACAAAACGCACAAAATCTAACAGAAAAATCGCGGTTTGGCGGGAGTCAACCTGGTGCTGGGCGTCCAAAATCCGGGGTCACAAAAACCAAAAAATGTGTTTCGGTCACAAAGACGGTTTGGCAGGATGCCTTGGAAATATGGGACGGCAAAGCCTCAGAGCTGGTCGATTTCTTGCTTAGACGATATGTAGCGAGAAAGGCAATAACATGAACACGGTTTCCATAAATCCAGAACTACTAAGTTGGGCAAAACGCCGGGCCGGGGTCGAAACCAACGACCTTTTACAGCTATTCCCCAAATTTGCCGAATGGGAAAAGGGGGCGTCCGCCCCTACGCTGAATCAGTTGGAAAAACTCGCCCGGAAACTGTGTGCTCCTTTGGGCTATTTTTTCCTTAAGAAACCACCCGAAGAAAAACTACCCATTCCAGATTTTCGCAGCGTCCGGGATGAGCCAGTAAAAAATCCAAGTCCTGATTTGCTTGAGACCGTGTTTTCCATGCAGCGTCGTCAGGCGTGGTACAGGGATTTTATAATTGAGGAAGGAGCAGAGCCGCTTTCCTTTGTAGGTTCCGCGAGTCTGAAAGATGAACCGGCCATAGTTTCCAAAAAGATGCGCGAGGTTTTGGAAATTAGCTCTGAATGGTCTGACTTAAAGACGTGGCAGGATGCCTTTAGCAGTCTATGGTTAAGCGCCGAACAAAATGGCATTCTTGTTGTTTGTAATGGAATAGTGGGATTTAATACAAACCGCATATTGGACGTTGAAGAATTTCGTGGATTTGTTCTGCCCGATTCTTACGCCCCATTGGTATTTATAAATAATTCCGATGCCAAAGCTGCCCAGATGTTCACATTGGTGCATGAGTTTGCACATATCTGGATAGGCAGTGCTGGTGTTTTGAATTTTCGAGAATTAAAACCATCCGAAAACCAGACCGAACTATTTTGCAACCAAGTAGCTGCGGAATTTCTAGTTCCAAAAAACCAACTGGAAAAATCATGGAAAATCACACAGTCCTTTTTTGAATTGGCGAATCGTTTCAAAGTAAGCCCGTTAGTAGTAACGCGAAGGCTCGTTGATATTGATTATATTAGCGCTGCCGATTTTTTCAAATTTTACCATTCCTACATGGCAAAAGTTCGTACAGATAGGGCAACAAAAGAAGCTGGTGGAAATTTTTACAATAACTGCGATTATCGCATTGGCCGCACTTTCGCTGGAGCTATAGGCCGCGCAGTTAAGGCTGGCAGATTGCTTTATCGTGATGCTTATAAATTGACCGGACTGCAAGGTCAAACCTTCGATAAATATGTCCTTAAAATCAGCGGGGAGGGCGGATGAACGATACGCGCTACTTGATTGATACCAGCGTTTTTATACAAGCATTCAGGTCATATTATTCGTTCAATTTATGCCCCGGATTTTGGGATGGTTTAGTTACGCTGCATGGTCAGGGGCGCGTATTTAGTATTGATCGCGTGTTGGACGAAATTTGTTTTGGCGAAGAGGACGAACTAAGCACCTGGGCCAAGAAAAAAATGCCAAAATCCTGCTTTTGCGATTCTTCTGAGTCCGGAGTTCAAAGTTGGTATGCACAAATACAAATGTGGGCAAATGCTCAACCACTTTTCACGGAAGCTGCAAAATCAGAGTTCGCTGGCGAAACCGATGCGTGGATTATTGCTTATGCGGGAGCCAAAAACATGACGGTCGTTACTCAGGAAGTGTTCAGTGCTAATATTCAGCGCAGAATACCGATTCCGAACGTGTGCAAAGCAAATCCATTCAAAGTCCCGTGTATTGATGTATATACGATGCTGCAACGGCTGGGAGTTCAATTCGGACTGCTAGAAGGGGTAAAATAAATTCAAATTAGGACACTACCAATTTCCATGCCTGGTTGCGCTCCTGCATCTTATCGCGCCTTGGCCAAAGCAATCAGGCTTTGGCCGATAACGGGGCGGCAGACGCGGGATTCCAGCCAATACCCGGCCGGAAAAATGAACCGATCGAAGAACCGGACCGAGCCAACGTTAAAACTATGTTTTTTCAGAACACAAAAATTCAGCCACCATGCGAAATAACCGATAATATTATAATATCGCAATCGCAGGACGCGAAAACCGGCTTGTTCCAGCTTCCGGCGCAACTCCGGCCGGCGATAGCGGCGGAAGTGCCCGAAATCCTGGTCAATCGGCGCATAAATTTCCGGCCGCGCGGGCACAAAAAGACACAGTGTTCCGCCCTTTTTTTGGAGGCACTGATAATACCGTTTCAATTCATTTTCATCCTCCTGGATATGTTCCAGCACATTGATGCTCACAATCGCGTCCCAATCTTCCGAGGATTTCAAGTCTTCAACCGTGCCCTCAACGATGGCCTGGCCGGGGAATTTTTCGCGCAAGACCCGGCAGAAATTGGGGTCCGGCTCGATGGCCGCCAGACGCGTCACCTCCGGCTTGGCCAGGAGGGCCTCCGTCACTTGGCCGATTCCGGCGCCCACCTCCAGCACATTTCCGCGAAGCGCGCCTGAAAATTCGCGCATGAGGGCGGCGCGGTAATTTTCCGCCTGCGCTAAAGCCGCAAACTCAAAATCTTCCGACAACGCCGATGCGTTAGGCGCGTCTTTCATTGGATAAATGATCCCGCCGGCGCCGGACCTGGGTTGGAGGATGCGGTTTCAACCATGTGAAAATTCTAAAAAATAATTCGGACGCCCGAAGACTGGCAAATATCCGCGGACCATTCAACCGGCAATTTGCGCAATATCCTATGGGGAGCGCGCGCGCCTCGCGTGCATTCGACTGCGCCTCGCAGTCGAAACAATGCGCGCCATCGCGCATCGAAACGAGCGCGAAGGCCCGCCAGGGCCGTTGACGAGGGCGTCAACGGCCGCACGCGAGGGCGCGTCCGCTCCCCATGCTTTTGCATTGCACAACGCGCCAAAATGGCGAATCCTCAACGCCGCCATGCCGTCATTCGACATAGTTTCACAGGTCAATTCGATGGAGATTGAGAACGCCGTCAACCAGGCCAAAAAAGAACTGGCCAACCGCTTTGATTTCAAGGGCAGCAACGCGGAAATTATTTTGGAAAAGAATGAAATCAAATTGACCGCCTCGGACGCCTTCAAGGTGCGCGCCCTCAACGAAATGGTCATCGGCCGGCTCGCCAAACGCAACATCAGCCTCAAGAGCGTGGAACAGGTTGAACCGGACATTTCTCCGCTGGGCCACGCCCGCCAAACCATAAAGATCAAGCAAGGCATCGAAAGCGCCGTGGCCAAGCAAATCACCGGCTTTATCCGGGATGGGAAATTCAAGGTGACCACCCAGATTCAGGGCGACGAAGTGCGCGTGAATGGCAAAAGCCGGGACGAATTACAGACAGTCATCGCCGCCGTGCGGGGCAAAGAATTCCCGGTGTCCGTCCAATTTGTTAACTTCCGGGATTAACGCTATTCCGTGGAAAATTTATAGACGATCGTATTTTTATAAACCTCGCCCGGCTTCAGTTCCACTGAGGGAAAATGCGGATGATTCGGCGAATCCGGAAAATGCTGCGGTTCCATGCAAAACGCGTGGTGTTTGTGATAGGCTTGCCCGCGTTTTCCGGTGATGGAGCCATCCAAAAAATTTCCCGTGTAAAATTGCATTCCCGGCTCAGTGGTCAATACCTCCATCCGCCGCCCGCTGACTTTGTCCAAAACCGATGCCGCCAGGCCCAGCGCCCCGGAAGGTTTGTCAAAAACCCAGTTATGATCGTAACCCCTGGCAAACCGCAATTGCTCGTCCTGGCTGTTGACACGCGCTCCGATAGAAGTAGGCTTGCGAAAATCGAACGGCGTCCCGGCCACCGGCCGCAATTCGCCGGTCGGTATCAGCCCCGCATCGCCCGGCGTGAAACGGTCCGCATTAATCTGAACCAGATAATCCAACACGTCGCCTCCGCCCCGAAAATTGAAATATGAGTGATGAGTTAGATTGCAAATCGTGTCCTTGTCCGTGGTCGCGGTAAAATCAAGCCGAATGGCATTATCGCCGGTGAGCGTATAATTCGCCGTGACCGCCAGATTCCCGGGATAACCTTCTTCGCCGTCCTTGCTCAAATAGTCCAGTTGGACCGCCGGTCCGTCGCCTGTCTGCAGGGGTTTGGCCTTCCAAACCACCTTATCAAAGCCTTTCACTCCGCCGTGAAGATGGTTGACGGCGTTGTTGTTGGTGGCCAATGAATAGGTCTTTCCATCGAGCGAAAATCTGCCTTTGGCGATGCGGTTGCCGTAACGGCCAATGAGCGAGCCAAAATAGGGATTGCGCTTGAGATAACCCTCCAGGCCGTCATAGCCGAGCACGATATCGTCGAAATGTCCGGATTTGTCCGGCGTCTTGAGCGAGACCAGGATACCCCCATAAGTCATGATGCCGGCTTCGATCCCGTTTTGGTTTCGCAGCGTGTAAAGTTCCACCGCTTTGCCGTCAGAAGTGTGGCCGAAGGGGTGTTTGTCAATTGCAGGTATGCTCATTCGATTAAATCAATCAAATCAGGATACAAACGCCCTGAAAACCTTCAATGACAATCCGCCGGGAGCACACGCGCCGCGCGCTCGGAGCGCGACTGTGTCCCGTCTGCGGGACCAGTCGCAGCGGTGAAATTTCAGATAGTTGCACGGTTTTCGATTGTGCACGGTTTGCCGCACTGCGGCTGGTGCTCTCGCACACCCTCCTTCACCAAAGGCTATCCCGATAAAAGGCATCGGGACTTGCAGCGGCGGGCAGGCAGCCGCGCTCCGGCTGCTACCCGCGATGGTTCAGCCAATGAACGTAGGCTTTATATAGTTCGACGGAATCGGGAGCGCCGCAGAATGCATCCGACCCGGGTTTATTCATCATGCCCTGGTATTGATAGGCCAGGATTTTGTCCACCCACGGCGAAACCGCCTGCAATTGCCGGAGCACTCGCGAAAATGGGGCCGGCTCGGCCGGACTTTTATAGACCGTTCCCTCAAATTGGAAAATTTCCACGTCCGCCCAAATGGCCGCGCGTTGGACCCGATCGTGAACCTGGCGCAGCCGTTCGTAAAACCGGGGCGTCTCTTCCGGTGACGATTTGCCGACACCAACCTCATCCTGATAGGCGACGATGTCCACGTCCAGGGCCGCCAACTGCCGGGCGTACCGGTCATCCGGCACGGCTATCCGCGGCCCGTAGGGAGCGATGAGAACCGGAGCTTTCGGAGTCAACTGGCGCGCAAGGCCTGAGCAGGTGTTGACATAACGAATGTATTCGTCCGAAAAGTAGCGATTGATGAAAGCCTCATTGGGCTAATACCAGCCATGAAAGCTCCGATGATGACCGTAGAGGTTCGTCATTTCCTCGATGGCCGCGAGGCGTTTTTTGGAGGCGGCGGGGTTTGAAATGATCGCCGGGCTTTGCCAGTCACCGTAGAAACCCGCGCCGATGAAAAATTTTATGGCATGTTGGTCGGCTGCGGACAAAACCGCCTCCAGGGGGATCCGGACAGGCCAATTGCCATTGCGAAAAAATCCGCGAAGGATAAAAGGAACGATAATCGAGGGCCGTGGCCATCAGAACGAGGTATTCCATGCCGGTGCCGGCGATTTCCTTGATTTTGGCGGCCCATTGCCGGGCCGTAAAGCGGGCGCATTGGGGATTCCAATCCACTCCTTCAACCGTGCCATGATGCTGAAATTCAAACCAGCTTCCCGAAATGGGTTTGACCGCGGCAACGGCGGGCGAGGCTCTTGCGAGCGCGGGAAAAAGAGAAAGTTCCACGCCCGTCGCGGCAAGGGCATACAAAAACCTGCGCCGGTTGATGTCCTGCATGATGCTGTATTATCACGGATAGAAGCGCAGTTCGATTTTTTTCGTCTCCCGGGAACCGGAGGAGGATTTCGTTCGGACCGCTCTCCGTTTTCGACCGTTTTAGCGTAACTTAAAGCCGAGTCCGCGAGACTCTATTTAAAAGCCCCATCGGGGCGGCATATTTGTAGATAACCAAACAAATAAGAGAAGAAGCCCCGTCAGGGGCGGCATAGTCCGGTTGCGTTTTCAAAGAGTGAAATTCGCCCCAAATCGAAAGAATGGAAATATTTTTCTTTAAGAATGGATTGGTTCCCGTGAACATGACCGTGGCCGCCATGCAACTGCTCGAGATCAGGAATTTGAAAATGGACTTTGGCAAAAATGCCAAAGCCTTGCGCGCAATTGACAGGATTTCGCTGACCATCAACGCCGGCGAATCCGTTTGCCTGGTGGGCGAGAGCGGCTGCGGAAAAACCGTCACCGCGCTCTCGATCGGCCGGCTCGTTCCCATGCCGCCGGCCAATTACGTGGGCGGCGAAGTCCTATTAAATGGCCGCGATGTTCTTAAAATGTCGCCCGTCGAATTGCGGAAAATCCGGGGCGGCGTAGTCAGCTACATTTTTCAGGAGCCGGGCGCCGCGTTAAATCCCGTGTTCCGGGTGGGCAATCAAATCAAGGAATCGCTGAAATTGCACCGGCCTGAAAAAGCGAATGACGCGGAAGTCGTCCGGCTGCTGAAACTCGTCGGCATCCCCGCGCCGGAATCGCGCATTCGCAATTATCCCTTTGAAATGTCCGGAGGCATGCAGCAGCGCGTGATGATCGCCATGGCCCTGGCCAGCGAACCGAAATTGCTCGTCGCCGACGAACCCACGACCGCTCTCGATGTGACGATCCAGGCGCAAATCCTGGATTTATTGCGCGAGTTGAAGCAGCGATTGGGCATGGCCATTCTGCTCATCACGCACAACCTGGGAATTGTGGGCGACATGGCCGACCGTGTGGCCGTGATGTACGCCGGGCAAATTGTCGAGCTGGCGCCCGCGCGCGAACTGTTGCGCCGCCCGCTCCATCCCTACACGCGGGCCTTGATGAATTCAGTGCCCAAACTGCGGGGCCAGACCGCCCGCCTCTCCGCCATTCCCGGGAACGTCCCGCGCATCGGAAATTTCCCGCCCGGCTGCCGCTTTTATGCCCGCTGCCCCAGCGCCCATCCCGAATGTGAAAAAACGATGCCCGACCTCGTCGAAATCGAACCCGGCCGATGGACCCGATGCCAATATGCGAAGGACCTCGCTCAACCGCGACCGCCTGCCGGGCCATAGCTTCAGCGAAGGCGGGTCTCTGACGTCCTCATTTCTCAAATCTCAAATTTCCAATCGTCCATCGGGCCCTTGAGTCCCTTCCGATGTTCGATGTTTCGAACCCTGGCCTCATGCACCAAGTCCCTCACTGTACACGAGAAAGCCGCCACCTTTCGTTTACACCCATCCACCAAACCTCGACACGTCACAACTACCTGCACTAAAGCGACTTACTATACTCAAAGCGCCTGAAAAAACTTTCGTTTACTCCGTTCACACCCTATACCCAAAACAAATGCGTGTCGCGCCGTAGTCTTGACGAAGGCGGACGTGTCGCGCCGCAGCTTCCAAGCGAAGGCGGATGCGTCCCGCCATGTTTACCGCTTCAACACTTCAACGCTTCAACGCTTCAACAACCGGATAAACTTGAGATTCCGGCCAAG
>JASHPN010000161.1 GCA_030038175.1 Verrucomicrobiia bacterium
GATAATTAAAGCAATTATTGCCCACATTTGTCTGGCCCGTGCCGGGGTAACAGGGAAATTGGTGGACGGAAAAGAAGGCGGAGCTGGGGCGGTCGAACAATATGTCCTCTGTGCCGTTTCCATGGTGCACGTCAAAATCAAAAACCGCGACGCGCCCGCTTCCGGACGCCAGCGCTTCGAGCACGGCAATGGCAATATTATTCAAGTAACAAAAGCCCATCGATTGCGCGTGCGTAGCGTGATGGCCCGGAGGGCGCATCAGGCTGAAGGCCGTTTCGCCCGCAAGCGCCCATTTAAGAGCGTCCAGCGCCGCCGCCACCGAGGCGCGGGCGTAATTGGAAATTCCATCGTAATACGGCGTGTCCCCATCAAAGTCGCGGGCGAGGTTGAGGCGGGCCAGCATTTCCGGAGCGTGCGCGCGGAGAATTTGTTGGTCGGAAACCCGCGATGGCGCAAGCCATTCGACAGTCAATTCATTTTGAGCTTTCAACCGGGTGACGGTCGCCGTGACCCTGGCCGGCCGTTCCGGGTGTCCGGCCCGTGAATAGATTGCGCATGTTTCGTCCGTGATGATTTTCACGGAAAGAAATTTAATCGCAGAACGGGAAATGAACAGGGATTTTATCGCCCGTCACCGGGCCGCGCGCGCCTGCCACGCACAGCCAGGCGGGGCAGGTGAGCAAGCGCATCGGCGTTGGTTAAGGTTTATGCCCGGGTTGCAATGAGCACGATTCCCATGGCAAAAAAACTGATTCTGCTGGTCCCAAACTGATTACAAGCTAAACACAATCACCGCTGCCAGGGCCGAAATGATCATTCCGATGGAACCAAGAATGTCCAATTCTGCCTTGAGTTTGTGATTGATGGGAGCAATAGTGTTCAGCAAATGGTAAACCTTGCTTCGCTTTACAATGCTGGCTGTCATAGCAACGCTCATCCAGCAGAAGCTATGCCAGCAATCACCATGGCTGTTAGAGGCCATATTTCCCGGATTGTCGTCAAAATCCTATAATTTCAATGGCCCAATTGCCCCTGATTTTGGTCACGCCCAGCACAGAAAGAAAGGGTGTCGAATTTTATGACACTTCCAGCAGCCTGTCCTTTCGGTATGAATATGCGGTACTCCAGGGTGGCGGGATTCCGGTAATAGTTCCCCTGACATCGGAGCGGGCGGTGCTCTCCGAAGCCGTTCGCCGCGCTGATGGCGTATTGCTGACCGGCGGCGATGACATTAACCCGGATCTCTATGCGAAGGATGTGCCGGCCGCAGTCCGCAAAACGGTGGCCATGCCGCCGGACGTTAAAGGCCGCGATTTGCGGGAATTGATTTTGATTGATGAAATTTTTCAACAGCACAAACCGTTGCTGGCGATTTGTCGCGGCTTTCAAATGCTCAATATTGCGTTCGGGCGTCAATTGATCGTAGATATCCCCAGCCAATTGCCCGGCGCCCTCAACCACGCTCGCACGGACAAGGCCGGCGAAGCATTGAGCCACGAAGTTCCGTTGACAGCGGGTTCGCTGCTGTCCAGAATCACCGGTAAAAGAACTTTAGGCGTGAACAGTTCACACCATCAGGGCGTTTTGGAACCGGCCGAACCTTTCGCCGCGGTCGCGCGAACGACGGACGGAATTGTTGAAGCCATGGAATTGAAACCGGACTCTTTTAACGGGTCGGCATTGCCGTTTTTCCTGGCAGTGCAGTTTCATCCCGAACGCCTGGTGAAACATCCGGAGCATCAGGCGATTTTTTCGCGGTTCGTCGAAGCCTGCGCGCAATCGCATAAACATTAAAATCGGGAAACATACAGAGTCTGCAGAAGTCGAAACAATGAAAGCAAAAATTCTAGTCGTAGATGACGAAAACGACCTGCGCCAACTGCTCGCCGCGGTGCTCGGTGAATACTACGACGTCGCCCAGGCCGCCAGCGGAGCGGCGTTAAAAAAAATGTTGACCCAGCCCGCGCCCGACGTGGTGCTGCTGGATGTCAAATTGCCGGACGCCGACGGGCTGGATTTGCTGACGCAAATCAAAAAACGCTGGACCGACACCGAAGTCATCCTCTTGAGCGGCTACGGCACCATGAGCATGGCCATCGAGGCCGGCCGCCGCGGCGCCTACACGTTCCTGACCAAGCCCTTTGAAAACGAAAAACTGCTCGCGGACGTCAAATGCGCCATCGAACGCAAGGAACAAAGCGCCGAAAACCTGACGCTCCGCCGCGCGCTCGAAACGATGAGCGGGACCGCTTCGCCGATTTTTCGCAGCCCGGCGATGCAGGAAGTCGTTCGAACCGTCGAGCGCGTGGCTCCCAGCGACGTGACCGTTCTGATCACCGGCGAAAGCGGCTCGGGCAAGGAAGTCATCGCCGATTTGATTCACAGCTTAAGCCCGCGGACCAAAAATAAAATCATCAAGATTAATTGCGCCGCCCTGCCGCGCGAATTGATCGAGAGCGAATTGTTCGGCTCGGTAAAAGGCGCTTTTACGGGCGCCCATTCCGACCGGGACGGCCTTTTCCGGCAGGCAGAGGGCGGGACGCTGTTTCTAGACGAAATTTCCGAGATGCCGACCGATACCCAAAGCAAATTGCTGCGGGTGTTGCAGGACCAGGAAGTGCGTCCGGTGGGCGGCAAGACCTCGTACAAAACGAACTGCCGCATCGTTGCGGCCACCAATCGCCAGCCGGATGTCGCCATTAAAGACGGCAAGCTGCGCGAAGATTTATTTTATCGAATCAGCGCCATTTCGGTCCATTTGCCGCCATTGCGCGATCGGCGCGACGATATCATGCCGCTGGCCGGCGTTTTTCTAAAACGCTTTGCGGCCCAGGCCAATCGGGATATTCAGGGTTTTACGGCCGGCGCCATTGACCGGCTCACCGACTTTGACTGGCCGGGAAACGTCCGGCAGTTGCAAAATGAAATTCAACGGGCCGTGCTGCTTTGCGAAGGTTCGGAAATTGATGTCGCTGATTTATCCATTTCCAGCTCGAAGCCGGTCGAGTATTCCGAAGAAACCGATTCCGGCTACACGTTGCTTGAGAGCGTGGAGCGCAATACCATCGTTCAGACGCTCAAAGCCGCCTCCGGGAACAAACTGGAAGCCGCCAAGCGCCTCGGGATTGGACGCCAAACGCTTTACAATAAACTCAAAGCCTACGGCATCGAAGTGTAATGCCCGGCCCGCCCGGACTTCGCCGAATTTTTCCGCGCTGCTATGTTTCAAAATGCCATCCGCAGAATGCCCCGTCCCTCGGACGTGGCGCGTCTCACCACGGACGAACTGCGGGACACGTTCCTGGTCGAAAGGATTTTTGAGCCTGGCCAAATCACTGGCGTTTTTACGGATTTGGACCGTTTGGTCGCCGGCGGCGCGATGCCTCTCAAACCGTTGTCATTGCCAAACCATAAAGAAACCGGCACGTCCTTTTTTCTGGAACGCCGCGAACTGGGCGCTATCAACGTGGGGGGGGCGGGCCGAATCGTCGCCGACGGCAAAACGTTCGCGCTGGAGAGGCTGGATTGCGCTTACTTGCCCAAAGGCACAAAGTCCGTTTCATTCGAGAGCGCGGATGAAGCAAATCCGGCGAAATTCTATTTTCTGAGTTGCCCGGCGCATGCCGCGTTTCCGGCGGCGGTGATGAAATCCCGCGACGCGTCGCCGCTCCCCCTGGGTTCCCAGGCCACGGCCAACAAGCGGACGATTTATAAATTCATTCACCCGGGAGGCATCCAAAGCTGCCAGTTGGTCATGGGATTCACGGCGCTCGATGATGGCAGCGTTTGGAATTCATTCCCGCCCCACACGCACTGGCGGCGCACGGAAATCTATTTTTACTTCGATCTTGGCGAAAAAATTCTTGCGCATTTTCTGGGTGAACCCCGCGCCACGCGGCATTTGTTCGTCCACAACGAACAGGTGGCGCTCTCGCCCAATTGGTCGATCCACTGCGGTTGTGGCGAAGGCAATTACAAATTTATCTGGGGAATGGCCGGCGAGAACCTGACCTTTGACGACATGGACCCGGCTAAACCGCTGGATTTGCGATAGTGACGTCAGGGCTCCAGCAGGCTCGCGCCTTTTGGAAGCTTCGGAACCACGAGCCGGGGCGCGGCCTTCAGGCCGCATCAACGTTGGTTGCCAAAGAGACGCCGAAGCGGCATGAGTACCGCGCTCCAATGCGGTTCATGACGAGCCCGGTATTTGCCAAACTCATCAAATGACACGTTTCGAAAACAAAGTTGTGGTCGTAACCGGCGCCAGCCGGGGCATCGGACAGTCCATTTGCGCGGCGTTTGCCCGGGAAGGCGCGGCGGTGGTTGGCGTGGCGCGAAGCAGCCTGGCCGAAACCGCCGGCATATGTTCCGGCGGCAGATTCACTCCCGTCAAGGCCGACCTGAGCGCCGGAACCCAAAAGGCGGCGGCGGACTTGATTTCTGAAATCGTCAAACAGGTCGGGCGCGTGGATGTGCTCGTCAATAACGCCGGCATCATCCGGCGCGCCCCGGCGGCAGATTTCTCCGAAGCCGATTGGAACGAAGTATTGCAAACCAACTTGTCGGCGCCGTTTTTCCTGTGCCAGGCGGCGGCAAAGTGGTGGTTAAACCTGGGGCGGGCAAAATCCGGTCCGGAAGCGCGCCTCAAAATTGTCAATATCGCCTCTCTGCTTTCGTTTCAGGGCGGCATTTTAGTTCCCGCTTATACGGCCAGCAAACATGGCCTCGCCGGCCTCACCAGGGCCCTCGCTAATGAATGGGCGAAGGAACGCATCAACGTCAATGCCATTGCCCCGGGCTACATTGCAACGGAAAATACCCGCGCGCTGCGCGAAGATGCCAAACGCAACCAGGCAATCCTGGATCGGATACCCGA